>JAZOQH010000039.1:0-61292 GCA_045655965.1 Bacteroidales bacterium | reverse complement strand
AGGAATTAGGAATGAGGAATTAGGAATGAAGGAGATTGAAACGGGGAAATGGGTTAAATGAAGAACTTTAGAATTCTAGAACTTTAGAAGATTTTTAAGAATTAAGTCTCAAGTTAGCCCTCAGCTATCGCTCATTGCTCGAGGCTCATAGCACAAGGCAAAAAGAAATTATTAACCAAATAAAAACAAGACTATGAACAAGAATAATATTATCTCAATAATAGCATTAATAACTCTGCTTTTCAGCGGAGTTATTAATGTTTTTTCCCAAGAATGGGAAGCCGTTTATTATAGTGATGAGAGTATTGAGGCTTGTGATTATGAAGAAGCTATTGAGTTGTCAAATGATAATGTTTTGGTTGCGTTACGATATTATCCTAGAAATAAGTTAGGAGGAATTATTTCCACTCAACCGGCATTAGCATTAATATCAGAAGGTGAAGAGCTATTCAGGAAAGAATATATAAAGGATGGACTATGTGAATCGAGTATGCCTTATCTTTTTGAAAAGAATGGGAAAGCTTATATGCTTACAACTTATACTCCAGATCATGATGTGAATTCGGATAATTATTTTAAAAACTTCGACAATCCTCCTGCAGACGCTATTTTAGGACTATATAAATTAGATAATTATCTAAATGTTGAAGAAAGTTATGAACATATAATTCCTATAGATACATTTGAGAGAAGAGATGAAAATTGGTTTATGCGTCCTGATATTCTGAGTGGGTATTTATATATTTTCACGGCATTTGAAGATGATGAGAACATAACAGGTTCTTATATCAAATCTGTCAGCAAATCTGATGCTCCGAGAGGACATGACTCGCTTTTCTTTTTCAAGATGGATTTCGATGGAAATATCTTGTTGAAAAAAGGATATGAAATGCGCTCAACAGGAAATGAATATCATAAAATAGTTTATAGAAGGCAGCAGATGGTTAAAGGTAATAACGGATATGTCTTATATACAACAGGTTATGAAATGGATAAACACGGCACTGTTGAGTATTATGATAATGAATTCAATCATATAGATACTAGATATATTATAGCACCAGAGCATATTCCTTATCATGCAAGTAATATCAGTGATCATACGGTGATGCGCAGCAATCATAACACTTCATACGTGGCAACGATATCTCCTGATCTGAATTTAGGAAATGGTGACGACGTTAGGTTGTATGAGTTTGATGATGATTTAGATAACTCAACAGATGTACTTCCTGTCTGTCGATATATAGAAAGAAGGACTGATGTGCATGACCAGATAGCTTTGCGCAGTATTGATATGACAAGTGGCGGGTATATTTATTTCGCATATACTTTGAATGTTGGTTTCATGACAGATAGAGAATCGTATGTGATGATAGAATTGCTTGATAATGTATTTGATACAATATCAACAGTTTTTTATAAGGATAATGTAAGCACATCCATTACAGCATCATGTATAAAAACGACAAGTGATGATGGAGTGTTACTCGTAACACAATCGAAATATCTATTAGATGAAAACAAACGATTCTCTAAAATTTCCAAATTTCCTCCATCAGCATTTGGAATTGATAACATAGAAGAAGCGCACGCTCATAATCTTCATCTTGCTGTCGCTTACCCAAATCCGGGAGGAGATGTCTTGAATATCAGAACCGGTTTGCGTAATGCTGTTTTATCTGTCTATGATATTCAAGGAAGAAAAATTCATGAACAGGAAATAACCGACGATGTCACTTCTGTAGATGCTTCTAATTGGCCAAGTGGAACCTACATCTGGGAATTGAAAACTGAAAATGGAAAATTGAAAATTGAAGAAGGAAAATGGGTTAAGTAGGAATTGAGGATCTGAGGAATTGAGGATCTGAGGAACTGAGGATCTGAGGTGTTCAGGGTATCAGGGATTCAGGATCTCATGGGGAAAATTAGTGATATTTCACCTAGAGCCGCACCGCCGTGCGGCTTTTTAATTACGACAGAAAAGAATCACGCAATTCTGTTGTGCTTTCGGAACTTTGATTTTTTTGTAAACATTTTTTGCAGGGCTTCCGCGCTACGCGCTTCACCGCCTGCCTATTGTCTGTCGTTCCTTCGGAACTTTTTAGGTTCAATGGTTCAAAGTTCAACGGTTCAAATAAAAATAATACCTCATTCCTAATTAAAAAACTTGTTGTCTTGTTGTCTTGTTGACTTGTAGTCTTTTTTCCTATCTTTGCAATTACGATAAATTATTACAGATATGAAGAAAGTGCATTTTATTGCTATTGGCGGAAGCGCGATGCATAACCTCGCTATCGCTTTACATAGAAAAGGTTACGAAGTGACAGGTTCCGACGACGAGATTTTTGAGCCTTCAAAAACTCGTCTTAAAAACGAAGGAATACTTCCGGAACAGATAGGATGGCATCCTGAAATACTTGACGAATCGTACGAGTCGGTCATCCTCGGAATGCATGCTCGTATCGATAATCCTGAACTTATTCGCGCTCAGGAACTCGGACTTAAAGTGTATTCATATCCGGAATATCTCTATGAACAAAGCAAAGACAAAACGCGTATCGTGATAGGCGGAAGTCATGGCAAGACGACAATAACTTCCATGATTCTTCATGTCATGAAACATGCTGGTATTGAGACGGATTTTATGGTGGGCGCGCAACTTGAGGGATTCGACGTGATGGTGCGTCTCAGCGAGTCGGCGAAATATATGGTGATAGAAGGTGATGAATATCTTACTTCGCCAATCGACAGAGTGCCTAAGTTCCATAAATATCATCCTCATATCGCTGTGATTAGCGGAATAGGATGGGACCACGTCAACGTGTTTCCAACTTTCGATTCATATCTCGAACAATTTAGAATTTATGTCGATACAATAGAAAAAGGCGGATGCCTTATCTACGATAAAAACGATGCTGAAGCTGCCAAGATCGCTGCGAAAGCAAATGTAGCAACTTACGGTTACGATATTCATCAATATCAAAGCGATGGTGAAAACACTTGTCTTATTTATGGCGACAAGAAAATCGGTGTTCAGATTTTCGGCGAGCATAATATGAAAAATATCAATGCTGCTTATAATGTGTGCAAACAATTAGGTATCAGCGATGATGTTTTCTATGATGCTATTTCTTCCTTCAAAGGTGCTTCACGTCGTCTTGAGCTGATGTTTGAGAATAAGGAAAAGAACAATCTGGTGTTCCGCGATTTCGCTCATGCGCCGTCAAAAGTCCTTGCGACAGTGAAGGCGTTGCGCGAGCAATATTCAGAGAGATTTTTGTTGGTCGTTTTTGAATTGCATACTTATAGCAGCCTTAGCGAAGTGTTTATTGACCATTATAAAAATTGTCTCGACAACTGTGACAAGGCGGTTGTGTTCTACGATCCGCATGCTGTGGCAATCAAGAAGTTGGATATGATGAGCGACGAGAGAATTGTTGAAGGTTTTGCTAGAAAAGACATTCAGGTGGTTCATTCAAAGGACGAATTGATGAGCGTCTTGAATGATGTGAAGAAAGAAAATGTCGCTGCAGGATTCATGAGTTCCGGCGACTTCAACGGATTGACGAAAGAAGATTTGATGACAATGTTTAATTGATAATAAATTTGTAAAAAAAAAGACAGCTTAAGGCTGTCTTTTTTTTACTTGTGGTCTTGTAGTCTTGTTGACTTGTAGTCTTTATTTATCAATCGTTGCCAAGAACTCTTCGTTTGAATGTGTCTTGGATATTCTGTCTTTGAGGAATTCCATTGCTTCCACTGGAGTCATATCTGCGAAGTGGTTTCTTAAAGCCCAGATTCTTGCGAGTGTGCGCTCGTCAACCAATAAGTCGTCGCGACGTGTACCTGAAGCTACGATATCGATAGCAGGGTAGATGCGTTTGTTAGAGAGACGACGGTCGAGTTGGAGTTCCATATTACCTGTGCCTTTGAATTCTTCGAAGATGACTTCGTCCATCTTGGAACCTGTGTCAATCAATGCTGTAGCAAGGATTGTGAGTGAACCGCCGTTTTCGATGTTACGTGCTGCACAGAAGAAACGTTTAGGTTTTTGAAGCGCATTGGCTTCAACACCGCCAGAGAGAACTTTTCCTGATGCTGGTGACACTGTGTTGAAAGCACGAGCAAGACGTGTGATAGAGTCGAGGAGGATGACAACATCGTGTCCGCATTCTGTCAGACGTTTTGCCTTTTCCAATACGATGTTAGCAATCTTGACGTGTTTTTCTGCTGGTTCGTCGAATGTTGAAGAGATGACTTCAGCGTTAACGCTTCTTGCCATGTCTGTTACTTCTTCAGGGCGTTCGTCGATCAATAATATAATAAGGTAAACTTCAGGGTGGTTTGCTGCTATTGCGTTAGCAACTTCTTTAAGCAATACTGTCTTACCAGTCTTAGGTTGAGCGACGATGAGACCACGTTGACCTTTGCCGATAGGAGCGAAGAGGTCCATGATTCTTGTTGAGATAGTACCGCCATTGTGACCTGTGAGTTTGAACTTCTCTGTTGGGAAAAGAGGAGTGAGGAAGTCGAATGGGATACGGTCGCGTACCTGTTCTGGTGTTAATCCGTTGATTTTATTTACCTTGATGAGTGGGAAATATTTTTCGCCAGACTTAGGAGGACGGATGATGCCTTGGATGCTGTCGCCAGTCTTAAGTCCGAATAATTTTATCTGTGATTGTGATACATATACATCATCAGGAGAGTTGAGGTAGTTGTAGTCTGAAGAACGAAGGAATCCGTATCCGTCTGGCATTATTTCCAAAACGCCTTCAGCGTTGACAACGGCGTCAAATTCAGAAATGATTTCTTCTTTCTTGTATTTGCTGCTTGTTTCCTCTTGTATATGTGTTTGATTGTTTACTTGATTTTGTGATGTTTCGTAAACTTCAGTTTTTTCTTCAACTACAGATGTTGTTACGATTTCTGTTTCAGCAGCGACTTCTGCTACAGTTTCTTTTGTTGTGTTTTCGTTTTCAATCTTTTCAACGTTTTCTGTAGTCTCGACTGGTGCGGCGGTTTTTGTCTTTCTCTTTGCGTAAGAAACGTGTTTTACTTTGTTTTCTTCGTCGTCGTTGTTTATTGTTGTTTTTACGACGTCGGTTCTCATGCCTATTCTTGGGCGTTTCTCACGTTTTGGTTTTGTTTCGGTTGATGTTGTTTCAGAATCGCCAGTGCCTTGGTTCTCTGTATTTTGTTTTGATTGCTCGTTTGTTGCGCCTTCGTTTTCCAATCTCTTTTCATTGAAGTTTTTGTCAGGTCTTGAAGTTGCAATTTTACGTCCTCTCTTCTTTGGTTTATCAACAACAGTCGCTTCTGTCTTCACATTGTCGTCTTCTTTTTTATCTTGTATTATGTCAGGATGAACAGACTGTTTTTCAACAATGCTATTGACTAATTCGTTTTTAGGTATGTTGATTTTCTTTACTCCCAAATTAAGAGCAATCTCTTTGAGTTCAACTAACGATTTTTCGTTTAGTTCGTAGATGTCGTACATAGAATTTTCCTTTTGAAATTTGAGTTATAATGAAGGACCTTTTTGAAAAACAAGAGATGGAATCACCTCTTTTTATTATCGAAACAATTACTTCGACTAATTGTTCAAATTGTTTTGCAAATATACTATTTTTTCTTGTAAAACCAAGCATTTTAAATTTTAAAAAAATAAAAATCGTTAAAATCTTATCATTATATTTGCAGAAAATTAAAATGTAAATTATGATACAAAGAATTCAAACTATTTTTCTATTTCTTGCAACAGTTTTTGCAGGGATATTGTTTTTCTCTCCTGTGTTTTCATTTAATTGTGGAGAAGAATTGATGAAATTGACAATCTTAGGCGTTGAAAATGCAAATGACGCTCTTCAGTTTTCAGGACTTTATACATTGCCGTTGCTTATTACAACAATCATAGCAATTGTAATTCCATTTTTTACTATTTTCAAGTTTAAAAAACGTGAACTTCAATTGAAATTGTCTTCATTGAATATTTTCTTGAATGCAATTATCTGCGGATTGATTTTCTTGTATTACGCATCTAATGTTGAAGAGAAGATAAATCCAGAGACAGTTCATTATATGTTCGGAACATATATACCTCTTATTAATATTGTATTGTCTGTTCTGGCGATGCGATGGATTAAGAAAGACATTGATTTGTTGAAATCTGTTGACAGATTACGTTAAAATAAAAAAGACCTTCAAAATTTTGAAGGTCTTTTTTGTTTAATATTTATCGGTTTCATATATTTCAAGGTTACTTGCTTCTTTGCCGTCAATTTGGAATCTCATCATTGTTACCTTTTTGTGAAAACCTTTCATTCCAGCAGCACCTGGGTTGAGATGCAGCAGATTTAATTTTGGATCGCGCATTACCTTTAAAATATGTGAGTGTCCGCTGATGAAGATGTCAGGTTTCTCTTCTAAAAGCAATTGTTTGATTCCAGGCGCGTAATTGTTTGGGTAACCTCCGATATGTGTCATCACGACTTTCATGTCCTCAACTTTAAATATCTGAAACTGAGGGAAGTCGGCTCTTATTTCCCAGTCGTCAATGTTTCCGAAGACTGCTCTGAATTTTGGTGACGAAGTCTGTTGACCGTTGATAAAAGCGGTCAATTCAATAGCGACGTCATAATCGCCAATGTCGCCGGCATGCCAGATTTCATCGCAGTCTTTGAAGAACTCGTATATCTTGGGATTGAGCCAACCGTGTGTGTCTGATAACAAACCGATTCTTGTCATAATCAAGGAATTCTGTAAGAGATACCTACGCTTAAAACTTCTTTGAATTGTAAGAATGAGTCGCCTTCGATAGGTTTGATGTCTTCATCATAAATGAGACGTGCTGTAACGTTGCAGTTTAACCAGTCGTTGACTTTCATAACGATAGCGTTGTCCCAGTCGAAGTCAAAACGGCATCCGTATTCTTTATCTAATGCGTTGAATTCTCTTGTTTGCATGTAGTCGTAGAAAACAACGAGTTTAGATGTGAAGATAACGTTTTTGAAGATTTCGTAGTTGACGTTAGCGATCAACTGAGCACCGAGTTCCATACGGCAGATTTTGCCTGGAGTTACGCCAAATGCACCTGCTGCTGACAATTCTTCGTCATTTACGATTGTCAATCTGCCTGATGCAGGAGCGAGGTTCAATGAGAACCATGATGCTGGAGTGTACTGAGCACCAAGACCTACTGTCAAATAAGCAGGAGCAAGGAATTTAGAGATTTTGTTTGTGCTGTCAGTTTTGTAATCGAAACCGTCAGCGAATTGTGATTGGAAGTTGAGGTTTGCAGTGATGAATAATTCATCTTTAACAACGTCGTAACCATATAAAGAACTGATGTTGATACGGTCGTCAGTTTTTAATGGTTTCATGTCGAAATCGAAGTAACTGTAACCTAAAGCGAGGTCGATGTTGTTGTCCCACTTTGATTTGCCTTTAAGATAGTTTGCACTATACTTGAATGTACTAAGTCCGTTAACATTGTCTTGACCGCCAGATGTCCAGTTTGAGAAGTGACTTTGTGATACGTTAAGTCCAACGAATCCGCCGTGTGTCCAGTTTTTTTCTTCAGCATCTTGTGCGAAGATCATTTGTGATGCGAAAAGCACCATTGCGAGTGATAATAAAAACTTTTTCATAAAATTAATTTTGTGTTAATTATAGATTAATATTGATTTCCATCGTGATAGTTTCTTTCTCCGAATTGGAATGTGATGTCTTGCGTGGTCTTGACTCTTACGAGTTTACCGTCTTTTACACCAGGTGTCCATAAAAGATTTTGTATGAGACGTACGGCTTCGTTGTCGCATCCTCCGCCAACGCTGTTCTCAATGACAATGTTAGACGCTTTTCCGTCGGTCTCAATGATGAAACTGAGTTTTACCGTTCCAGAAATTTCAAATTCTTTAGCTTGGTCAGGATATCTTAACTCGGAACGAAGGTAAGATCCTATTGTTATGTTCTGATTGTTGAAATATGGATTAGGAGTTTTGTCGAGTTCTTTTAATTCGTAGATGTTATATGAGTCGTCAGCAACGAGTTCTTGTTGTGGGATGAATTTTATCTTTCCTTTTTCAAGGTTCTTGAGATATGTCTTGTGTGAAAACTCGATGGTGTATTCGTGATTGTATTCGCATGGAAGAGCGTTGTTTGTCGCTGGTTTCCATTGTATTTGTTTTACGAGATGTATTGCCATTTCTGCGCATTCTTGGTCAAAAGCGTTTTCGACACGATGGTTGTATGCGTTGCCGTTTTTATCAACTGTAAATAAAACTGTTATCTTGCCGCTTAATTTATTGTCAAGAGCATTCTGAGGATAGGAGAGGTGCTGTTGTATTATGTTTTTTGTAAGAGTTTTGCCTGCGATAGGTTCTGGGCGAACGATATTTTGTGCGCTAATGACATTGGTCAAAAACAAAAACATCATAGAGAATAAAATCGCGCTGTTTTTTAAGATGTTAGTTTTCATATCATTTAGTTTTGATAAAAACATTATATTAATATGGCGCAATTTACTAAAATCTTTTTAAAGACTATGATTTTTTTTGAATAAATTGTTAAATTTGTACGCTTATAGAAATACATTAGAACTATGGATAATAATATGGTTTTTGGACTTCATCCGGTGGAGGAGTTGATTAGAGCAGAAAAAGAGATAGAAAAGATTTTTGTACAAAGTGGCTTGCGTTCTCCGCAGATCGCGGAAATTCTTCATTATGCTAGAACGCATAATATTACGGTTCAATATGTTCCTGTGGAAAAGCTGAATCGTCTGACAAGAAAGAACCATCAGGGTATTGTCGCTTTTATCTGTCCTATTTCATACCAATTGATAGAAGAGGTCGTGCCAATGGTTTATGATGAGGGAAGAATGCCTTTTATCGTGATATTGGATAGAGTTACTGACGTGCGTAATTTCGGTGCTATTGCACGTACTTGCTACGCTGCAGGTGTTGATGCAATCGTTATTCCATCTCGCGGTTCTGCATTAATTAATGGTGATGCTATGAAGACATCGGCTGGTGCATTATCAAGGATCAATGTTTGCCGTGTGGAAAATGTTAAAGATACAATTGACTTCTTGAAGAGCAGCGGAGTTAAGATTGTCTCTATTTCAGAAAAAGGCAAGAAGAATATATGGGAATCTGATTTTAAAGTTCCAGTTGCTGTTATGATGGGTTCGGAGGAAGACGGCATCAGCGAAGCTTATCTGAAACGTTCTGATGAACATCTCTTGATTCCAATGCCAGGCGACATCGATTCGCTGAATGTTTCTGTTGCAACGGGTGTTATTTGTTTTGAAGTTGTAAGACAGAGAATGGGTTGATGGCGAAAGGCAAAAGGCTAAAGACAAAGGGAGGAGCTGCTGTAAATAATGGCAGCTCTTTTTGTTTTATGATATTTGTAGTTTTGTGGCATAAAAAAAACAGCGTGAAATTTCACGCTGTTTTTTTTATCGCTAAAGAAATATTATTTGCTTTTACGAGCTGCTTCTTTAATACGAGCTTTTTTACCACGTAAACCTCTGAGGTAGTAAATACGTGCTCTTCTAACAGCACCTTCTTTATTTCTTTCGATGCTTTCGATCATTGGAGATGAAATAGGGAAGATTCTTTCTACACCAACGTTACCTGAAATTTTTCTAACTGTGAAAGTTGCATGTGAACCTTCGCTAGCGCGTTGTAAAACTACGCCTTGGAATTTTTGTAAACGTTCTTTATTACCTTCAACGATTTTGTAAGTTACAGTGATTGTATCACCAGCTTTGAACTGTGGAAAATCCTTAACTTGAACTTGATCTTCAACAAATTGAATTAACGCGTTTTTCATTTCTGATATAATTTTTTTTGTTCTTTATTCCTATTTTCGAAAAAGTGTGCAAATATAGAAATTTTTTAGATACAAATTACACGAATTGTTAATTATTTTTTTTCAAACTTTCATACATCTCTGGACGTCTTTCTTTTGTCCTTTCAATTGCTTGCTTAAGTTTCCATTCATTGATAATCATGTCGTTACCAGAAAGGAGTACTTCAGGCACTTCCCAACCTTTATATTCACGAGGTCGTGTGTAGACCGGAGGAGACACTAATCCGCTCTGAAAAGAGTCGCTTAAAGCGGATGTTTCGTCACTCAAAACGCCAGGAATCAATCTAACGATGCTATCTGTTAAGACTGCAGCGCCGAGTTCTCCGCCTGATAAAACGTAGTCGCCAATAGAGATTTCTTTGGTGATTAAGTGTTCTCTGATACGTTCATCGATGCCTTTGTAGTGTCCGCACAAAATGATGATGTTTTCGTACAGCGACATTTTGTTGGCGAGTGGCTGTGTTAGCAATTCGCCATCAGGACACATATATATAACTTCGTCGTAATTTCTTTCTTCCTTTAATTTGCTGATGCAGTTGTCGACGGGTTCTATCATCATAACCATTCCAGCACCAGAAGAGAATGCATAGTCGTCAACACGCTTGCGCTTGTCGTTGCTGTAATCTCTTAAATTGTGCAATTGGATGTCGACAATATTTTTCTGTATAGCCCTTTTTATAATTGATTCTGTGAAAGGACCTTCGAACATCTCTGGAAAAATTGTGATAATGTCTATTCTCATCTTGGAAAAATTTCCGCAAAATTAGCAAAAATTAACAGATGTAATAAAAATACTTTTATAAATTTGCAGTAAATTAAAATGTATAAAAATGAAAAGATTATTCACTTTATTACTGCTTTTAGGTTTCTTTTTTTCTATTAAGGCGCAGGTGGCACCTGATAAATATTGGGTACAGTTTACAGATAAAAACAACACACCTTATTTTATTAATAAGCCGGATGAATTTTTGAGCGAACGTGCGATTCAACGTCGCCAGGATTATGGAATATCAATAGACCAGTATGATATTCCTGTAAATCCTTCATATTTGCAGGCGGTTGCGCAAACAGGAGCGACGATTCTGAATCCTTCTAAATGGTTGAATGGCGTAACGGTAGAGGTGACAAGTTCATCAGTGCTCCAGGCAATTGAATCTTTGCCTTTCGTGCAAAAGACTCGCGTATTGGAAGATGACCCGATAAAACAAAGAATAAAAGAGGATGCATATTTCTCTGATAATTTTGTGCCTGTGTCTGAAAATAAAAAAGACGTCAGATCTTATTATGGTTATGCAACTCCTCAGATACAGCAACTTAATGGCATTGCGTTGCATACACTTGGTTTTAAAGGTCAGGGAATGTGGATCGGTATCTGTGATGCGGGGTATGACTATGTTGACCAACATGAGGCGTTCCAAAGTATGTATAATGAGAATCGTTTTCTCGGTGCGAAAGACTTTGTATATAAAAATGGTGTGGTTTATACCGAATCGTCTCACGGAACTTCATGTCTCGGCTTGATGGCGGCAAATGTTCCTGATAAATATGTCGGAACAGCGCCTTGGGCTTCTTATTTCTTATGTAGAACGGAAAATGTCAATAGCGAAAATGTTCTTGAAGAATATAACTGGGTTTCTGCAGCGGAATATCTAGATAGTCTTGGAATTGATGTTATCAGCACCTCATTAGGATATATAACATTCGACAATTCGCAATTTGATCACGTTTATTCTGATTTGGATGGCGAGACTTGTGTTATCACTATTGGTTCTGAAATTGCTTGCTCAAGAGGAATTTTGTGCATTACATCTGCTGGTAATGATGGCGGCAATGCTTTCCCATATATTTCTGCACCTGCTGATGGTGAACATGTTTTGACAATTGGTGCTGTCGGTACGGATGGTGAACGCGCATATTTTAGTTCTATTGGGCCAACATACGATGGAAGAATTAAACCAGACATTATGGCTCATGGATATGGAACAACAGTGGTTTCTCCTGGCGAAGGTGCCTATTATGATGGATCGGGAACTTCTTATGCATGTCCTGTGCTAGCAGGAATGGCGACATGTTTGTGGCAGGCTAGGAAGGAACTGCATGCGTCAGAAATAAGAGATGCATTGCGCGAAAGTGGAAATATGACAACTCCAGACAACTATTATGGCTACGGAATCCCTGATTTTATGGAGGCTTTAAATGCTCTGTTTTTGGAAGAAAATTCCGATTTTGTGATAAATTCGGTGATTTCTGTCTATCCTAACCCTTCAAATGGAGTGGTGGACGTTAAACTGGAAATAGAAGGAAAAGCGGATGTTAAAGTTTATAATCAAATTGGTAAGTTGTTGTATAACAATACTATTACAAACGCTGATAATAATGGTTTAGATGTGTTTTTATCAAATCTTGACGGAGGTATGTATTTTATCAAAGTTATAGGTGATGAAAAAAATATTGCAACTAAATTCATTAAGTATTAAATAGTTACGAAAAAGTTTCAAAAAAAATGAAAAAAAATGATGCAAAGTGTTGCGCGGAATTAAAAAATGCGTATCTTTGCATCGTTTTAAAGCCCAGGTGGTGAAATTGGTAGACACGCCACTTTGAGGGGGTGGTGACGAATGCGTCGTGCAAGTTCGACTCTTGTCCTGGGCACAAAAAACCAAAAGCTTAAAGCCCATGTGGTGAAATTGGTAAACACGCTACATTCAGGGTGTAGTGAGCTTAAGCTCTTGGAAGTTCGAGTCTTCTCATGGGCACAAGCAATCCGGTTAACAACTGGATTTTTTTGTTTATATACACTATGAGAATCGCACTATTACATACTAATCCCTTCCATCAGGAAATTGAAGACCTTATCCTCGATATTATTTCCAATTTTAAATTAAATGACTTTAAACTATTTGAATATCATTATCCTGATTTTAAATGGTATAAAATATCTGAACTGCATAAAATACGTCATTTCCTTAAAAAAAATAGTATAGACATAATCCATGCGTATGACTATTGGGATGCATATTACGCTTTGATAGCATCTAAAGGTCTTGGGGTAAAGGTAATATATTCTTGCTACTTCTATCATGATGAATTAAAAGGATTTGACAAAAAGGCGTTCCAATATGTTGTTAAAAATGTCGATTCGATAATATTCCAGTCTGATGTTCAGAAAAATAGATTTGTTGCCAGATATGGTCTAGATCCTAACAAGCATTTCAGACTTTATCATGGTTTTTCTTTTAGAAGATTCGACAAGTTCAAATACAATTCGTTACGTGATGAGTTCTTTATTGATGATTTTAGATATTTAATAGGCACTCTCGGAGATTTTACTCCTTATCATGATGTGATGAATGTTCTGAAGATGGTTAAGAAACTGAAAAAGTCTGGTCGTAATTTTACATGTCTGCTCGCTGGTGAACAAATAGAGGAGTATGATTCTTTTTTCGATGACTGCAAATATTATTACCTAATGCATGGTCTTGATAACTATTTGAATTTCATCGGTCCTAGATATGATGTGATTAATTATCTTAGTCAATTGGATGCTTTTGTTTATCATTCTGATAATGAAGCAATCGCGCTTCCTGTGGTTCTTGCTTTGGTCTCGGGTGTGAATGTCGTAGTCAATGATGATGAAATGATAAAGGAAATAACTCGTAACGGAAAATATGCTAGTCTGTATAAATCGAAAGATATAAATGATTTCGCAGAAAAGACACGTCATATTTTAAATGATATTGAAGATTATCAACTTATTGCAGAGACAGTTAGAGAAGAATGTAGAGAAATATTTTGTATTGACAGACATATTTCCGGATTACGTGATATTTATTTAAAAGTTAAAAAATAATAACAAATTATACTATGGAACAAAACTTAAGATTCGCTGATTTGGCAAAGATTCGTCAAAGTGACAGAAAATATAAAGATCAACCAGTTGAAAAAGAAAAACTGATTCAATGTTTGGAGACTGCTCGTATTTCGCCTTCTGCTAATAATTCTCAACCTTGGAAATTCGTTGTTGTAGATGACTTTGAAAAGAAAGAGCAGATTGCAGAGTGTACAATAGGATTGGGAATGAATAAATTTACTCATCAATGTCCTGTATTGGTCGCTGTGGTTCATGAGCAGCAGAATTTTATGTCAACTATAGGCAGTATGATAAAAAACAAGAATTACGGATTATTTGACATTGGTATTGCTGTCAATCAGTTTTGTCTTCAAGCGGCAGACTTGGGATTGGGCACTTGTATAATCGGATGGTTTGATGAGAAGAAAATCAGGAAGATTCTCGGTGTCAAAAGAAGACGTATTCCATTGTTAATCAGTGTTGGTTATCCCGACGCTCCAACAAGAGAAAAAGTGAGAAAACCATTGGATGTTATGAGCAGCTGGAATCGTTATTGATTTTACTTCTCATCATCATATCATAAAGAATATTGTCCAAAGGTCTGACTTTCAATATTTCTGTAAATATGAAAGTTAGAATTCCAACGACAAGAGTCGGAAACATAATGTCGTAATTGCCAGTCATTTCGCTGATGAGAATAAATCCTGTCAATGGCGTTCTTACGACAGAAATGAAAAATACCGACATTCCTATAAGAACAAAATATCCTGTATTGCTTAGGCTTATGATATCAAAATGAGCTAAAGCTATACAGAATATTTTGCCTAGAAGCCCGCCCATCGATAATAATGGAATGAAAAGACCTCCTGGGAAACCTGTAGCGTTTGAAATTATTGTAAGAGTCGCTAATATCGCTAACATCAATAAATTGAAGAATAGGCTATAACTGTTGTTTTCAATTATTTCTATTGTGAAAATCTGGTTGCCGCCAACGAGTGAAGGGTAGAAAAAAGTGATTATGACAATCAAGGCGGCTAGTATTATGTAGCGTTTGTCGTATTTCCTCTGGAATCTTTCATAATGTAATTTTATGAAAATAAATAAGTTGGAAAATAACTTTCCTAAAATTGAAAATATAATCGCCATTATTATTAAAATCATTAACATCTGATATTCTTTCAGTTCGGGCTTGACTATTAAAATCGAGGAATAAATGTTTGTCGGGAAGAATAATATTGCTATTATTCCTGCGCATAGTCCTGATAATAATGTCGATATTGTGAGTTTCTTCAAATCTTCGGTGTAATCGTTTTTCAGGCTTTCAAGTATTAGTATTGAGGATGCGAGAGGCGCAGTGAATGCCGCTGAAATTCCTGCACCCGCACCTGCGGCTATGAGATAGTTCTGGTTGTCATTCTCAACCTTAAAGCTTTTTCCGAAGATATATCCTATCAGTGACCCCATCTGCACCGACGAACCTTCACGTCCGAATGACAAGCCGGAAGATATGCTTAAAATGCCTCCGAAGAATTTTGCGAGTATGTTCTTGAAAGGGGATTTGTATTCCATCTTTTTCTCTAATAGCGCTTTTGTCTGAGGCAAGCCGCTGCCTGAAGTTGTGGGGAATTTTTGGACTAGGCGATAGATGATATTTAAAAATAATATCGTCAAAAGAAATAAAATGAGATATTTTATGATTAGGAATAATGTCTCATGAAAAGTTGATCCATGGTTTAGTATTCTTTGGAAATCACTGAAATTGTTGGTTTTAAATAGGCTGATTCTTATATTGTCGGCCCAATATATTAGATAGCGGAAAGTGACGCATACAAATCCGCTTATGATTCCGATGAAAATACTTGCAAGATAAAATCTATATGTGACACGCATTTTTTTAGAGACAAACACACGAATCCCTAAATGGTTCGGTTTTGTTCGTAAATACTTATGCCATGTCTCTTAATATTTCTCTGATGCTTCTTTCGCTGCCGAGAATTTCTTGGATACGTTTTGTGCGATTGTAAATGGTATTATATGTCTTGCCGGTAACGGCTGAAATATGTTTTTCGTTCAACCCTAATAAGTAAAGGCAGAAATATAAATTGTCCTGATGTTTCAATCCTTCGTGTTCTGAAATGATTTTGTTGAAAATATTATCGAATGTTCTGTTGAACAATTCAATAAGTTCTTTTTGCGTTTCCTCATTGAGCTGCAATTCTGGATATTCAATGTTGGTTTTGATGGCATTGTCGTGGCTTATTTCAACAAGTTTCTGGCACAATGGTATTTCCATCAGATTCTTGAGTTTCATATCAAATGGAGCGTGGGTGAGATATTTTTTTGTCTTGATGTCCTGGAGCTCTTTTTCAAGGTTTTTGATATGTTGTTTTATAAGTTTGTTTTCAGATGATTTCTTGTCTATCTTTTCCTGTAACGTATTGATATAGTATTTCTTTTTGTCTATTTCGTTGTTGTATTTTATTTTCTTTATACTCAACAAATATAATCCGAAGAAAAGGAGAGAAATGGTTATGAAAATGATGAGGATGAATAAAGTCGCTATTTGTTTATGAACCTTTGTGTTGTTTCTGTTAGTGTTGTAGTTTTCATATATAGAAGAGATGTCGGTTTTGATTGTGGAAAGCAGCAATTCCTCGTTTGTTTCTTTGGCAAGAATAGGAGAGTATTTTGTAATCAAATCATTGTTGTTGGTTTTGAGGCCGATTTCGATAATGTGGTTGGCAGCATCGATTTTTGAAAATTTGTTGTCTGGGAAATATTGCTCATAATAATAAATGGCGGAGTCGAGCATGCCTTTTCCGTAATATATGTCTCCTAAAACGCCAGCGGCTTCCATTCTTAAATTAGGGATGTCGAGTGTTTTGTATTGCCTTATCATTGTCTTGAAAGGCTCTTCGTGGTATCCCATATTGTACATAATGGTGGAGTTGATTCTTTCGATGACGTATTTCAAAGGTGAGTCGTTGCCGGTTTCTTGCAAGCTTGCGTCAGCTAAAGTCAGATGCTTTAATGCCATGTCATAATTGTACATATGTGCGTACATAGTGGCTATAACAATGTTGTTGCGTGTTGTCGCGTTCAAGTTGTTCTCTATCTCGAACAGTTGGTTAGCATTGATTAGGCATTCTATGGAAGCGTTATAAACGTCGAGCCAATATAGGATATCGCTGAGTCGTACGTATATAAGCGCGTTGAAATGTATTATGTCTATGTTATTGTTGTTGTTAAAGAATCTGATTTTTTCAATGAGCTTCAATGATTCCAGGTAGTCGTTGAATGCTTCCTTGTATTTGTTATCTTCTTCAAAGCCAACGCCTCTGTAATAATGAGCTCTTGAGTTTTGAAAAAGTACATCGGTGTTGTTGGGGTGTATAGAGGTTAGGCTGTCAAAATATATTACTATGTCGTTGAATGTTTTCTTGTTTGTTATCGTGCTGTCGCATTTATAGCGAGCCTCTGCCAAAAGTATATTGTATTCGTAAAATTCTTTTTGTGATAATGAGTTGATGTCGGTGTTGTCGATAAAATCGTTCAACATATCCAATGCAAGGGTGTGATTGGATGTCATGGTATCGTTTATCTTCTTAAAGATGCCATAGTGAAGAGGAGTCTCCGTTTTTGAGAAGAGATTGAATTTTTCGCAAGAAGTGAATAAAATGTTTGATAATAGAAAGATTATCAGTATGTGTAATATATTTTTCTTCATTTTTGTTAAATTGAATATCAATTATTTTATTCCTCTTAAATCTTTATATAATTGAACTGCATACAAATCGGTCATGTTTGAAATGTAGTCGAGGACGACTTGTATGCGTGAATATAAATCATTGTCGTTGTTTTTGAATTGTTCAGGAATGATAGAGAGAAGCTTTTTGTTGTATGTCTTTTCTGGATTTAAGATTGCCTGAACAAATTCATCGATGAGTTCGCCGATGACATTGAAACCTGTCAATTCGATTTTTACTACTGAATTGTGTTTGTATATGTTTTTAAGAGAAAACTCGCGGCATTTCTCGAGGGCGTTTTTCTCGAAATCGGGGAGATGTGAAGCCAAGCTTTTCTCGAAGTCTCCGCTCATTATCGTGTCGTAGTTGTCGATGAAGACATTTGAAACGCAGTCTACTAGTTTGTTTATTACTGTAGCTCTGAGGAATGCCATTCTTTCGTTGTCGTCGGTTACGTTGTTGTAAACTTCATCTTTTCTTTTATAGAACCAAGAGTCGTTTTCATTTGATTTATCAAAAAATGAACTGAAGAAGAAGTCTGTTTGTTGCGTTGATACAATACCTCTTTTTTGAGCGTCTTCCATATCTAGGATGAGGTAGCAGATGTCGTCAGCAGCTTCCATTATGAAAGAAAGTGGGTGGCGGGCATATATCAATGATTTTTCATCGAGGCATTTTATTCCGCATCCATCCATGACTTTCTTGAATGTATCCAATTCAGAATGGAATATGTTGTATTTCTTTCTTCCGTTTTTGTTGTAAGAAGGGTAAGGATATTTTATCAAAGTGGCTAGTGTTGCGTATGTCAGCGACATTCCGCCTTGACGGCGGCCTGCAAACTGGTGTGTCAATTGACGGAACGCATTGGCGTTGCCTTCGAAGGATATAAGGTCTGACCATTGGTTTTCAGGGATCAGGCTTTCTAAATCTTTGCCAGGGCCTTCTTTGAAGTAGCTGCTTATCGTCTCTTCGCCTGAATGACCGAATGGCGGATTGCCGAGGTCATGTGCAAGGCAGGCTGCCGAAACGATAGTGTCGATGTCATAAATTTCATTAAGGAAATCATTGCCGAATTTTTTTGTTAGATTCTTAGAGACAATTCTAGCGATAGAGCGTCCTACGCTTGCGACTTCCAGACTGTGTGTCAATCTGTTGTGAACCATAATGCTTCCTGGAAGAGGGAAGACCTGGGTCTTGTTCTGAAGACGGCGGAATATATTTGAGAATATGATTCTGTCGTAGTCACGCTGAAAAGCGTTGCGGATATCCGACTTTTTGTATTCGCTGTATTCTCTTTCGGCAGAAAGCAATGATTTCCATTCCATAGCTATTATTTTTGTGTTGTTGTTCTTGCGTAAGGTGTGAGATCTTGTGATGCGAACTGTCCGCTTTTGTATTTGAAATAACCTGAAATTCCTATCATAGCAGCGTTGTCGGTGCTGAACTTGAATTTAGGTATGAACACTTCCCATCCGTAGCGTTTGCCGTTTTCGTGCATTGCCTTTTGCAATCCGGAGTTGGCAGAGACGCCTCCTGCGATAGCTACTTGTTTAATTCCGGTTTCCTTTGTTGCCTTGATGAGCTTTTTCATCAGAGTCTCGATGATTTCCTTCTGTATTGATGCACAGAGGTCGGCTTTGTTTTTCTCTACGAAATCAGGGTCTTCTTTGAGTCTGTCGCGCAAGAAATAAAGGAAACTTGTCTTCAATCCGCTGAAGCTGTAGTTGAGACCTGCTATATTTGCCTTGCTGAAAGAGAATGCGTTAGGGTTGCCTTCTTTTGCAAGACGGTCGATGATAGGTCCACCAGGATATGGCAGTCCCATAATCTTTGCGATCTTGTCAAAAGCTTCGCCAGCAGCATCGTCGATGGTCTTGCCGATAATCTCTAGATCGAAGTAGTCGTTGACCTTGATTATCTGAGTATGGCCGCCTGAAACAGCCAGACATAAGAATGGAAAATCAGGCACTTTTGTGGTCTCGCCTTCTTCTTGTGCGAACAATGCCATAATGTGTCCATTTGTATGGTTTACCTCAATGAGCGGAATGTCCATTGAGAGTGCGAAAGCCTTTGAAAATGAAGTGCCTACTAAAAGTGAGCCTAAAAGTCCAGGACCGCGTGTAAAAGCTATTGCGGATAACTGATTTTTTGTTATATTTGCGTGTTTTAAAGCAGCGTCAACTACAGGTATAATATTTTGTTGATGAGCGCGTGATGCTAATTCAGGGATTACGCCACCATATTGACGGTGAACATCTTGGTTAGCAATGATGTTTGATAATACAGTAGTACCTCTAAGCACCGCTGCAGAAGTGTCGTCGCATGACGATTCGATAGCTAATATATATTCGTTCATAATCATAAAAAGAAAGGACAAAAATACGAAGAAAACAATTATACATAGCATTTTAATTATCATTACGGTAATTTTTGCTCTGTTAGCGAGTGTGTACGCCGTTATTCTCGACGTAAATGTCCAGAGTATGCTCGCTCGTACCGCTGCTGCTGTCCTTTCAAACACGTTGGAATCAGAAGTTAAAATCAGGACTTTTTATATCAAGCCTGACTTGAGAATCCACGCTGAAGAGGTTCAGATTAACGACAAGATGCAAAATCCGATGATATATGTCGGTAAGTTCGATGCTAAATTGTCTTTGCGTGATCTGACCACTGAACTCAGAGCTAAGAATGTTAACATTGATGATCTTCTTATCAATCTTGTCAAGTATGAAGATGATTATAACATGAATATATCGGAACTGTTTGCATCTGATAAGGATGATAAACAGGAAAATAAAGATAAATCGAAATCTAAGATGATCTATCTTGACGAGCTGAATCTCAGCCGAGGTCATTTCGTTTTATGGAACCAAAACAAAGATAAGCCTGAAAAAGTGAGCATGGATTATGCACATCTCGATATCGATAGTATTTATCTGTCGCTTTCAAAAGTATCATTCAATGGCGATACTATCGCCGGATATATTCACGACCTTAGAGGTGAAGACCGATCTGGCTTTGTCATAGATGAGTTTAATACTCCTTCAAAATTTTTAGTTTCATCACAAGGCTTTAGTTTTAGAAACCTTAAGCTTCATAGTCATGCTACATTGCTCGACCTTGACCTGCAGTTTTTGTATAATGGATATAGCAACTATCGCAGATTTGTAGATTCGATATATATCATTGCTAACATACATCCTTCACAGCTTACACTCAGCGACTTGAAATATTTTTCACCGGTGATGGGTAAAATGACCGATACCTTGCAGATACAAGGTCTGATAAGCGGTTTCGTGAGGGATTTTGTGGCTAAAGACTTTAACTTCTCTTTTAAAGACAGTACTGACTTCAAAGGTACGATAAAAATGAGAGGCCTTCCTAATTTCTTTGAGACTCACATCGTTGGTAATGTCGAGAAGATGAACTTCACTTATCAGGATATTTCTGAATTCGCGGTGCCAACTCCAACGACAAAGATTCCTCTCCCAGAAATGCTGTCAAGTGTTAAGGAGGCGGTGATGTCTGGAGAATTCTATGGATTCCATAATAATTTCAATACGAAATTCAATCTTCACACTAATATTGGTAACATTTATTTTGACGGGGCACTGAATAATGACTTGTTTATAGTGCCTAAACCATACTATTTCTTTACGATGTTTGCTAACAAACTGAACGTTAAAGAGATTTTGGGTTTGAAGGATGAACTCATGCTTACTTTTGCTTCAGATATGTCTGGTGAAGGAATGACTAAAGAAGATGCGGATTTGCAAATGAAGTTAGATGTCGAGAAAATGAAGTTATACGATAATGAATTGAAAGACATTGTGATTTCATGTGATATGGAGAATCAGCGTCTTATAGCTCATACGGATATAAATTCAGATTTGATAAAACTGGATGTTAATGGTTTGCTTGACGTCTCTGGGCAGGTTCCATCGTTTGATGTTAGGATGAATGTTGAAAACGCTGATTTGTATCGTCTTAAACTTCTCAACCTCGATGATAAGATGCTGCTCTCAACAAAAGTGATGGCAAATCTTAGAGGAAATAACATCGACAGAATGTATGGTGATGTACGACTCGACAGCACAGTATATCACGATAGCAGAGGCTCTTATTTTATGGATTCGCTTAATATCGTGATGACTGAAAATCATTTTGATTCTAAGGATGTCAGCGTGATATGCGATTTCTTTGACCTTGATGTCAATGGTATTTTTAATTTCAAGAATATTGGAAATACATTCAAGAACTATGTTAGAAATCATTACCATATCAACAAGTGGGGCAGCAAAGGCGTTAAACTCGATGATGAAAAACAGGATTTCTATGTTAATATGAATTTTAAAAACACAGAAACACTGTCACGATTGCTGATGCCTAATCTTATGGTAAGCAATAATACCAACTTCACCGCTACATTCACTTCTAGCAATTATCAGTTGTATTCGACTCTTGAATCGGATCAGCTGATGTATAACGGCCTGGTGTTTAATGATCTTTATCTAAAAAACAAGACAGAACGTAATAAGACAACGGCAAACATTAAACTGAAAAACTTTATCATTAAAGAAGCTACAGAGAAGAATCCGGTTGAATTCGGAATGGAAAACATTGAGTTCCTTATGGATGCTCATAATGACAGTCTTCTGTTCGGATTCTCTTGGACTGACGAACTGGTGGAAAATAAGAACAAAGGTAATCTCAACGCTACATTTATCCCAGGCGAGGGTAAAGGCGGACATCTTCATATTACTTCTTCTGACGTGATTATCAATGACAGTTTATGGAATATTTCTCCAACTTGTTTTATCGACTTCAAGAAGAATAAAGTCATGATGGATGAGTTCGAGATTTATTCAGGAACACAGTCTTTGGTTGTAAAAGGTAACTTGCCAAAAACAAATAATGATACATTGTATTTGAAATTCAATAACTTGAATATTTCCAACTTCGATTTGCTTACATCTGGATATGGAATCGACGTTGACGGCGTTATTGAAGGAGACCTTCAGTTTACCAGAATATCTGATAAGTTCACGTTCTTCTCTAATTTGGATGTTAATGGCTTGGGTTTGAATAGGCATTTGATTGGAGATGCTTTTGTTGATGCAAGCTGGAATGCTGCTGATACCTCTGTTTTTATTGATACAGAAATAATTAGAACAAATTCTACGGATAAGGTAATGTCGCTTGTCGGTAATTATTACACTTCTAGAAATGATGATAATCTTGATTTTAACCTAGACATGAATGGTATAGATATAGGTTTCGTCAATTCATTTACAAAAGGAACGTTGAGTAGGGTGAGTGGCAACCTTAGCGGCGATATGCTGATAAGCGGTTCACTGAAGGAAATGGTTCTAACCGGAGAGGCTGACTTGTATGACGCTGCTTGTCAGATAGATTACCTCAATACATACTATAAAGTCAATCCATCTAATTTGAAACTCGACAATGTTGAGCCTTATATCAGATTCTCTGAAAACAGAATAGATCTTCAAGATATAGTGCTTGTTGATACCTTGAATCATCATGCGGTCGCTCATGGTGTAGTGACACACGATTATTTAAAGAAGTTTGCCTTCGATATAGATGCAGTTCTCAATAACTTCTTGGGAATGAATATGCTTCATAAAGATGGCTCGACATTCTACGGAACTGTCATCGCAGATGGAGATTTGAAAATCGATGGTCCTTTGGAAGATATAGTGATGGACATCAATGTGGTCTCGATGCCAGGAACTGTACTTGACATTTTGTTGACGAGCGGTACTTCTATAAATGATAACTTCATCGTTTTTGTACGAAAAGACGTTGAGGAAGATACTGTTAAGACGATTATCCCAGAAAAGGTAAAGGATAAGAAATTCACGTTTAACCTTAGCGCCGATGTCTCTGAAACGGCTGATGTGAACATACATCTGCCTTCGAATATGGGTAATATCAGCGCAAATGGTGTCGGTAACATACGTCTTGGATATGCTTATGACAAGCTTTCTCTTTATGGAGATTACGTTATCAATGATGGTACATTTAACTTCAACTTCCAGAATCTTGTAAGACGTAATTTCGACATCAAGAAGGGCGGTACTATTTCATGGACAGGCAGCGCTGGTGAAGCGGATATCAATGTTGTGGGTAGCTATAGAACAAAGTCATCGATATCGTCATTGGGTATTGAGGTCGACTCTACATCATTGGTTAATAATGTCAACGTCGACTGTATATTGCGTCTGCAGGAAAAACTTAACAACCCAACAATCACATTCGGATTGGATTTGCCAAATGCAACTGATGATATTAAGAATACAGTCTTCTCTGTCATAGACACTACTAACCAGGCAGTTATGTCACAGCAGATTATCTCGCTTCTTGTCTTGGGTTCGTTCTCCTATGCTAATACAAGCCTTTATAGCATTGGCGCTTCCAACTATTATAACGTGCTTACTAGTTCGTTGAGTAGCTGGCTGTCGCAGATTAGCAAGGACTTTGACGTCGGTGTGCGTTATACGCCTGAAGATAATATCACAGCGGAAGAACTTGAGGTGGCTCTTTCCACACAGTTGTTCGATGACAGACTTACAATTGAGACAAACTTGGGTGTGTACACGGGCTCTCGAGGTGACGTGGCTGGTGGCGCCAATAGTATTGTTGGTGACTTTGATATTTCATATAAGTTCACCAATAGGTTGAGTCTCAAGATATATAATCATTCTAATTTGAATAGTAATTATTCTATTTATTCTTACGAGACATATTCGGATTATACTCAAGGTATCGGTCTGTCATATTCGCAAAGTTTTGATAACATAAAAGAAGTCTTTGCAAGAAAAAATAGAAACAAGAAGAATAAAACTAACAGAAAATGAGTGCTGAAAACTTTATATTGTATAGAGCATCGGCAGGCTCGGGAAAGACATATACCCTTGTAAGAGAGTTTTTGACACTTTGCCTCTCGTCAGATAACCTGACGTATGGCAATATTCTGGCTGTTACTTTTACCAATAAGGCTGCCAATGAGATGAAAGCCAAAATATTGAATAATCTGAAAGGGATAATTGTAGATGACCCGGATTATTCAGATATGAAAAAAGATTTGTGCGAAGCTACACGACTGCCGGAATCTACACTTAAAGAAAGAGCTGTGAAGTTATATAATAATATAATACACAATTACTCTGACTTGAATGTCTCTACGATAGACAGTTTCGTTCAACAGGTTTCTCGTACTTTTGCCAAAGAACTCAATCTCCCTAATCAATATAAACTGCTTCTTGATACTCGTGAGTTTCTTGATGAATTTATCCAGCAGATTGACAGGGAAATTGGCGACGATGGTGGTACACTCGCAGGAACTCTTACCAAATATATTAAGCATAAGCTGATAGAAGAAGGAAAGTGGCGACTTGATTCTTCAATAAAGAAATTCGTTGAAAAACTTATCAAAGAAAGCGCCTATAAGAAAGGCGAGAGCTATGCTGACAAATGTTTTGACGAACAGCAGTATGAAGAGGTAAGTCTGTATCTTAATGAAAAGATAAAAAAGTGCAAGGCTGAAATAAAGGAAAGCATTGAAAAAATAAATGCTTTCAATGATGCTAGAGGCATAGGCTTCGATGAATATAATAGAGTGCTTGTAACATTCTTCAATAATATTAATAAAGATTTTTGTATTCCTCCAAACAAGCTGGTGACAGGAAAAACGCTGCTTGAGATTCTCGCTTTTGATAAGAAATGGAATAAAGGTAAGAATGAGTGGCCTGAAGAAGATAACGTGGAACTTGTTGGCTACTTCAAAAATATATTGGAAAATAATAAGTCGTTATACCTTATTAATATTATCAACAAAGACATCTATCTTTATATTTTGAGAGCCGATTTGATGGGTATCATCAACCATCATATTAATGAGACCAACAAGGTGCATATATCCGAATTTAACAAGAGGATTTCTGATATCATTGCAGACTGCAGCGTGCCTTTCATTTATGAGAGAATAGGCTCGAAATATGAGCATCTCTTCATAGATGAGTTTCAGGATACATCTCTCTTACAATGGTTTAACTTCCTGCCTTTGGTTTCTAACAGTATCTCCAATGGTAATAAGACCTTGCTGGTTGGTGATGCTAAACAGGCTATCTACAGATTCAGGAGCGGTGAGGTAGAGCAGATCATAAAGCTGCCAGAAATTCATAACAAGCCTATGGAATCTGTTGATGGCAATATGGTGGTGGCAGCACCTTTTGACGAATATGAAAGAGGTGTCGCTAATAGCTTCGTTGAACATGAACTAGAGACAAATTATCGTTCTAAAAAGAATGTGATAGTATTCAATAATTCTTTCTTCAACTTTGCAAAGGATTATCTTTCTGATGATTATAAAGAGGTGTATGCTAAGTCTAAGCCTCAGAGATATAAGGAAAAAGAAGGCGCTTATGAAGGCTGTGTAAATGTTAAAGTCTTCGATTATGTAAAAGACGCTGAGACGTATAAGAATAATGTTAAAGAAGCTATGTTGGCCGATATCAAGAGTATTGGCAGCAGCAAAGACTTCAAATATAGCGATATCGCTATTCTTGTAAGAAATAAAGAAGACGGAACAAAAATAGCTGAGTTTCTCTCTAAAAATGATATTCCTGTAATTTCTTCTGACTCTGTTTTGTTGAGATCGTCAAATAAGATTCTGCTTATAATATGCACGCTCAAATATATGATGGATGAGAAGAATAAGGTGAATAAATTGAATCTTTCATTTTATCAGGATATTTGCAAGAACGAAAAAACATCTGTCGCTTGTGATTTAAGTGAGGCTCTGAAGTATGATATAAAATATGATGAGCTTAATGAACTTAGAACAAGTGCTTTGAGTCTTTATGATTTGTGCGTCAAGATAGTAAAGATGTATGGATTTAATATTGTTGATGACGTTTTCTTGCAATATTTCATGAACTTGGTTCAGAACTGGCAAAATGCAGACAATGATGGTGTCAATGCGTTTATTGAATATTGGGATAGAAAGTCAGAGGATCTTTTTTTGGAGATTTCTGGTAGAATCAATGCTGTGCAGATTTTGACAATACATAAATCCAAAGGCCTTGAATATAAGATAGTGATGTATCCTTACGTATATACGACACTTCCTGGTGGAAGTTTCCGTCCAAGCGAGAAGTGGCTCGAATTCAAGAAGGATTTTAAATTGTTGAGTGATATGCCTCATCTCGACAGCTTCATACTTCCAATAAGTAGTACTCTTGAAAATACAGCTATGGAACGCTATTATTATGAGGAAGTTGCTAAACAGTCGTTCGATGACTTCAATCTGATGTATGTGGCTATGACTCGTGCACGCGATGTTCTTTATCTTTACACTCATAACAAGGTCTCAAAAGAAAAAGGCAATATTTTCAACGATTATTTTGATAATAAGACGGGCTGTCAGAGCATAGAACATGATGATTTGTTGAAGGTCAGATTTAATAAAATAAAAGAGTTTGAAGACTGGGAAGAATGTTCTGATGGTAAATATGAAGAATATCAGTTCGGTGAGATAAAATATATCCCTTCAGAAGAGAAGATAGACGCTAATGAAATAAAACTCTCTCCAGATAATCCTGTGCCGGATTTGATTGATTGGTCGGAATATATGGTCTTCAAAGAAGATGATAATGATGATGATAGCGAATCTACGGAAAGAGGAAAAGTGCTGCATGAGATATGTTCAAAAATCATCACATTGAAAGATGCTGAGAAAGTGCTTCGTTTTTATGTTAACAATGGAAGCATTGATGAAAGTGAATCTGAAATGCTTTTGAAGAAGTTTGAGAAAATATCTGCAGATGAAAGAGTTGGACTCGCATATTCCGATAAGGCTATCGTAAGAAACGAGATGGATATTTTGACAGAGGATGGCGTGAAAAAACGTCCTGACAGATATGCTGAGCTTGATGATAAAGTTATTCTGATAGATTATAAGACGGGAAAAAAGAACGAAAAATACGAATTGCAGCTGAAGGAATATGCCTCGATTTTGCAACAAATGGGCGTCAGCAAAAACATTGAGTTATATCTTGTTTATCTTGACGAAGAAAATGAGGTTGAACCTGTATTTTTAGACAGATTATTTTACTAAACATAAACCATTTTTTTGTAAATTTGCAGTCGCTTTTTTTGAAGCGGTATTCCCGTAAAAGGAGATAAAACAGTTCTAATAAAAATATAAATAGATGGATAGTATTCGTAATGTCGCAATTATTGCCCACGTTGACCATGGCAAGACAACTTTAGTAGATCGTATTCTACACCAATCAAGATTATTCAGAGAAAATCAAGAAACAAACGATTTGATGTTGGATAACAACGATCTTGAGCGAGAACGAGGTATTACCATCTTATCAAAGAACGTTTCTGTTCGTTACAAAGGCACAAAAATCAATATCATTGACACTCCCGGCCACTCCGACTTCGGCGGTGAAGTTGAGCGCGTCCTTAATATGGCCGACGGCGTTCTCTTGCTCGTCGACGCATTCGAAGGTCCAATGCCTCAAACACGTTTCGTTCTTGAAAAAGCTTTGTTGTTAGGTCTGAAACCTATCGTTGTTATCAATAAAGTTGACAAGCCAAACTGTTATCCAGAAGAAACACAGGAAGCAGTATTCGATTTGATGTTCAACTTAGGCGCAACAGAAGACCAACTCGATTTCCCAACAGTGTTCGGCTCTTCAAAACAAGGCTGGATGTCATCAGACTATAAGAAAGTTACATCAGACATTTCATATCTCCTCGATACAATCTTGGAACATATTCCTGCAGCTAAATATGAAGAAGGTACACCTCAAATGCTTATCACTTCATTAGACTATAGCTCATACGTAGGTCGTATCGCTGTCGGTCGTTTGAAGAGAGGTATCTTGCAAGCTGGTATGAACGTTTCTCTTATGAAACGTGATGGTTCAATAAGAAAGAACACAATCAAGGAATTATATACATTCGAAGGTCTCGGAAAAGAAAGAACAAAGAACCCTATCAAAGCTGGTGATATTGTAGCTGTTATGGGTCTTGAAGACTTCGAAATCGGTGATACAGTTGCTGACTTGGAAAATCCAGAAGCATTGCCACCAATCCACGTTGATGAGCCAACAATGAGTATGTTGTTCACAATCAACAACTCACCATTCTTCGGTAAAGAAGGTAAATTCGTTACATCACGTCACCTCCGTGAACGTTTATATAAAGAATTGGAAAAGAACTTGGCGCTTCGCATTGAAGACACAGCATCTCCAGACTCAATGATGGTGTTCGGTCGTGGTATCTTGCACCTTTCAATTTTGATTGAGACAATGCGTCGTGAAGGTTATGAATTCCAAATAGGTCAGCCTAAAGTTATCTTGAAAGAGATTGACGGCAAGAAATGCGAACCTATTGAAATGTTGACGGTTCAAGTTCCAGAACAATTCGCAGGTCGTGTTATCGAACTCGTAACAGCTAAGAAAGGCGAGATGATTAACATGCAGCCTAAAGGCGACAGAATGAACATCGACTTTGAAATTCCTTCAAGAGGTCTCATCGGTTTAAGAAGCAATATGCTTACTGCAACAGAAGGTGAGGCTGTTATGTCACAAAGACTTAAAGGCTACGAACCATGGAGAGGCGAGATCCCTGGACGTAACACAGGCGCTCTTATCGCGATGGAAACAGGTGTCGCTGTCCCTTACGCATTGTGGAAGTTGCAAGACAGAGGCTCATTCTTCGTATTGCCAAATGAAGAAGTATATGCTGGTGAGGTTATCGGTGAAAACACACGTTCAAACGATATCGTATTGAATGTTAACAAGACAAAACACTTGACCAACGTACGTGCTTCAGGTTCAGATGAAAAGATAGTTCTTATCCCACCAAAACGCTTCTCACTCGAAGAATATATGGAAATGATTAGAGATGACGAATATCTCGAAATCACACCAAAGAGTTTGCGTTTGAGAAAGATCATCTTGGATGAGATTGAACGTAAACGTCAGAGCAAGAAAGAAGATAGTGAATAAAAGAAAAGAGGCGGTTAGATTTAATCGCCTCTTTTTTTATGTTCTAAAATCACTTGGTTTATTTGGATAATCTTTTTCTTGAAATGATGTCCCTGTCCAATGACTTGTTGTTGTAATCGAATGGAATATAGAACAAGCATATGTCTTTATAGTATCCGGCATTTTCTTGTTTGCCAACGAGAACTGAAGCGTTTTCAGCTTCTGCTGAGTTTAAAAATAAATCAATATTTATGATTTCATTTGTATTGATTGTGTCTGTAATTGTTCTGTAATAATGATAGCTGTCGGATAAGAATTGGTCTATGCGAATTTTTAAGTCAGAGTTGAGGTAAAGGTCGCATTCGCTGTAAGCGTCGTCTTTGAAGAAGAAGTCCATTTTCCATACAGCGTAAGAATACCAATCTTCGAGGCTGCCACCGCCGCCGTAGATGTAGATGGTATCTCCGAATTGGTAGTTAGGTGCGCCATAAATGTCTTTAATGTAACTAGGAGAAACGCCGAAATTGACGCTTGGTTCTTCGAATAAACTGACTATAACCTTTATAGTTATGCTGTTTACAGAGTTTTCTACTGTGACGTTAGCTTCTCCGACATTCTTGCCATGGATAACGCCGTTGTTATCGACAGTGACTACCATTTCGTTGTCAGAATAATAAACAAGTTCGCTTTCAGAAGTGGCGTCAAGATTGTAATCTTCCAATAAGACAATGTTGATAGTGCTTTCACCATCATAGTTGATTTTTGTTTTGTCAGTAGGCTTGCATGAGCCCAAAAACATACAGATACCTAATAAAATTAAAGCTAATTTTTTCATGAGTAATAATTTTGCGCAAAATTATAAATTTATTTGTTGAGAAGTGATAATAATAAGAAAAAAAAACTAAATTTGCGGGATAAGAAAAAGTATTTCATTAAATAACTAATAATATGATTAACAACAATTTCATTAAACGTCACAATGGCCCAACAGAAGCTGACGTAAAGAAAATGCTTGAGGTCGTTGGCGTTGAATCAACAGACCAACTTATTGATGAGATTATTTCTCCAGATATTCGCCTTCCAGAAGGTTTAAATATCGGCAGTGGTTTGAACGAATATGAATGCTACGGCAAACTTAAAGCTTTAGGCGCAAAGAACAAGATTTACAGAAGTTACATCGGTATGGGTTACTACAACGTAATCACTCCTGGTGTCATCACACGTAACATTCTCGAAAATCCAGGTTGGTACACATCATACACTCCATATCAAGCAGAGATTTCTCAAGGTCGTCTTGAAGCTCTCTTAAACTATCAAACAGTTATCAGCGACATGACAGCTATGCCATTGGCAAACGCTTCATTGTTGGACGAAGCAACTGCAGCTTCAGAAGCAATGTTGATGTTCTGGCACAGCCGCAGCCGCGCTCAAGTAAAAGCTGGCGTTAACAAATTCTTCGTTGCTAACGACGTTTTCCCACACACTGTTGACGTTATCAAGACAAGAGCATATCACTTAGGCATTGAAGTAGTTGTTGACGAAGTCAAGAACTTTAGCGCAGGTGAAGAATTCTTCGGTATCTTAGTTCAATGTCCAAACCAATACGGACGTATCATCAACTATAGCGAAGAAGTTAAAGCATGGAAAGAAAAAGGTATGCAAGTAGCAGTCGCTTCAGACCTTATGAGCTTAGCTCTCATCACACCTCCAGGTGAATGGGGTGCAGACGCTGTTGTAGGTTCTAGCCAACGTTTCGGTTTGCCAATGGCATTCGGCGGTCCTCACACAGGTTTCTTCGCAACAACAGACGCTTACAAACGTGAAATGCCAGGCCGTATCATCGGTATCTCAAAAGACGCTCTCGGCAACCCAGCTTACCGTCTCGCATTACAAACACGTGAACAACATATCAAACGCGAAAAAGCTACATCAAATATCTGTACAGCACAAGCTCTCCTCGGTATCATGTCAGGATTCTACGCAATCTACCACGGTGCTGAAGGTATCAGAGAAATCGCTCGTCACATTAATATTTTGGCTTGCGTTCTCGATAAAGAAATGCAAAAATATGGCGTTAAACAACTTAACGACTCTTATTTCGATACTTTACATTTCGAATTGCCAGAAGGCTTCTGCACATGCAAAGTCAATGAAGTAGCTCTTCAACATCAAATGAACTTCCGTATCATCGACAAACAACATTTCGCTATCAGCTTAGACGAAACAACATCATTGGCAGACGTTAATGAAATCGTTGCTGTTGTTTGTGAAGTTCTCGGAAAACAACATGAAGACTTCGTTTGCAACCCATCAGTATGTGGCACATTCAACGGTATCGCTGCTGACATGCAACGTACATCATCATACTTACAAGAGCCAGTATTCTTCAAATATCGCAGCGAAACAGACATGATGCGTTATATGAAACAATTGGAAGACCGCGACTTAAGCTTGAACCGCGCTATGATTCCTCTCGGCTCATGTACAATGAAACTCAACTCAGCAACATCAATGTTCGCTTTGAGCTGGCCAGAATTCGCTAATATCCACCCATTCGTACCAGCAGAACAAGCTGAAGGTTACTTAGAACTCATCAACGAATTAGGTAAAGACCTCTGCGAAATCACAGGTTTCGCTGGTATGTCATTCATGCCTAACTCAGGCGCTAGCGGTGAATACGCAGGTTTGTTGACAATCCGTCGCTACCAAGAAGCTAACGGCCAAGGTCACCGTAACATCTGCTTGATCCCAGCATCAGCACACGGAACAAACCCAGCATCAGCAGCAATGGCAGGTATGCAAGTTGTTGTTGTTAAATGCGATGCTAACGGTAACATCGACATGGAAGATGCTAAGGCAAAAGCTGAACAATATAAAGATGACCTCGCAGCATTCATGGTAACTTATCCTTCAACACACGGTATCTATGAAGACGGTATCCGCGACTTGATGAAGATAGTTCACGACAACGGCGGTCAAGTTTATATGGACGGTGCTAACATGAACGCACAAGTTGGTCTCACATGTCCAGGTTTCATCGGCGCTGACGTTTGCCACCTCAACTTACACAAGACATTCGCTATCCCTCACGGCGGTGGCGGTCCTGGCGTAGGTCCTATCGGCGTAGCAGCTCACTTGGTACCATTCTTGCCAACTCACCTCAACCTCGCTACATACAATGAAAAACTCGGTGCTGTATCAGCAGCTCCTTACGGTAGCGCACAAATCCTCACCATCTCTTACGCTTATATCAAGATGTTAGGCGGTGCTGGTTTAAGAGAAGCAACAAAGATGGCTATCTTGAATGCTAACTACCTCAAAGATAGATTGAAAGATTATTATCCAATCCTTTATACCGGTAACAACGGTCACGTTGCTCACGAAATGATTCTCGATATCAACGGTATCAACAAAGCTACTGGCGTTGCTGCTATCGACATCGCTAAACGTTTGATGGACTACGGATTCCACGCTCCAACAGTAGCGTTCCCAGTTCACGAAACATTGATGGTTGAACCAACAGAAAGCGAACCATTGGCAGAATTAGATCGTTTCGTTGACGCTATGATTAAGATTCGTCAAGAAATCGCTGACATCGAAAGCGGCAAGGCAGAAAAAGGTAACAACGTTATCTCACACGCTCCTTACACAGCAGAAATGTTGATGGCTGACAACTGGGAATTCCCATTCACACGTTCAGAAGCAGGTTTCCCTAACAAGAGCGATGTTCAAGATAAATACTTCCCACACGTAACAAGAATCGACGATGCATTCGGCGACAGAAACCTCTGCTGCAGAATTGATTGATTCCACGAAGTGTGAATTAAAATAACACGAATATAGTAGGGACGTCATTATGGCGTCCCTCTTTTTTTTGTCCACGAAAAGACACGAAATTAGAAGGCAGAATTTAACAATCTGTAGAATTTGCTCACAGCTCGTGGCTTACAGCTCACAGCTAATTTTCAACTTTCAATTATGCATTATGAATTATGAATTGAATTATGGCGTTCCGGCTCCGCTTCGCTCCGCCGTCGGGCTTTCCGCTATATCTTTTTCCGCTTCGCTCCAAAAGGATGCCGCTCCAATCCCTAACGCAGGACGAATTTTCGAACCATAGAACTCTAGAACTTTAGAACCTTAGAATCCTATAACTCATAATTCCTCGTCATCTTAAAAAACAAAGAGCGCCCTATCATAAGAGCTCCCAACTTGTTGTCTTGTAGTCTCGTTGTCTTGTAGTCTTAATGAACATTAACATAAATTTCTTAATTCCGTTCACGTTTGTTAAAAATTGTTAAAATCGAAAAATAGTTATGTTAAACACTTGACAAAGGTTTGTTAAAATTATTAATTTTGAAGAAAAAATATTTTTAATTTGTTAGTAAAAATACTATCTTTGCAAAAGATTTGAAGGGAGGGATGATGTGGAGAAGCTAAAAACCAAAACAGTGATTAGAATATTGGAAGAAGATGGTTGGTATTTTGTGAGACAAAAGGGCAGTCATAGACAATACAAACATCCTATTAAAAAAGGAACCGTTACGATAAATGGTAAAATGAATGAGACTCAGGATCAAGAATTATTGATAAGTATTTTTAAACAAGCAGGATTAAGATAATATGAAAAAGATTTTGGTTAATATCGTATGGAATGATAATTATGGAGCATATTCAGATTTGATTCCGGGATGTGTAGCTACACATGCAACGATAGAAGGTGTAAAAGAAGCATATATATCAGCATTGGAATTTCATGTTGAAGGTTCTGAATATGACGAACTGCCAGAATGTCTTAAAGAAGAATATGAATTGGAATTTGAATTGTCAGTTTCCGCATTGCTTCATCATTATGATAAGATATTGACAAGAGCTGCTTTAAGTAGAATTACGGGTATTAATCAGCGTCAGTTGGGACATTATCTTAGTGGTTATAGAAATCCTCGTAAAGATAAAAGAGAGATTATTATCAATGGTTTGCATAAAATAGGACAGGAGTTCTTAAGTGTGAAGTAGTATGAACAATAATACAATCGAATCTCATCCTTTGCAGCCGTTTCTTCCGGAGAACGCCAAGATTCTTATGCTCGGCAGTTTCCCTCCGAAGAAAGAGAAATGGTCGATGGAGTTCTTTTATCCTAATTGGATAAACGATATGTGGAGAATATGGGGACTTATATTTCACAACGACAAACATTATTTTGAGTTAAAAGGAGAGAAGCGTTTCGATAAGGACAAAATTGTTGATTTCTGTAAAAATAAAGGTTTTGCTTTATATGATACGGCATCTGAGGTCATTCGTCTGAAAGATAATGCTTCTGATAAATTCCTTGAAGTTGTTAAAAATACTGATGTCAAAGCGTTGTTGGAATCGTTGCCTGAATGTGAAAATATAGTGACAACAGGACAGAAGGCGACTGATATTATCATTGATATTTTCCAATGTGAAGAACCGAAAGTGGGAGAGAAGACGGAGATAATCTATAACGATAGAGTTATTAACTTCTGGCGAATGCCGTCATCATCAAGGGCTTATCCTATGAAAGTGGAGGCGAAAGCGGAGTTTTATAGAAAGATTATATTAAAAAAGAGATAACATGAATTCATGTTATCTCGTAATATACTATTGATTTATAGTTGTTTTGTGTAGTATTGATCAATTCCAATCACTGTCTTCGAGTTCGAAAATATCGTTTACATTTTTGTTGAAAACGGCAGCTATTTTCATCATTACCAGGCCTGATGGAATGTATTTTGCTAATTCAATTGCGTTTATAGTCTGACGACTTACACCAACTTTTTCCGCAAGTTGCTCTTGTGAAATCTTCTGTATGGCTCTTTCAACTCTAATATTATTCTTCATCTTTATTTTCCTTTCTAAATTTCCAAAGTTCAATTTGGAATTTAACTGTAAAAACAAACAAAAATACGAAAAAGTCCATTATTAATATGTTGAGATAGTCTAATCCGAAAATAAATAATGTGGAGAGGATAATCAATAAACTGGAAAATAATGCAGCAAAGACGAATGAGCGTTCTCTGATTTTTCCAATATATTCATCTTCGTCACGTTCTTTTGAAAACGCTATGAATAAAAATCCACTTAATGCCACAATAGGCAGGAATGTGGAATAAATCTCAGTTTTTACCATTGTAAAAAAGCTTCCATCATTGAATATAGATGGCATCTTGAAATAGATTGTAGCCCAATCGAATGTCATATACATTACGTAATAAATCAATGAGATTACAATCATGATCCAACCGATTTTCTTAAAACTTGTTGGAAGTAGGTAATTTGTTTTCATAATGAATTAAATTTAAGATTTGACTTTGCAAATATATATATTAAAATCAAATAAACAATACAAAATGTAAAAAATATTTTACTTTGTGACAATTTTATATGTCAATTGTATGGCAAAAACATTTCTTATGATATGAAGTGTTTATGTAGAGATTTAACTATCTTTGCAATAAGTAAAATTAAAATATGCCTCAACTGATTCCTATATTGACAATCAATGGTTCTGACGGCGCTGGCGTGGTCGGCGTTCAGGCTGATATAAGGACAATATCGGCTCTTGGCGGTTATGCTTTGACGGCGATAACATCGGTGACGGCCCAGAATGAAAACGGCGAGACTTCTATCAACGACTTGTCTTCAGAAATGATAATAGGGCAAGTGAGAGCTATTGTGAAGGAGTCGCATCCAAAAGTTGTTAAAATAGGTCTCATTCGCGATGTGTCAACGGTAAAGATGTTGAGGAGTGAAATCGTTGCTTCGCAAAGTGTTGTGCTTGTTCCAGGTATCTTTTCTTCTGAAGGAAAACAACTTGTTTCTGATGAAGTTATTTTAGCGATTAAAAAGCATCTTCTTCCAATGTCGACACTGCTGATATTACGTAGCAACGAAGCAGAGAAAATGCTCGGCATAAAAATCAATACCGACGATGATATGATTGCAGCTGCGCACTCATTTATTAATATGGGTGTAGAATCTGTGTTGTTGCGTGCTTCTAAACATAATGACGGTTTGCTTACGGCCTTGCTTTATGAAAATGGAAATCCGCATTTCTTTACTTCGCATAACACCGAGGGCTGGCAGAAACATGGAGTCGGGGGAGCTCTTTCTTCCGCAGTGGCTACTCGTCTCGCATTCGGTGATGATATTCTTACAGCGATTGACAAGGCTCATGATTATATGCATAAGCAAGTCGTTTATGCTGTGTCGGAAAAAGTGCAGCATTCCAGAAAGACTGTGGTTTACAATAAGTTTATGTCGCTTGTAAGTGAAAACTATCATAAATCTCATGACGTGTCTTTTTACGCTGATAAATTATGTGTGTCAACACGTTATCTATCACAAGTGACTAATGATATAGTCGGAGTTGCTCCAAAACAACTTATTTCTGATTATATAATAAAAGAAGCTAAAATACTTTTAGAATCGACAAACTATAGCGTTCAGGAAATATCAAACAAACTTGGTTTTTCGTCACAATCCGCATTCTCTTCTTTCTTTTTTAAAAATGAAAAAGAAACACCTTCTGCTTATAGATTGAAATGATTTTATAAATATCGGAATAATATTTTTTAAAATCAGAATATATTTTTTCTTTGCATTTTGATATTATTTTTCTTTGCATCGTTTTTAAAATTAAGTCAAAATGAAAGAAAATAAAGAAGTAAATCGTAACCTTGCAGAATTATTAAAAGGTGGTGTTATAATGGATGTTACAAATCCAGAGCAGGCTCGTATTGCAGAAGCTGCTGGCGCAATGGCAGTTATGGCGTTGGAAAGAGTTCCTGCTGATATTAGAATGGCAGGTGGCGTGTCACGTATGAGTGACCCAAAAATGATACAAGAAATTCAAAATTCAGTCAATATTCCAGTGATGGCAAAATGCCGTATCGGTCATTTTGTCGAAGCACAGATTCTTGAAGCTATAGGTATAGATTATATTGATGAGAGTGAAGTACTTTCACCGGCAGATGATGTATATCACGTAGATAAACGTCAGTTTAATGCGCCTTTCGTTTGTGGAGCGAGAGATTTGGGTGAAGCATTACGTCGTGTCTCAGAAGGTGCAATGATGATTAGAACGAAAGGCGAAGCCGGTACTGGCGACATTGTCCAGGCTGTTCGTCACATGCGTATGATGCAGAGCGAGATAAGAAGAGTTGTTTCTCTTAATGTTGATGAGTTGTACGAAGCTGCTAAAGAAATGAGAGTTCCTTTTGAATTGCTTCAATACGTTCACGACAATGGCAAACTTCCTGTTCCAAACTTCGCTGCTGGCGGTGTTGCTACTCCAGCTGACGCTGCTTTGATGATGCAACTTGGTGCAGAGGGTGTATTCGTTGGAAGTGGTATCTTCAAGAGCGGTGATCCAATGAAAAGAGCTAAGGCTATAGTTAATGCTGTTGCTAACTACAAAAATCCTAAGATTTTAGCAGAATTGAGTGAAGACCTCGGCGAAGCGATGGTTGGAATCAATGAAAGCGAGATTAAGATTTTAATGGCAGAACGTGGAAAATAATCCACTGAAAACGATAATATCCACGAAATAACACTAAAGATTCACGAAAGAAATATTCGTGTATGATTTGAGAAGTTTCGTGGATGTTTTTTTTTGTCCACGAAATGACACTAAAGATTCACGAAAGAAATATTCGTGTAAGATTTGTGAAGTTTCGTGGATGTTTTATTTGTCCACGAAATAACACTAAAGATTCACGAAAGAAATATTCGTGTAAGATTCGTGAGATTTCGTGGATGTTTTATTTGGTGAGTATTAAAACAAAAAAAGCACTTCGTTTGAAGTGCTTCTTTCGTGGGGGAGGGTGGACTCGAACCACCGAACTCATCCGAGGACAGATTTACAGTCTGTTGCAATTGCCACTATGCGACTCCCCCAATCTGTCATTAAGAACTTGCCTTAAAAAGACGATGCAAAGATACGATTTATTCCTTAACTTCCAACAAAAAAATGAACTTTTTTAAAAATATTTTTTATGCGCTGATTGTCAATATATAAAGCTGCCTTTGGTGACTGATAATGCCTCGAAAAAGCCTACTGCAGTACCTCCAGGGTATATGTTTGTGGCGACATTATACGGCATTCCCATCATCGGATTGGATCCAAAACTGCTCATAATATCGTTTTTATATGTGATGAATTCTGGTGTCGCGCTATATATACATAAGGTTACTTTGTCACCTTTTTCTACAGCCGGTTGATAATTCGTGTCGTAAATGTATATGCTGTCGTTATCATAATATGTCTGTGTCATCTTGAAAGTGTGTACACTTTGTTCACCAATCAAACTAAGCATTTCTGGTCCGTTGAAATACATTCCAGATAAATGTTGTAAAGATAAACTGTTGCAGCTTAAAAACGAATCATTCATGACAGCAGTGTCATTGACGATAATATTTATCAGATAGCTGGCATCTGGATCATCAATGGATTGGAAATATGGATATAGATTCGTTGTAGTGATATATACGTTTTCTATGAAATTATTGGCGAAAGTGTTTTCAATTTCTTTCACGACCATAGAGTCAATCTGACTGATATTTTCTCTCATTGTTGATTGTGAATAAAAATTGTGTAATCCTTCTTCATCTATAATATTAACAGAGAGATAATATGTCTTGCCGACAACGCCAGCCACAGAATCAATAGTTTCATAATATCCTTTTCTTTCTGTCTCTTCAAAATAAATAGTGTCAACGCCATCGTGGATGAGTACTTCTGCACCAGAAATCATCTCTGCATCTTCTTCGGAATAGAAGTCGGTGGTTTTGCTGATTACAATCTGATGTTTCTTGTATTCGTTTGTCAAATAACCGTTTATGCCGACAAGGTGTTTGCCATCTTCTGTCTCGATTCTAAAATCTTCAATACAAGATGTCATAAAGAATGATATGGCTAATATTAATAAAGTGAGGTGTTTTTTCATGGCATTTAGAATTTGAAGTTATATGATACTGATGGAATGAATGAGAATAGTGCAACTTTTTGTGTGTTGATGTTGTTGCCTTCTGTCACAAACAATACTGCCCATGTGTTCTTACGTCCGTATGCGTTGTAAACGGAGAAGTTCCATTCGCCTTGCCAGTTTTTCTTTTCCTTGCATTTGATGGTCGCTGATAAGTCAAGACGATGATAATCAGGATAGCGGCTGTTGTTTCTTCCGTCATAGATAGCGTATGTGATTCCATCTACTGTATATTTCCCGCAAGGATATGTCACAGGTTGTCCTGTCGTATAAACCCAGGTTGCCGAGACATCGAAGCGTTTATTGATAGCATAATTCAAGACAATGCTGATGTTATGCGGCTTGTCGTAAGGGGAGACGTATTCTCTGTCGAAATTTATTCCAGGTGTCTTTCTCATTGATTTACTGTATGTATAAGAGATCCATCCTGATAAGTCGCCGAAGTTTTTTCTTGCTAAAAACTCGATGCCGTAAGCGTAACCTTTGCCTATTCTTACCTCGCCGTCGATGTATAAGTTACCGATGAAAGAAGCGTTGTCGGCGAAGTCGATGACATTATGCATTCTCTTATAATAAACTTCTACGGAAGTCTCGATCTCGTCATTCAGGAAATTGCGGAAATAACCCAATGCAAACTGATCGCATTTTTGAGGTTCGATGTTGGGACTTGCTGGAAACCAAAGGTCGAAAGGAATGCCGCCCGTCGCATTGGTGGCGACTTGTGCATATTGGACTGTCCTGAGATAAGACGCTTTTATTGATGAAAATTCATCAATCTGATATATCGCACCAAGTCGAGGCTCTAGGTTTATTTGTGTGTTGAAGACCTCTCCTGGACCATAATCTATCTGGTCGTAGCATTCGTAATTGTCGTCAAAGAGGAAGAGTGTTTCTTGGCCGACATTCTGGAACATAGAGAGACGAAGTCCGTATCTTATTGATAACAAAGGTCCAATCTTGTGGTCGTTGGTGTAATAAAGTGCGTATTCTAATGCTTTGCGGATGACTTCGCTATCTGGGTCTACGCCAAGGAAATTTGCTATTGAGCCAGTTTCATCTTTCAGTTTTCCTTGTCCATATTGATGGAAAGTCGCTGCTGCACCAAAGCGCGATGTTATCCTGTCATTCATCAGATAAGTGAAGTCGTATTTTGCTGATACGTCTTCAATTCCGGCAATGATATTGAATTCGTAAGGATCCATCTCGATGCCTATGTCGTATCTGTATTTGGTATAAAATAATGATAAATTAGAAGTTAGCTTGTCGTTAAAGATATGGTTCCATCGAGTTGTGACGTTTTTGTTGCCATATTTCATTGTCACAAGATCCATGACGCCAAATACGTCGTCGCCGAGATATGTCGATACGAAAACCCTGTTGTTGTTATTTATGGTATGCATTATCTTCGCGTTGAAGTCGTAGAAATGCAATGAGTTGCCTCTTAGCTTTTCAAATAAATTACAAGCGATGACGCCGCCATAGGTGATACGTCCTCCTATCAAGAATGCGCTTCTTCCTTTGTTGAAAGGCGTTCCGATAGTGAGGCGGCTGGTCAGAGCTCCGATGCCACCTTGCAGATTGAATTTATGAGGGATATCGTCTAAGGTCTTGATGTCCAGTACGGATGAAAGGCGGCTGTCGTACATCGCAGGAATGTCGCCTTTATATAATGTAGCGTCTTTAATTATGTCGTTGTTGAAAATAGAGAAGAAGCCTAAGAAGTGAGAGGCGTTATAAATCGGGACGTTGTCAAGAAGGATGAGATTCTGGTCGGGATTGCCGCCACGTACGCTGAATCCTGATGAGCCTTCTGATGCTGCATGTACGCCAGGCATAAGCTGTATCGTTTTAATGACATCGACTTCTCCCATCAATGAAGGGATTTTCTTTATTCTTTCAATGTCTATCTTTTGCACGCTCATCGCCATCTCCCTGACATTGGCGTCTTTTCTTGTGCTTGAAACAATGACTTCATCGAGCATCTTACTGTCTTGTTTAAGCACTATGTCTAATGTCTTTGGCGAATGTGTTAGCTTGACTTCTTTGGTGACCGGGATATATCCGATAAAAGAGAATGTTATGTCGTAATCGCCTTCTGGTAAAGAAAGCTCGTAATATCCATTATTGTCTGTCGAAGTGCCTTTTTTCAACGATTCTACATAAACCGTGACACCAGATAGAACCTCTTTATTCCCGGCATCTTTTACAAAGCCTTTAAGATTCTGTCCTATAAGGATTTCTGTTGAAAATAATAGTAAAAAGAAAAGTAAAATCTTATATCTCATAGATGAAGTAATTGTTTTGCAAAGATATGCTTAATTGCCATAATAAACGATTCGTTTGGTGAATTATTTTTGTAATTTTTAAATAAAAAAATCGTGAAATTTTTACAAATAAATTCTCATATTTGCATAAAATAAAATTGTATAAATATGATTTACGATTTCGATAAGATTATAGATAGAACTGGCACAGAATGTGTCAAATATGATTTGAGAGAAACAGTTTTCGGTAAGGCTGATGTCATTCCGATGTGGGTCGCCGATATGGATTTTCCTACTGCCGATTTCATCCGTGAGGCAATCATTGAAAGAGCCAAGGGCGAGGTCTATGGTTACACATTCAGAGAAGACGCTTATTTTGAATCAATTGTGAACTGGATTCAACGTCATCATCAGTGGGAGACCAAGAAAGAATGGATGTCGTTTACTCCTGGAATCGTCAATGCTTTTAATCTCGCAGTGATGGGCTTGACAAAAGAAGGCGATGAGATAATTATTCAGCCTCCTGTATATCATCCATTTTTCTTCGCAGTAAATAATCACAAACGTAAGTTGGTGGAAAATCCTCTTATCGACACTGAAGACGGTTATGTGATGGATTTTGATTTGTTGGAACAACAGGCAAAGACAGCCAAGATGCTGATTCTTAGTAATCCTCACAATCCTGTCGGAAGAGCGTGGAAAAAAGAAGAATTGATGAGACTAGGGGAGATATGCATGAAAAATAATGTCTTGGTGTTCTCTGACGAGATACATTGCGATTTGGTTATGCCAGGATTCAAGCATATTCCATTTGCTTCATTATCAGAAGAATTTGCACAAAATAGCATTACAGCACATGCAGCGAGCAAGACGTTTAATCTTGCAGGTTTGGCTACGTCGACAGTCATTATTCCTAATGAAGATTTAAGAAAGAAATACTGCGATTTCGTTCATTCAACGGAAGCGGATATGGGTAATGTATTTGGCAAGATAGCTACAAAGGCAGCTATGGAAAAAGGCGATGAATGGCATGCACAACTCATTGATTATATAAAAGGTAACATTGATTTTGCTTATGATTTCATTAAGCGTGAAATGCCAAAGATAAGGATTCATAAAGCAGAAGCGACTTATATGATATGGTTGAATTTCAAGGACTACGGTATCAGTGATACAGAGTTGAATCGAAAGATGATTCATGAAGCTGGACTTGGATTGAATGCAGGAAATATCTTCGGAAAAGAAGGAGAATTTTGTATGAGAGTGAATCTCGCATGCCCTCGTTCGATAGTTGAAAAGGCTTTGAATCAGATGAAATTGGTATTTTAATTAAAAATGTATTTTATTTTTAAAAATGGTAAAAAATTTTACTATTTTTGTGTTTGAAAAAACGAGTAATTATGAAAATTTTAATGACACTATGTAACGCTGCGAACGCAGAGGTTATAACATCGTTCGCTACCCCGGAAGCTTGGGGCTGGTTACTACAATTTTGCATTATTGCAATCGGATTATTAGCAGGTAACATTTTAAGAAGAAAAGTTCCATTTTTAAGAAAATCACTTATACCTTCAGCATTATTGGGCGGCGCCCTTTTACTTATATTAAAGGCGATTCCTGGAATGGAAAACATCGTCAACAAGCAATCAATGGAGATCATCACATACCACGCTCTTGGTTTAGGCTTTGTGGCTCTCGCATTGAAAAATAACAAGATAGAATCAAAATCCTCTACGATGACCGTCATCGAAACCGGAACACTCACAGCAAGTACATATTTAATTCAAGCATTGGTAGGCCTCGGCGCTACAATACTTTTGTTCCACTTCGGAAAAGTCATTTTCTACGCTAGCGGTCTCTTGTTGCCAATGGGCTACGGTCAAGGTCCTGGACAAGCTCTCAACTTCGGTACTATTTACCACGGACAAGCCCAGCTTCAAGGCATCGACTTCGCTGGAGCTGACTTCGGCCTCTCAATTGCAGCGATAGGATTTATCGTAGGTAGCGTCGTCGGCGTTGTGTATCTCAACATCTTACGTAGAAGAGGCGTCATTTCAGTACAAGAAATGGAAGAACGTCAGATAAATACATTGGACGATTATCAAAGCGAGGACGAAATTCCAGACAGCGAATCAATCGACAAGTTCTCAATCCAGATATGCTTGGTATTGTTTGTTTACTTCTTGGTTTATCTCTTCGTCAACACAATCCAGAAGATGGACCTCGGCGATTTCGGAACAAACACCTTGAAACCGATGTTATGGGGATTTAACTTCTTGTTCGGCACATTGTTCGGCGTTATAGCAAAGGCATTGATCAGCAAGTTCAAGAAAGTCAAATTGATGAACCGTGAATATACAAACAACTACTTGCTCAACCGTATCAGCGGATTCTGCTTTGACGTTATGATCGTCGCTGGCACAGCAGCTATCAGCTTCAACGACTTAAGAGAATTCATTTTCCCATTGATATTAGTATGCGTTTTAGGTGCAATTGCAACATTCATCTATTTGAAAGCCGCTGCTAAACACTTATATCCAACATACGTCAATGAAGGATTCCTCAGCATGTTCGGCATGTTGACAGGTACAGCAAGTAACGGTATGATTCTCCTCCGCGAGATCGACCCTAAATTCGAGACACCAGCAGCTAACAACTTAGTGTTACAGACATTCCCAGCTATCGTGCTCGGATTCCCAATCATGCTCATCTTAGGATACGCACCACAGTCATTTAAAGCAAGTGTCATTACCTTGATAGTATTGGCGGTCTTGTTCCTCATCATGGCAGGATTCATCTTCAGAAAGAAGATTTTCAAGAGAAGGAAGAAATAACTGTTAGCTTTTGGCCTTTGACTATTGGCTGTTAGATAATAAAAAGGAACGGTAAATTAAGTTTTATCGTTCTTTTTTTTGTTGGTAGGGGATTTGTATTAGTTTGGGCGTTCCGGCTTTGCCGTCGGGCTTTCCGCTATATCTTTTTCCGCTCCGCTCCAAAAGGATGCCGCTTCAATCCCTAACGCATTGGGCTACGAGTAATGAGCTGCGAGCTATGAGCAAAACTGCTCACAACTCATAGCTCATTGCTTACGGCTCAGATCTTCAACTACTGAATGAAACGCCTTTGGAACATCGCTTTCAAACTTCATGTCTTCGCCTGTGACAGGGTGCTTGAAGCATAACTTATAAGCGTGGAGTCCTAATCTATGGATTGGGTCGCTGCCATCACCATATTTCAAGTCACCGACTACAGGGCAGCCTAAATCCTGGAGGTGAACTCTGATCTGGTTTTTGCGACCTGTCTCAAGCTGTAACTCAACGAGTGAGTAGCCGTTTCCTGATTTCAATCTTTTATAATGTGTGACAGCGTATTTTCCGCCATTGTCTTCCTGACTTGAATGTGTCACATAATGGCTGTCGTCTTTCAACCAAGAAGCCACTGTGCCTTGAGATTTTGGAAGTTCGCCATGAACCAAAGCGACATATCTTCTGTCGTAGACTCGTTCTTTCCAGTCTTCTTCAAATTTAAGAGCCACTTTCTTGCTCTTGGCGAAGATAAGCAAGCCGGAAGTGAATTTGTCGAGACGGTGGACTGTATGCGCATTGGCATGCTGATGTGTGCTGTCTAAATAATAATTCAAGATGCTTTTAACGCTTTCGTCCTTAGGACTTGTGCTGCTTGACAAAATACCAGGTTTTTTCTCAACAATGATGATGTCATTGTCTTCAAAGACAATCTTAATCCAGAAGTTCTTGAATCTGTTGCCTTCTGTAGATCTCTTGATGCTAACGCGCATATTTGGCTTCAGTTCGAAATTATGTTGAGAGACGACTCTGTCGTTGACATGAACTGTGTCGTTGCTGAGCATTCTCTTCACTTTGCTACGGCTGATGCCATCCATCGCCTTCATCAAAAATTCCATTAACTGAGCGTCTTCTCTGACGATAAAAACAGTCTCTTGAGACTTCTTTCTGTATTTATTATTATAGTGTCTTGCCATCGTAAAAACTTTTATGCAAAATTATTAAAAAAAAGCGAAACTATTACAAAATTCATTACATTTGCAGAAAAGCTATGAGCTATGAGCTATGAGCTATGAGCGTCATTCTAAATCATAGAAAATCAACTCATAATCATAATTCATAACTCATAGAAAAAAAGAGAGGAAGTTGAGTGATTAGCATTGAACTTAAAAAATAAGCTCACTGCTCGCAGCTCACAGCTCATAACAAGAAAATATTAACTTAAAAATACAATATATGGAAATCAATCAGTTAAAAGATGTAGCATCACAAGTTAGACGTGATATCATCAGAATGGTTCATGCTTGTCAGTCAGGACACCCAGGCGGTTCATTGGGAGCAACCGACATTGTAACAGCTCTTTATTTCGACCAAATGCAAATAAATCCTGAAAACTTCAGAATGGATGCAGCAGGCGAAGACGCATTTTTCCTTTCAAACGGTCACATTAGCCCAATGCTTTATAGCATCTTGGCACGTCGCGGATATTTCCCAGTAGCAGAATTGGCAACATTCCGTCGTCTTGGCACACGTCTTCAAGGACACCCAACAACAGCTGAAGGTCTTCCTGGCATCAGAGTAGCCAGCGGTTCATTAGGACAAGGTCTCTCAGTAGCAGTAGGTCTCGCTGAAGCAAAGAAACTCATGAAAGACGATCATATCGTTTACGTTTTGATGGGTGACGGCGAACAAGAAGAAGGTCAAATCTGGGAAGCAGCAATGTACGCTCCTGCAAAGAAGGTTGACAATCTCATCGCTATCGTCGACTACAACAAGAAACAAATCGACGGTCCAACAGACGATGTTATGAACCTCGGCGACCTCAGAGCTAAATACGAATCTTTTGGCTGGAAAGTCTGGGAATGCAACGGCAACAATATGGAAGAAGTCGTTGACACATTGACAAAAATGCGTGAAAACGCACACAAAGGTCAGGCACAAATACTCCTCGCACACACAGAAATGGGTATGGGCGTTGACTTCATGATGGGCACACACAAATGGCACGGCGTTGCTCCAAACGACGAGCAAGCTGCTAATGCTTTGTCACAACTCAAAGAGACTCTCGGCGATTATTGATTTATTAAACCTTAAAAACACATTATCATGGATTTCACAGTACAAAATTATAAAGATACAAGATCAGGTTTTGGCGAAGGTCTCTTAGAAGCAGCCAAACGTAATCCAAAAGTCGTTGGTCTCTGTGCTGACTTAATCGGCTCTCTCAAGATGGACGCATTCCAAAAGGAATTCCCAGAGAGATTCTTCCAAATCGGTATCGCAGAAGCTAATATGATTGGTATCGCAGCAGGTTTGAGCATCGGCGGCATGGTTCCTTTCACAGGTACTTTCGCTAACTTCTCAACAGCACGCGTTTACGACCAAATCCGTCAAGTCGTTTCTTATTCAAACAAGAACGTCAAGATTTGCGCTTCACACGCTGGTATCACATTAGGTGAAGACGGTGCAACACACCAAACTCTTGAAGACATCGGTATGATGAAGATGTTACCTAACATGACAGTCATCGTTCCTTGCGACTTCAACCAAACAAAAGCAGCAACATTGGCAGTAGCAGAACACGAAGGTCCAGTTTACCTCCGTTTCGGTCGTCCAAAAGTAGCTAACTTCACACCAGCTGACGAGCCATTCGTAATCGGTAAGGCACAAATGATGCAAGAAGGTACAGACGTAACAATCTTCGCTTGCGGTCACTTGGTATGGAAAGCAGTTCAAGCACTTCCAATCTTGAAAGAAATGGGTATCAATGCTGAACTCATCAATATCCACACAATTAAACCATTAGACGTAGAAGCAGTTTTAGCATCAGCTAAGAAGACAGGTTGCGTTGTCACAGCAGAAGAACACCAACTCAACGGCGGTCTCTTCGACAGCATCTCACAAGTTCTCTCAATGAACTGCCCAACACCTATCGAGCCAGTAGCTATCTTCGACGTTTACGGTCAAAGCGGTACACCAGATGAATTGATGAAACACTACCACTTAGATACAGAAGATATCGTTGAAGCAGCAAAGAAAGCTGTTGCAAGAAAGAAATAAATAATTAGGAGTTTGTTTGGTCGCTGAGCTTGTCGAAGCGACTAGACGAATTTCATAGAGACGTCACTTCACTGGCGTCTCTTTTGTTTTTAATGAAGAAAACAATTCAAATCTCCTTATTAATCAAATTCACAACGACCTTAACCATTACATCTTTTTCTTCAGGACGACTTTCTGCAATCATAAGAGTGATAGCGACTAAAGTACCATTACTAATTCGTTTGGAACCATCAGAATTGTATAAAATGCCATTATTCTGCATAAACCAAAGAAACAAACTTAATTGTTCGACCAAGGATATGAACTAATTGAGACAATTCTTCATATTTCCGTTGAGTTATTTTATCATTGATAGCAAAACCTTTGATTAGATACTCTTTGAGAACTTTATTCGCCCAGATTCTGAATTGAGTGCCACGTTTGGAGTTGACTCTATAACCAACAGATACAATCATATCCAAATTATAATAAGGAATTCTACGAGTAACAGTTCTGAGACCCTCTTCTCGAACTTGTGTAAAAAATGCACATGTTGAATTTTCATCAAGTTCATCTGTTTTATAGATATTTTTAATATGTCGTAAAATAGAAGTTCTGTCAGTTTGAAACAATTCTGATAACTGAGATTGTGTCAACCAGACCGTTTCACCTTCCAATCTCACGTCAATAGATGACGTACCGTCTTTAGTCTGATATATTATGACTTTTCCATCCACGATTTCTAAATTTTGGTTGATGCAAAACTACAATCGTCTCATCCTTTTGTCAAGCAATTGCAAAGGAAATATTTCGTTTTTAACAATTTTTAACATAAAAGCAGTGAAAAATTAAGAAATGATGTTAATGTTTATTAAGAAAACAGTAGAGATGTATCAATTACACCATAAAAAAATAAACAATATGTAATTGCTGCGTCTCAAGACAACGATTTTTTTGAGACCCAGCAATGTGTGTTTATATGCAGGAAACATTGATACGTCTCTACTGTTTTTTCTCTTTTTCTATTATCTTTGCATATCAATACAAACATCATGATTAGTTATAGATCACAAGATAAAGTTGCTATTGTCACAGGTGCCAACAATCCTCAGGGTATTGGCGCTACTACCGCATTGGCTTTCGCTCGTGAGGGCGCGAAGGTGGTTCTGGTTTATAAGAAAATCGACAGACCTTATGATATTGATAAGGTAGATGTCAATGGTGCGGATAGATATTACGCTGCCAATGCAGGAGACGCTGCTGTGGTGGAAAGTCGCCTCAAGGAGATGAATGCCGATTATCTTGTTTTAGAGAAGGATATCACTGATGAAACATCCGTCAAGGAGATTTATTCTGCCGTCATGAAACGTTACGGAAGAGTTGATATTCTGGTCAATAACGCGGCAGACTGCGACGTGGATGGTCTTGATACGATAGAGAAAATCACACAGAACGTGATTGACGACACTTTCGCTGTCAATGTGCGAGGAAGCCTCTTGATGACAAGAGAGTTCGTTAACCATAGGGGAGATTATGGAAGGATAATAAATCTCTCCACCGACGCTGCCCAGATTTTCGAGGGACAAATCACATACGGCGCCAGCAAGGCGACGATGGAAGCGCTCACTCGTAGCGTCGCTCTTGAGGTGGCAAAGTACGGCATCACAGTGAATTGCGTGGCGCCAGGTCCTACGCAGACCGGCTGGATTGACGCCGACTTGGAAAAAGCAGTGCTGCCATTGATTCCAATGGGCAAACTGATACAACCTGATGACATTGCAGAGACAATACTGTTCCTCTCAAGCGAGCAAGCGAGGATGCTTACCGGCCAAGTTATCAAAGTCTCGGGAGGACATGCAATTTGAGGAACTTTTTTTCTTATCTTTGCCCCACAACATTTAACACTTTTAACATTTAAACAAACACTAAAAAACAGAAATATCTTAAACTGACATATTATTATTAATCATAGCGTTTGCTATTTGTTCGAGACATTCCGAAAATTTGGCGATTAGAAGAAGCAAGTCTTAGAATAAGTTCAGCGAACATCTGTGCTATATACTAGCGTGGATGGAACTTATCAGACTTGCAGGTTACGCCAAATACCTCGGAATGCGATAAGTGAAATTCGCGCTTTTTGCATTCTGTTGGTACTCCGTAACCTGCATCTCGAAGATATTCCAACGCTATCAAAAATATAGCGCATGAGTACCAAGTTCTTCAACAACGAACTTGGCAATACACTTTTCGATAAATTGAAAGGTATTGCCAGCGGTATGTCGTCCTTCCATAGTTTCTTGGCTGTAGTAGGTTTCTTCCGCTCGTCGGGTTACTTCAAGCTACGCAGAGAATTAGGCGACATCTCCGAGATAAAAATCCTCGTGGGTATCAATATTGACGACATCTTCCGCAAACACAACAAAGCCTTGGCGATGCTGTCAAACTCCGAGAAAGCCAAGGAAATATATAACAGCGGTTTCAAAGACGACATCGTCAACGCTCATTATTCCCCTGAAGTAGAGCAGGGGATACTGCAGATGTGCGACGACCTCATGGCAGGACGACTGCAGATGCGCATACATGCCACGAAAAACCTACACGCCAAATTCTACCTCTGTCTCCCCAAAGATCATAACGAACACAGCGATGGCTGGGTCATCATGGGTTCTTCAAATATTTCCGACTCTGGATTAGGAACGAGACAAACGCCTCGCTATGAACTCAACGTGGCGATGAAAGACTACGACGACGTGAAATATTGCTCCGACGAATTCTGGAAACTCTGGAACGAAAGCGTACAGATAACTATCGACGACATTGAGAAATACAAGAAGAACACCTATCTCGACTATCAGCCAACGCCTTACGAAATCTATATCAAGGTGCTCATCGACACCTTCGGCGACCAGGTGGAAGACGACTTCTCCATGACTCTGCCTGAAGGAGTGATGGATTTGAAATACCAGAAAGACGCCGTCATACAAGGCTATCAGATGCTTATGCAACACAACGGGCTGTTCCTCGCCGATGTCGTAGGTCTCGGAAAGACCATGATAGCCACAATGATTGCAAAACGATTCATAGAAGAAAACGGCAGAAACACCAACATACTTGTCGTATATCCGCCTGCGCTAAACGAGACATGGAAAAATGAATTCAAACGATTTGGTATCAAGAAATACGCTCAATTCGTCTCCAACGGAAGTCTCTACAAAATACTCGAAGGAAGAGACCAATACAAAAGCAAGGAAGAATTCGACCTCATCATCGTCGATGAAGCTCATGGCTTCAGAAGCGACAGCTCTGGCAAATACGACGAACTGCAAAAAATATGTAAATCACAATGCCGTAGAGACGCAAAATTTTGCGTCTCCACAAAGAAGGTTATGCTCCTTTCAGCAACGCCTCTCAACAACAAACCAGACGACCTTCAGAATCTGCTGCTGCTCTTTCAAAACAGTCAAAACTGTACCATCGACGGAATACCTAATCTCAAAGCATTCTTTTCACCTCTAATCCAGCAATATAAGAAACTCATGCAAGAGCGTGACAAAAGAGATGTCACCAATGATGTCGATAAGATTTACGCGCAGGTAAGAAATAAAATCATCGATAAGGTCACAATCAGAAGAACACGTCATAATATCATGAATGACGAGGATTATAAGAAAGACATTAAAAAACAAGGTCTTAAATTTCCACACATACTACCGCCTAATCAGCTGATTTATCAGATGGATGCCGATACGAGCCAACGTTTCTACGAGACATTGAAACAACTCACCGACGGAAAATCAGAAAGCAACCCCGATGGCAAAGGCCTCGACTACGCTCGTTATCGCGCCATAGAATTTCTGAAACCAGAATATCAAGGCAAATATAAAAACGCCGAACATATTGCTCAGACACTCGCCGGAATCTATCGCGTTCACATGGTGAAACGCCTGGAAAGCAGTTTCTACGCATTCAAGAAATCACTCGCCACACTTCTCCGCATCACCAACGATATGATTAAGATGTTTGAAGAAGACAAGGTCATCATAGCTCCCGACTTGAATGTCAAAGAACTGCAATCCAAAGGAATGGAACTCGACCAGATTATAGAATACGCTGTAAACAAAGGCTATTCAGAAGAAGACATAGTATTCAAAGCCGATGCCTTCAAACCGAATTTCGTCGAGATGCTCCATCACGATAAAAACATATTAGAACATCTCAATCTCGAATGGCAAAAAGAAAACGATGACCCTAAATTCGATAAGTTTCACGAAAACCTGAAAAACAATTTCTTTGATAAAGACATAAACCCCACAGGAAAACTCGTCGTCTTCTCAGAAAGCGTCGACACCTTGAACTATCTCTACGACAGACTCACTAACGATGTGAAACGCACCGACGTACTTATGGTGACATCGAATAATCGGCAAAAGTCAGCCCTGATGATTAAGGAAAACTTCGATGCCAACTACGACGGAGAACACAAAAACGACTATAACATCATCATCACATCCGATGTCCTTGCTGAAGGCGTCAACCTTCATCGTTCCAATGTCATTGTCAACTACGACTCACCATGGAACGCCACACGTCTCATGCAACGTATAGGCCGTGTCAACCGTATCGGTTCCGTCGCAGAAAACATCTACAATTACATGTTCTATCCATCGCAACAAGGCGATAAGGAAATACAACTCTACAAAAACGCACTTGTCAAGATTCAAGGCTTCCATTCAGCATTCGGAGAAGACGCACAGATATATTCCATTGAAGAAATTGTCAAGGAATTCAATCTTTTCGACCCCAACATCACCGACTATATTGACAAAAAACTCGCACTCCTAAGAGAACTACGCGAACTATACAACACCAACAGAAAACTATACAACAAAATCAAAAAACTCCCAATGAAATCCCGCGTCTGTAGAGACGCGTCAATCACACCTATGAAAATAAACAATAATGTGATTGACACGTCTTGTAATTCTGGCGCTTCGACAAGCTCAGCGACCACTGTTGACTGTTGTCCGTTGTCCGTTGACCAGAAAACGATAGTTTTCATTTCTTCAAACGTAAAGACAGAATTCTATCTTGCCACCGACACTACGACTGAAGCCATTGATTTCCTCGAAGCCGTCGAATACCTCAAGGCAGAACCCGAAGAACAAGCACTCCCATTCACCAAAGACGAAAGTCATTACAAGCAAGTCAACAACGCACTCAATCTCTACACTAAAGAATATGTAGAAGCAAGCGACACCTCAACGTCAAACCGCAACGACTTAGACAAAAGTTCGCTCGAAGCAAGGAAATTCCTCGGTTATGTCAAGCAAGTCAGCGACGACAACGAACTCAACGCACAATGCGACACACTCAACGCATACATCAACGAAGGAATCTATTCCAAGATGCCACGCATGATAAAAGACCTCGCACGCAATTACAAAAACGACAAACGAAAAATCAGAGAAGACATAAACCAAATCAAAGACAAGATAAACAAACTCCACGAAGAATATCAAACACTCAACAAACAACAACAACACGAAGCAAAAGACATATCAAACCCACAGATAATAATTTCGGAAACATTTATATGAAAGAATCCCTCCGCACCATATTTCAATCGCCATTCGACATAAAGCAATGGAACAAGCTCTTGCAGAATCTTTTCAAGGCCACAGAGTTAAGACTCGTGCCGGAAAATTTTGAAAACAACCCAACAGAAGAAGGATATTATTTAGGTAATATACAGACCTCCGATTCATATCGTATCGGACTGTTTCACTATAATATAAAACAAGGCTCTGTCGCTAACAAACGCGTCGGACTTCGTAAACTCGTCAAGACATTCATCAACCCGCAATGGGGAGAATTCGATGCAGCCCTCGTCGTCTTCAACGAAATACAATCACAGTCACCAAATCCCGTCCCCGAAAAATATTGGCGACTCTCATTCATCTGCGATATCAAAGACGAAGCCACCGCGCCCAAACGCTACACATACGTCTTTGGCAACAAAGAACTGCTTTATAAAACACCGATAGACCGTTTCATCTTTCTTAAAGACAAAGGAATATCATTCGAGAACCTCAAGAAAGCCTTCTCCGTCGAGGCACTCTCCGACGAGTTTTTCGACAAATACCGCGAGCAATACGCCAACTTCATACAATACATCACAGGTAAACGCTTCGTGAAAAGCGGAAGTAAATGGGAAGAAAAAAACGTCGCTACGCCGAACTATAAATTCATGCAAGCCTTTGGCAACGACGAGAAAAAGATACGCGACTACATCAAGAAGATGATGGGACGAATCACCTTCCTCCATTTCCTCCAGCGCAAAGGATGGATGTGCGGCGATCTCAACTACATGCAGAACCTATTCCAACGCTCGTCACATCAAGACGACTACCTCGACGCTGTCCTCGAGCCGCTTTTCTTCGGAATCCTCAACACCAAACCGGAACAACGTGAGACTTTGTTCGAAAAATATTCTTGGGACAAATCACTGCTCGCCGAATGGAGCGACATACCATATCTCAACGGCGGACTCTTCGAACGCGACGAAAACGACGAACCCGAGAGCAAGTTCCCGGCAGAATACTTCGAACGCTTGTTCAACTTCTTCAGCGAGTATAACTTCACCATCGACGAGAACGACCCCAACGATGCCGAAGTAGGAGTGGACCCCGAGATGCTCGGCAAGATTTTCGAGAACCTCCTCGAAGACAACAAAGACAAAGGAGCCTTCTACACACCTAAGGAGATTGTGCGCTACATGTGCCAGGAGTCGCTCATCGCATACCTCGAGACCAACACAAGTATTGCCAAAGAGAAAATTCGCAACTTCGTTCTTTCACCAGAAGAAGGCATTGCAGACATATCAGAGAAATGGAGATGTAGTCTTATAAAAGCACTTGAAAACGTCAAAATCTGCGACCCAGCCATAGGCTCCGGAGCCTTCCCGATGGGACTCTTAAATGAACTCTTGAAATGCCGCGAAGCACTGGTAGAGACGTCACCCCTGTGGCGTCTCAATGAATCAGAAAAACCAAAATATAATCGTGCAGAGATAAAGAAAAGCATCATCCAGAACAACATCTACGGTGTTGACATCGAGAAAGGAGCCGTCGATATAGCCCGTTTACGTTTCTGGCTCAGCATCGTCGTCGACGAAGAAGAAGCCTCGCCATTGCCCAACTTAGACTACAAAATCATGCAAGGTAACTCCTTGATAGAAAGTTACAAAGGCCTCGATCTCAGCAAGCTCACCTACGCCAAGAAAAGCGGCGGACATATCAGCCAGTATTCCATCTTCGAAGACGACACCAAGCAGCTGCAGAGAGAAGTCACGCAGCTACTCACGCAGTACTATTCCTGCAGCGACCACGACAAGAAGACCGACTTACGCAACAAGATAAGCAACACCATAGCCAAGCAGCTCAGCGTCCAGAACTTCGATGCCGACATACTCCGCGAGCTCCGCACCATTGACCTCGCCGGCAACGACCAATTCTTCCTCTGGCACACCTGGTTCAGCGACGTCTTCGAAAAAGGAGGCTTCGATATAGTTATTGGAAATCCGCCGTATGTAGTGGTTGCAGACAAAGATAAGGAATACTTATATTATAAATATGCCACCAAAAGTTGTTTGGAATTATATGCATACTTCTTTGAACATAGCATAAATATTTTATCCAATAAAGGAGTGTTGTCATTTATTACAGGTTCATTATATACTAAAGGAATTAAGTTTCAACCATTAAGAAGTTTTCTTGAAAATAATACTCAGCTTATTGCTTATCGTAATGAAGGAGATGAAGTTTTCAAGAATGTCAATATGCCTACATCAACAATTCTAATGTATAAATCTAATGAGAGTAAATGGACTTTCGATGATTTGCTGCTAGGCAAGTCGAATGCTATATTAAAGAAAATGGATATTGTTTCAAAACAATTATCTGATATTTCAATAATACAACGAGGATTTGAAGTAGGAAAAAATAGGGTGTCTAATATTAGCGGAAAATATAGATTTTTAACAGGAAGTAATGTAGAAAAATATTGTTACAAAACGGTATCTTATATTGAACAAGATGTTGTCGATGAATTTCAAAAGGATGCAATGTTTTACAAAGGTAAACGATTGTTGGTCAGGGAAACTGGTTCATATCTTACTATCGTATATTTAGAAGAGGATATATTTTGCAATAGAAGTTTATACTCTACAATAATAAAGGATAACTCTTTCAATGTTCAATATGTTGTCGGCATATTAAATTCCAGACCTATACAATATTACTATCAACAGAAATTCAAAGCTGAAACAGACCTATTCCCCAAGATACGAATCAAACAAGCAAAACAACTGCCGATACCTATAGCACCTTTACAAATACAATCCGCGATAGCAGGTTTAGTAGAAGAAATCATCAAAATAAAGAAAAACAGTTTATCATCAACAGAGAAACTCGAAAGAGAAATTGATACAATTGTTTATGGATTGTATGGATTGACGGAAGAAGAAATTAGAGTAGTGGAGGGAAAATAAGAAAATCGTTTCACTATGAAATGATTTCATGCTCAAAAGATTGACACAGGTGTAGTTATGTTGTATTTTTGTATAAATAAATTAAAATAATAATATATGTTTGAATATAATTTTTCTTCTGATACAATAGACTTGATTATTGTGGGTAATGGTTTTGATTTAGCAAATAACTTTAAAACCAGTTATAAAGATTTTGTTAAAAGTGAACATTTCACAGAAATTCTTCTCGACAATGATTTGGCAAAAAGGATACATGCCAAACTTGAGATTCAGAATTGGGTTGACGTAGAAATGGAAATAGCCGAATATTCAAATTATCTTTTTGAAGAATATAAAGGTAATATTCCCAATGACTTAAATGAAAAATTTGAAAAAGAATTCAATGAAATATCTAAAGGGTTGAACAATTTTATCATTGATGCAGAATGCAATCTTATCATATCAAATCCTTATGTAGAAAAGCTTGTAGATTTGTGGTTCTGTAGATTGTTACAAGATAACAAGAAAGCTTTTATAATTAGTTTTAATTATTTAAAATGTGAATATCGTTTCTTTTCTAAAAACATATCTTTACAAAAATTGTTTATTAATGGTAATCCTATTTCTATCCATGGCACAGTTTCTTCCTTTGAAAATGATACTAATATTGTATTAGGTGTCGATGAAAAAAACATCAGATGCAAAGAACACAATTTCTTATTAAAATCACTAAATAAAAACACTGATACAAAGGGATATTTCGGAAACATTGATAAAGCAGATAGGATAATATTGTTTGGTTGCTCATTAGGGGAAACAGACTACAGATATTATGAAAAACTTTTTAAAAATGCCAAGAACAAAAAGTACGAGATTTATTGCTATGGCGATAAAGAATATCTAAAGATAAGAAACCAGATAAACCAATACATAGGTCTCAAAAAAGATTTATTCTACGAAGAAAATGAAGTAACATTCTACGATTCAAGTGATAATGATTTTTCAATAATATACACCAATAAAAATTAATATGAATCCACAGCAAGATATTTACAACATGACAGTAAATAATCCTCATAAAGAATCCTTAATAATAAAGGAATTGATTCTAAACATAAAAATCAACCAATCAGGATCAAGTAACAGTGATAGAATATAATGAATCCAACAAATTTGAGGATGATGGTTAGAAATATAATGGCGAATTGACTTTGGTGTTAATAACAGAACTTTTCAACCATTCAAATATAGATATCACCAAAAGGTATTTGGGATTAAGACAAGAAGAAAATTTTAGGTTGTTATAATTTATTTGATTTTTAATTATTAAAAAGTAAAAAATACACATATCAATGTATTTGTAAATAAAAAAAACTATCTTTGTTTTATAAAAATTAAAAACAAAATAAAATGAAAAAGACAGTCTTAGTATTAGTTATTTGTGTATTAGGAATGTTATCGTGCACAAATTCCGACAAACTTCAAACAATTTTTCCACTAGGAATAAGTTGTCAAGAAGTTATGAATGATGAACAATTTTTATCTAAATCAGCATATTTTGATTATGCAACAGAATCAGATTTAGTAAGAATATTGGAACGAGAATGGAGAAATGAAATCATTAAAGAAGGTGATTTTTGTAGTAATACAGAAGTATTTAAAGACGTAGTCGGATTATATGTTGAAGATTACGTAAAAAATGGTGTGCTATATGATGATATAATATTACTTTTTAAAAATAACAAACTAATTCAAGTGCTTGCTGGAATAGATAATAGAGATGGCGTTGTTCGTTTCAACATAGAATTTGATGATATAATTAAAAAATATGGCAACCCTGATTATACATTATCAGAACATACATACTACAATAATGATACATCTTCTTATTATAAAATGTTATATACATTAAGAAAGGGAGACACACACTTTGATATACTTGGAAAATGGACAGATATATTTTATATAGAAGAAGGATTGATAGATACAAATGTTCCAGACTTCTTTGAAGATGAAATCTATTATTCATATTATACGACAAAATTATTACCAACAAGATTTCTCGATTAAAAAGATATGTTCTCATAGCATTAATTAGAAATATTATTCAATAAAAAGTGCCGTCATGTTTTTGTGTAAATAAAAATTAAAGGGTTGAAAAGAACTCTGTAATTTTATTAACAAGATGGTATCAAAACAAAATCCAGCATGAGACTGTAAAGTAAACAGTGTCAAGACAACAATAAAAGAAGTCTAACACAGTTTACATTATAGTCTTAATTATGATATATATAAATCCCAGCAAATCTTCTTTCGGAGATTGCTGGGATTGTTTGTTGGTTAAGGATTGAAAAACTTATTTAACTATTTAATTCAAATACACAAAATTATTAATGGTGCTGAATAATTCATAATACAATCATAAATCTTTATAAAACCTCCATATAGGAAAACCCTTCATGGATTCTTGAACATCTACTGTAAGTTTATTATAATATTCATCAAACAAATCTTTCTTTTCTAACAATAAACATACTCCTGCTTTTATTTCATTTTTACCATCCATGGATAAAACATCATTTAATTCTCTAATCTCATCGCTATTTATGGTTCTTTGTCTCTTTATTATTTGCATCATATTAACAAAACATAAAATCTTGAAATCTTCTTCCAAATCGTTATTCATCAGCCATTGATTCAATTGTTTAGCATATTCTAACAATTTATCACTTTTAATTCTATCTATATCTGATAAAACATCAGAGGCAGAAATCATAGCAAGAATATCTGCATTGGTCGCTATATAAATAAATTCATTTTCTTTGGAAAATTTAGAAGCAGAAAGTATAATTCCATTGTAATCAATGTTGTCAACCTTTTCCCATAAATTGTCATTACATAAATAAGAGTATGGACTAATCTCTACACTGTCATTCTTATTTATTTTATACGATACTTTTATTGTACCATCAAAGAAATCACCTATTTTACAAAGTCCCTTTTTATCCACATTGCACCATAACAAGAGTTTTATATTACTTACTTCAAACAATAAAAAAGATGTTCGCATACCAGGGATTTTGATTGATTTACCATCACCAATAGTTTCAGTTAGTATATCTATTGAGTTTATATCATTTTTAGATAAATTTGTTATGTCAAATTGTTTTGTAACGTGTAATTTATCCAAAACATCTTTAAAGTTTTTCCATCTTTCTAAACCAAATATAACATCATCGACGTTATCTATATTAAACCCATCAATGTAAATATCTACTTCGCCAATAGTTAAAACCTTATGTTCATGTAAAGCAATAAGAAATTCTGTATTATCGATAATATCATTAAGAGTTTTGTCTTTGTTTATAAACTTAAGTTTATACTTTGAATCTTCATCAGACATATAAAACTCCAATACATTTCCAATCACAATCCTTTCTGTCCCATCTTTAATTTGGTTTTTACAATTTTTATAAAAAACTCTACCTTTTATTTTAACTTCTTTATCTAAGTCTTTAGTAAAAGTTAAAGTTGCAGGAACATTCATAACAGGAATATCAATGTCAAAGTCTTTTGGTTTAGCATAAAGATATGTCTCATGCGATGATATGTATCTCAACAAATCATATTCATTCATTACCCTTAAAGGTTTCACAAACGACAAAGATTTCATTCTTTTCTTCACAACATCTTCAATGGTCAAATGTTTTTTGCCAGCAAAACTTATCATCTTTTCTCTATTACACTTAAATGTCCATATCTGATCTTCGAATTCTGGTAAGTTTTCTGTCATTGGTTTAAACAATACCTTTTGAGACTTTTTGTTATCCATACTATTAAGTATGTTTTTTACCACACTAGGCAATAATTCTGCATAAAATAGCTTTCTTTCTAATGAATTTTTCTTTATTTGGCAAACTACAAAAAATACAGGATCATGAAGATACGCTTCTATATCTTCTTTATCAAGTTTAAATTTCCATTTGTCAATTATAAAATCATCAACTTCTTTACCTTTAATTTGTATAGGTACCCTTCCTAAATAATACTTTTTATTATCACGCATTCCATCAGAGTATAAATATAAATGACCATCAAAAAAAGGTTCTTTATCATTATCAGGAATATACTGCGAAATAAATCTACTATCTTCTATAAATGTTTTAAAGTAGTTCAACGCTTTTTCTTCCAATTCTTTACTTCTGTTTTTCATAATATTATTCATTTGTCTATCAGTAAATAGTAGAGAATTAACTAAAAAATAGTTTAAACAACACTTACAAAATTAACATTAATTTTTACAACTATCATCCATAAATCATATAAAATTTGTCCAAAAAATTATTTAAAAGCCACTCTTTTTTCTCCCTACCATCTCCGTACCCTCCTCGTACCAACTCCACTAATTCAATTAGGAAATAGGAGAGAAGTTAACCATTGAACTAAGAACATTGGCTATTGAACTTTTTTTAAGTCAACAAGACCACAAGACTACAAGACCACAAGTAAGAAGACTTTAGGTTTTAATCGAATCTTTGTCCTTAGCAGTAACTCCTGCCGCCTCGGAGAAATAGCGTTAAGAAATTATGAGACTGAAGCGTTAAGAACAAAAAGCTGTTTGAGCGCAGCGAGTTCTTTTTGTTTAGCGAAAGAATCATAATTTTAGCATATTTCTCCGCAGCGGCGAGCTTTTTCTGTTTCTCTTTTTTGCGGTAAAAAAGAGAAAGGAAATAAATTCAAAAACGAAATCCATTGTGTAAAATAGGAGAGAACTTAACCATTGAACGAAGGCTTTTGGCTGTTGAACATTTTTTAAGTCAACAAGACCACAAGACTACAAGACCACAAGTAAGAAGACTTTAGGTTTTAATCGAATCTTTGTCCTTAGCAGTAACTCCTGCCGCCTCGGAGAAATAGCGTTAAGAAA
>JAZOQH010000038.1:0-19110 GCA_045655965.1 Bacteroidales bacterium | reverse complement strand
TGATCTGACCCCGAAAAGTTGGACGGATTAATAAAACAGTTTATGTATAAAGAGTTCGGTATTGCACCGGACTCTTTCCTTTTAATTTCAATTTGATTCTATCATTATTATAATAATGAATGTATTTTTTTAATTGTTTTTTAAAATCATCCATATCAGAGAACTTCTGCAAATATAGCAATTCGGATTTCATTATTCCAAAGAAATTTTCCATAACAGCATTGTCAAGGCAATTTCCCTTTCTTGACATGCTTTGTGTAATGCCGTAGTCTTTAAGAGTCTGCTGATAAAGTTTATGCTGATAATGCCATCCCTGATCAGAATGAAGTATGATGCCTTCTGTATTCCTAACTTTACGTTTTGCGGAGTGCATCATATCAATAACCATCTTCAAGTCAGGACGGTCTGATATGGTGTAAGATATGATTTCGCCGTTGAACATATCTATGATCGGTGACAGATAAGACTTGCGGTCAGCCACCTTGAATTCGGTAACATCCGTAGCCCACTTATGGTTAGGTCGTATAGCTTCAAACTCACGGTTAAGGATATTAGGAGCAGTCCTGCCGACCTCGCCTCGATAGGAACGGTATTTCACCTTGTGTACCCTTGACCTGAGATTCATCTCCTGCATCAGCCGCTGCACAGTCTTGTGGTTTATCGTACAGCCTTCATTCCTCAGCTGCTGATATACACGACGATAACCGTAGCGCATGCCATGCTGGGAGAATATCTCGCCTATGCGCTTGCGTATGTCTGCATACTTGTCATTGCCTCGCCTTGACGTGTGATAGTAATATGTTGAACGAGCCATCCGTTTTGACCGCAAAAGCCTTTGCAGTTCAAATCCGTCATGCCTTAGTTCTTCGATGGCTTTTGCCCAATCTCGCGCCAGCGGGCTTCTCTCTCCTCGACTAAGGCTTTCACTTTTTTTAACAGAGCATTCTCCATTCTGAGATATTCATTCTCTTCTCTCAGACGTTCCAGCTCTGTCATTTCTTCTGGTTTCTTCTTTCGTGGTCTTCCCATAATTGATTTCATGCTTCGCTCTTTAGTGGTTGATGAAACGTCAAGTCCCTGTTCTCTAGCAACTTTCAACCAGAAACTCAATCGTCTGGCACTGACTCCATACTTTAACGAGGCACTCACCAAAGTTAAATTATTTTTATTAACATCCGATACTATCTGCAGTTTTAATTTTTCGCTTACCTTAATGGGCCGCTTACGGCGAAGAACTGACTCGCCCTCTGTTTGGTATAAAATCCATAAACATTTAAGCCTTTCTGCATTTATGCCGAATTCATCGCTGATAGATCTAAAGGAACGGCCTTCCTTAAGCATCACCATGTATTTGAGCAATGCTTCTCGATCATGTTTTTTACGCATAATAAAACCCCAAAAGTTTTTTGTCCAAACTTTTGGGGTCACTTCATTGTTGATGCGTCTCTTTTTTAGACATTTTTGCCCAAAACTCACGGATCATAGCTCATTGCAAAAAATATCTTCAATTTTTACTGAATTTCTGTAACACTTTTGTTATATATGAGTAATAAAAACAGTGTATAAAGTCTGTTGACTGTTGACTGTTGTCCGTTGACTAAAAAAAGTAAATATGAACCACGAATGCATTGATTTAGGATTGCCCAGCGGATTGAAATGGGCAACTTGCAACATCGGCGCGAATGCTCCTGAAGAGGTCGGCGACTATTTCGCTTGGGGCGAGATAAAACCAAAAGAAAATTATTGTCTGGAGAACAGTCTGACTCATGAAAAGAATATTGCGACAAGCAAGAACAGACTATGGAACATTTCTGGCAACCCGAAATATGACGCTGCCACAGCCAACTGGGGCGAGGAGTGGAGAATGCCGACAAAAGACGAGATGCTGGAACTGATAACATTTTGTGAGTTGGAAAAGGACGTGATGCTGAATGGAAAACATGGACTTAAAGTCATAGGGCCTAACGGCAATAGTATTTTCCTTCCGCACAACAGTGTGGCTTTTGAGAAAATGTTCCTTAAAAAGAGATACTGCAATTATTGGACATCATCAGCGATGGCAGGCGTTTTTCATTCATTTCGATTAGAGGCGTGGGAAGTGGTCCCGACAAGCCGTGCCTTTGGTTATGGGGTAAGAGCGGTGAGAAGTTGAAAATGAAAGTTGAAAATGGAAAATTGAAAGTGGAAAGTTTGCTGTCGGCAGTCAGCTATCAGCAGTCTGTTTTGTAGGGATGCGATTCATCGCGTCCAATATTGTAGAGATGTTTCAATGGTTCCTAAAAGATAAACAAACATTGAAGCGTCTTGTAAGTTTATGAATTGTAGAGACGTGTCAACAATACCGAAGAAAATTAACAATATATTGTTGATGCGTCTTTATTTAGTTAGGAATTTAGGGGGAAGAGTATTCTGAAAAATTATAAAATTTTAGAATTCTAAATTTCTAGAGTTCGTCTCGCGTTAGGGATTGGAGCGGCATCCTTTTGTAGCGCAGCGGAAAAAGATATAGCGGAAAGCCCGACGGCTTCGCCGGAACGCCCAAATGATTTACAAATTATAGTTGGAAGTTGAAAAATAATAAAAAAACGAGACTACACTCTTGTAGTCTCGTTGTCTTTTTGTCTTGTAGTCTTTACTTCAAATAAGTATCAAGCCAGTTGAAGAATCTTCTTTGCCACAAGATTCCGTTTTGTGCCTTGAGGACCCAGTGGTTCTCATCTGGGAAGTACAAGAACTCTGCTGGTATACCTCTCAATACGGCTGCGTTATATGCTTGCATGCCTTGTGTGAAGCAGATTCTGTAGTCCATGCCGCCGTGGATGACCATGATAGGAGCAGTCCATTTATCGACGAATTTATGTGGTGAGTTAGCGTATGACCATTGTACTACCGGATTGTCCTTGTCCCAATATGGTCCGCCGAGATCCCAGTTGACAAACCACATCTCTTCTGTTTCAAGATATTGTGATTCAAAGTTGAACATGCCGTCGTGTGCAATCAAAGCCTTGAAACGTCCTTCATGATGTCCTGCCAACCAGAATATTGAATAACCGCCGAAGCTGGCGCCTGCTGCGCCGAGTCTGTTTTCATCAACAAAAGGCTCTTTTGCGATAGCGTCGATAGCTGAGAGATAATCCTTCATACATTGTCCGCCGTAGTCGCCGCTGATCGCTTCGCACCATTCTTGACCGAAGCCTGGAAGACCTCTTCTGTTAGGAGCAACGATGATATAATCGTTGGCAGCCATCATCTGGAAGTTCCAGCGATATGACCAGAACTGACTTACAGCACTTTGTGGTCCGCCTTGACAGAAGAGAACAGCAGGATATTTCTTGTTCTTGTCGAAATGAGGAGGGTAGATGACCCAAGTCAACATTCTCTTGCCGTCGGTTGTCTCAACCCAGCGTTCTTCAACATTGCCCATAGTGAGTTGGTTGAAGATGTTGTCGTTGACTTTTGTAAGTTGCTTAGCCTCTCCGCTCTGTGGGTCAACGAGATATAACTCTGTTGCGTGCGACATCGACTGACGACCTGCGACTAATTTATCGCCAGCCCATGCTATAGAGATGTAGTTGTGCTTGCCTTCTGTAATCTTTCTGATAGAACCTGTTGCAAGACTCAAAGCGTAAATCTGTTCTGTTGCATGTAAGTTGCTGATGAAATAAATTGTCTGACCATCAGGAGCCCAGAGGAGATTTGTAGCGTTTTGGTCAAAGCCAATTGAGTAGTCTTTCTTTTCGCCTGTATTCAAATCCATCACGAAGAGACGTTGTTTGTCGGCTTCGTAACCGTCGCGTTCCATGCTTTCCCAAGCGATTTTGTCGCCTTGTGGAGAAACAGCAACGTTCATGTCATAACCCATCATGCCTTCGGTGAGGTTCTTGCATTCACCTGTTGGGATGTTATATTGGTAAATATCAGTATTTGTTGATGTTGCATAATCCATGCCGACTTTTTTCCTGCAAGAATAAAGGATGTTTTGTCCATCATTAGTCCATGACACTTGTTCGAGACCGCCCCATGGTCTTACAGGAGCTTCCCACATTTCACCTTCCATAATATCTAAGGTGTTCTTGCCATTATCAGCTGTGATGAAGATATGTCCGTAAGTGTCAACCCATTGATCCCAGTGACGATACATCAAGTCGTTGTTGATTCTTCCTGAAGAAAGCTGGAGGTCAGGGTAGATGTCGGCAACATTATCTTTAAGTTTTACTTCTGCAGTGTAAAGAAGTTGAGACTCATCAGGTGAGTATTCGAAACCGCCGATGCCGCCATCAACGAAAGACACTTGTTTTCTTCCGCTGCCGTCTGGATTCATTTCCCAAACCTGCATCTCGCCGCTTGCTGCACTCATGAAGAGAATCTTGCTTCCGTCGTTGTTCCATGTCGGACTGTATTCGCTAGCAAATGATTGGGTTAGACATCTGTTGTTGTTGCCGTCAATGTCGATGACATAGATGTCGGTCTTGCTTTTGTTTTCATCAATAATAAAATAAGTGAGGTTGTAAACGACGTGTTTGCCATCAGGAGATACTGCGTATTCTCCGAGTCGATTCATCGACCATAACACTTCTGGAGTCATGATGTCAGACTCAAGTACGAGCTCTTGTGGAGGAGCGTAAGTGGCTGCTTTTTCATTAGTTGGCTTGCCGCATGAAACCATAAACAAAGCAGCTAATGCAATGATAAAAATGTTTTTTCTCATAATTATTTATTTTAAATTCATTTTACAGATGATGCATACAAAAATAACGATTAATTTGAAAGAACATGCTATAATGGGAACAAGATTCTTTAAATTATTTTAGAGTGAATAGATAATGTTATTCGATAGTTTTATATGCTAAAGTCAATGATTTTTTTATAGAATATCATCATTAAAAACATTATATTTGCACAAATTTATTTATTATGAGCAGAAAATTATTTTTATCGTTTTTATTTACATTTATTTTATTGACAGCAAGCGCACAGCAGCGTCTTACTTATCAAATCTATTCGCTCGGTTCTAACAACGGCGACACTACTTTCGTTGAACTCCAACGCTATGGCCAACAGACTAAATTCCAAGATGTTAATTCTTTCCAAGGTGATTTGATTCCTGGTATTTCAGAAGACATCACTTACGTAAATTATGAAACCGACAGCGCTTATTTCCAAATGAGATTTGCTGATGGCGATTCTTATTTCGCTTCTTTCCCTTTGGCTTCTAATGTGCAATTCTCTGAAGAAGGCAGCGAGAAAATCAACGGCTACGAATGCAAAAAATACCGCACAAGCATAAATTCCAATACAATCGAAGTTTGGATGACAGAATCTCTCGGCTATGACGCGATGCCTTCAATAAGCAGAGGCGTACTCAAAGGTGTTATGGTTCGCCAACTCATCAACGGCAACAGAATGTTCGAATTGAGAAACATCAAGAAGGACAAAAAAATCAAAAAAGAAATCATTCCTTCGGAAATGGGTCAACGTGTCGCTCCAAGAGACATCGACAAAATTTCTAAAGACAAACTCATAATCAAGACTCCTATCTTCGATAAAGAACAGATACATTTCGCTGAGATAGAAAAGTTTACAGGTGAAATACCATACGATACCGTTATTCATTTCGCTTACGGAACATTGATTTTAAAGAGAGTGCAACTCCAAAATCTCCCAGAACATTATTCTTATTTCATTGAAGTTGAAGAACAGTCAAACGGCGATGCTTACGACCGTTCAGGTTCTATCTTCGTGATTCCTACCGACAGAGAATTAAGCCTTAAAGACGCTTTAATTGATAGCATTCAACTGCTTCATTCATATACAGATAGAAGAGACATCACTTACAGAGCAATCAAGTTGGAAGACGATTTCCTTCCTGTAGTTGAACTTATGCGTTTCTTCACTCCATTCGGTGTAAATCACTTCAATAACAGAGTAAAGATCGATGGTTTGGAATGGTCTGATGTTGCTTATTATAAACAAGAAGTTACTGATGTTGCTAAACATCTTCGCGGTGATGTCTTGATAGGTGCATTCATCGGCAACTATGATGGCGGCGGTCACAGATTGAGTCTCGATCTCCTCGCTTATCCAGGTGATTATTCATGGGATTTAAGTCAGAACGACGACTGGACTTTACCTTTATTTAATACATGTAATGTTATGGAGATGGCAGGTCAGCATTACGGACGTATGTTCAAGACCGATAGCCTTACAGTAGAGTTCGAACTCCCTGAAAATGTAGAGAATCTTCGTTTGAGATATATCAGCACTGGCCACGGCGGCTGGGGCGGTGGCGATGAGTTCAACCCTAAGGAAAACACTATCATTATCGATGGTGAGAAAGTGTTCACTCATACACCATGGCGTTGCGACTGTGCTACTTACAGAGAAATGAATCCAGTGTCAGGTAACTTCTGGAACGGACAATCTTCTTCTGACTTGTCACGTTCAGGATGGTGCCCAGGAACAGCGACACAGCCTGTATATTTCGACTTGGGATTCTTGAAAGCAGGAAAACATACAATCACGATAGCGATACCACAAGGCGATGATGAAGGTAGCAGCTTCAACCACTGGATGGTATCTGGTGTTTTGATTGGAAATTTATAAAAAAAACTCAGAATCTCAGAACCTCAAAAATCATAACTTCAAAAATTCTGAGATTTTGAGGTTTTGAGTTTCTGAATTTTAAATTATTGTTATTTTTGTAAAAAATTGAATTTTGAAAATAGCTGTAAACACACGATTGTTGCTTAAGGATAAGTTGGAAGGCATCGGCTGGGTGACTTATGAATGTCTGCGTCGTATGGTGCTGTCGCATCCTGAGGTGGAGTTTCATTTCATCTTCGACAGAGAACCTGATCCGAAGTTCATATTCGCCGATAACGTGAAGCCTGTCGTACTCTTTCCTCCAGCACGTCATCCATTCTTGTATATAGCGTTTTTCGAGTTTGCAATAGCTAGATATCTTCGTAAGATAAAAGCAGATTTGTATCTTTCGCCTGACGCATATCTCAGTTTAAGAAGCAAGACAAAGCAGATCGCGGTGTTCCACGACTTGAACTTCGAGCATTTTCCACTGGATTTCCCTAAGATTCATCTCTGGCATTATAAGAAATTCTTCCCTAAATATGCAAAGAAAGCCGATAAAATCATAACGGTATCTGAGTTTTCAAAGAAAGACATCTGCGAATGCTACGGCATAAATCCAGAGAAGATAGATGTTGCATATAATGGTGCGAATGATATTTTTACTCCTGTAAATGAAGATGTTAAAGAAGAGATAAGAAAGAGGTATTCAGAAGGAAAACCTTATTTCATGTTTGTCGGTTCGCTACATCCACGCAAGAACCTTGCTCGTCTTTTCACTTCGTTTGATATATTTAAGAAGAAAAACAATAACGATATAAAACTCGTCATCGTCGGCAGCAAGAGATGGTGGACGGAACCGATAAAAAATGCTTATGAGGCTATGACATTCAAAGACGACGTCGTCTTCACAGGACGATTGTCGGCAGAAGATTTACATCTCGTCACAGCATCAGCATTGGCATCTGTCTATGTCTCTTATTTTGAAGGCTTTGGAATTCCTATTGTCGAGGCTTTCAAATGCGACACTCCTGTCATAACGTCTAATGTGACATCAATGCCTGAGGTCGCAGCAGACGCTGCATTGCTCGTTGATCCTTTCAAGGAAGAGTCAATAGCAGATGCGATGGAGAAAATCATGGATGAGAAAGTACGTGAAGAATTGATAGAAAAGGGTAGGATAAGACGACAAGACTTCTCCTGGGATAAAGCGGCGGAAACTTGGTGGAAGTGCATAGAAAAATTGAAAACTGAAAATTGAAAATAAATAATTGGTTTAAGGTTTAATGCTTAAGGTTTAAGGTTTGATTCGGATAAACTTTCAACTCTAAACTTCAAAAACTACTTTAAACTTTAAACCTTAAACTTTAAACTAAATAAAAAAAGTATGAATATCTTAGTATTAGGTTCAGGTGGTCGTGAGTATGCTTTTGCATGGAAACTCGCTCAAAGTGAATTAGTTGACAAACTTTATATTGCTCCAGGTAATGCTGGTACAGATTCAATAGGCGAGAATCTCGCTATTAACATTGCTGATTTCAATATCGTAAAGGAAATCGTATTGAAACTCAATGTTGAAATGGTCGTTGTTGGTCCTGAGCAACCACTCGTTGACGGCATCGTAGATTTCTTCAAGAATGATGCTGAATTAAAGAACATCAAGATTATCGGCCCAGATCAAAAAGGCGCTCAACTCGAAGGCAGCAAGGCTTTTGCTAAGGCTTTCATGGAAAAATATAATGTCCCAACAGCTTCTTGTTTCACAGTGACATCAGCTAATCTCGAAGAAGGATTGCAATATCTCACAACACAGAAAGCTCCTTACGTACTCAAAGCTGACGGTCTTGCAGCAGGCAAGGGCGTTCTCATCATCGACTCATTGGAAGAAGCTCAAAATGAATTGAAAGACATGCTCTCTGGCAAATTCGGTTCAGCATCAGCTAAAGTCGTCATCGAGACATTCTTGAAAGGCATTGAAGTCTCTATGTTCGTGTTGACAGACGGTGAACATTATGTCGTTCTTCCAGAAGCGAAAGACTACAAACGCATCGGTGACGGCGACACTGGCTTGAATACAGGCGGCATGGGTGCTGTTTCTCCAGTTCCTTTCGTGACAGCAGAATTCGTTGAGAAAGTTGAGAACAGAATCATAAAACCTACAATCCAAGGTCTTAAAGAAGAAAACATCGATTATAAAGGATTCATCTTCATCGGTTTGATGAATGTTGATGGCGACCCATACGTCATTGAATATAATGTGAGAATGGGTGACCCTGAAACAGAGGGCGTCATGACACGCATCGATTCCGACTTGGTAGCATTGCTCGACGCTTGTGCGCAAGGTAAGTTGAATGAAGTTGATTACCAGACATCAAAGAACACTTCAGTGACAGTGATGCTAGTCTCAGGCGGCTATCCTGAAGATTATAAAAAAGGAATGGTAATGACAGGATTCGATGAATTGTCAGACTGTATCATAGCTCATGCTGGAACAAAATTCAACGACAAAGGTGAAGTCGTTACATCAGGAGGTCGTGTCATAGCAGTGACAGCTCATGGAAAGAATATTGAAGAAGCAAGAGCTAAGGCTTATCAAAATGTAGAAAAGATTAAGTTTGAAGGCGTTAACTATCGTCATGACATAGGTCTCGATTTGATGAATCTCTAAGATAATGCTGAATTTTTTTAAAAATAGTTACATCTCGCAACAGATAGCTGTTGTTGTAATAGCACTCGTATTATGGATGCCGGCTTTCATTGTTAAGTCGGCATTTGTCCCGAGTGAATTTCAGACTCCTTTATATAATATAATTGTAACAATTTTTGATTTCTCTCCATTTCTGTTGAATGCGTTGGCTTTTTTGGTCTATCTGCTTTCAATATTTCTATTTAACTCAATACTTTCGGCAAACCGACTCGTCTCAAAATACAGTACGACAGGGGCGCTCTCATTTGTGGTGATGATGTGCTGTTCGCCAGAACTGCATTCATGTTATCCGTTTATCTTCGCATGTCCTTTCATCTTAATGGCGATGCATACCTTGTTCCTTATATATCAGACAGATGCGCCTGAGAATTATATGATGAACATTGGATATTTCATAGGAATAGCATCTTTGTTTTATTATCCTTCGGTATTCTTGATCATTTGGGTGTTGCTGTCGTTCCTGATATTTAAGTTCAAAGATTTAAGATTGATTTTGATACCTATAGTGGGATTTATGATAATCAATGCCTTGCTGATAGGGATAAGTTTTATGTTTGGTAAATACAACATGCTTATAGATTCATATTCAAACTTTTTTAGAAATATTTCTTTTTCGGTAGAATTGACATCTGTAAATAAGATATTGTTGGCTGTCAGCGGAATTTTATTTTTGGTATCAGTGTTAAAGGTTGTCGGTAATCCGGGTTCCGATAAAGGAACGAATGTCAGGAAAAGGGTAGGAGTCTCATTCTTATTGGCAGTCTTTGCTGTCATCATTTTCTTCATGCAAAAACCATTGATGAACAATGCGTTGATTTTTATGATGTTTGCTATGTTTTATGCAATAGCATTGTCGGATATTAGAAAGTCAAAGATAGCTAATGTCATTATGGTCGTATTTTTAATATTAGTTATAGCAAATCAATATTTACCATTATTTGGCATAACGATATGAATCTTATATCACATTATACTGAAAATCTGATAGAAGCCGGATGTGATGAGGCTGGTAGAGGATGTCTGGCAGGTCCTGTTGTAGCTGCTGCTGTTATCCTGGACAGAACCAAAAATTATCCTATGTTGGATGATTCCAAGAAACTCACCGAGAAACAACGTAATAAGTTGAGAAGCGTGATAATGGAAGAAGCTCTTGCATATGGAATCGGTATTGTCGATAACAAAGAAATTGATGAGATAAACATCCTTAATGCGTCATTTCTCGCAATGCATCGTGCTATTGAACAATTGAAGGTTAAACCTGAATTTCTGCTTATAGACGGCAATCGCTTCAATCCATATAAAGACCTTAAACATCAATGTATTGTAGGTGGCGATGCCAAATATCAGGCGATAGCGGCAGCATCAATATTGGCGAAAACAACCAGAGATGCTATGATGGAAGAATATGATCAGCAATATCCTGTATATAACTGGAAGAAAAACAAAGGATATCCAACATTGGAACATAAAAACGCTGTGGCTGAATATGGCACAACGCCATTACATAGAATGACGTTTAATATGACAATTCAACTCAAGTTGTTCTAATAATTTTTTAATCCATAGTATGTTAAATAAGTATATATTTTTATTACATTTGTTGTGTATTATTAATATAAACAGAATGTACTATGAAAAAAATTTACTTAGCTGTTCTTTTTAGTCTGTTTTTAGGACTGACTTCTTTTTCACAAACAACATTATTATCAACAAGTTTTGAAGGTCCAGGATTTGATGAAGGCTGGACTATGGGCGTTTCGCAAGGCATCAATCTCGCTCCTCAAGACTATCCCGCCACTGGACTTGATCCATGGGAAAAATGGGATATCACTGAAACGACATCATTCGGCTACGTCCACTCAGGCGACTCTGCAGCCTGGATTGGCGGAACTTTATATGATGTGCCAATACACGACTGGCTCATGACTCCGGTAATCTCTATACCTGCAGAAGGCGAGACCACCATGTACTACTGGCTGTGGTATCATTCTGAAGCAATGTATGTCAACAGATTCTATATCATGATCTATGATATGGGAAACGAGACCTGGGAACAAGGCTACCTCTTGGCCAATGAATTCAACTCACCATATCATTACACAGAAGAATACAAATTCAATTTGGCAAAATGGAAAGGCCGTGATATAAAGATTGCCTTTGTGAAAAACGGAACATATCAGATGGCTATGGATGACATCAGGGTTTTAACAAACAATCCTAATGCAATAAATGAAGAAAACGTTGCAGCGATAACTATTTATCCGAATCCAGCTACTGATGTAGTAAAGATAGAGTTGGGCGACAATTGTTACGACAACACATTGACAATAACAGATATCACAGGTAAGACTGTAATGACAGAGATTATTACAAGCAATACTATGGAGATAAATGTAGGCCACCTGAGCAGCGGACTTTATTTCATCCAACATGGTGACAGATTCAGCAAGTTGATTGTTGAATAAAGAGTGGTTAAATAAGATAAAGAAAGAGGCCGTCTAATTATTTTTAGACGGCCTTAATTTCATTTTATATTATGGTTGGATCTTTGTATCTAATCAATAGTTGTCTTTTCTTGGTTCGAAGTAAGCTTGTGGGTGTACACATGCTGGACAAACTTTAGGAGCTGATTTGCCTTTGTGTACGTAGCCGCAGTTACGGCATTGCCATTCAATTTCTTCGTCGCGTTCAAATACTTGGCCAGATTCAACGCGAGCGAGCAAGCGGCGGTAACGTTGTTCATGGAAAGCTTCAACTTCTGAGATTTTTCTCCATGCTGTTGCTATTGCAGGGAAGCCTTCTTCGTCAGCGATGCGTGCGAATTCTGGATATAAGTCAACCCATTCTTCATTTTCGCCTTCTGCTGCAGCGCGTAAGTTTTCCATTGTGTCACCGATTACGCCAGCTGGGTAACATGCTGTGATTTCTACCATGCCGCCTTCTAAGAATTTGAAGAAGCGTTCTGCGTGTTCTTTTTCTTGTTCTGCTGTTTCTTCAAAAACAGCTGCTATTTGTTCGTAACCTTCCTTACGTGCTTTTGATGCGAAGAATTTATAACGTGAACGAGCTTGTGATTCTCCTGCAAATGATTTCAAAAGATTTTTTTCTGTTTCTGTTCCTTTTACGCTTTTCATGATTCAATGTTTTTAAGTTGTGAATTGTTTATTTAACAAATTTTCTTTTAGATTGTTTTATGTGATTTGATTTTTTTAGAGTTCAACTTTCCAGAGTCCGTGTAAGTTGCAGTATTCATAAACTGCTGTGGCTTTTGCATCGCCGAGGCATACTTCTGCAACTGGTTCGTCGTTGAGGTTGATACGAATGCCACCTTTTTCAGTTTCTACATAGATGAATGCGATGTGATGTTCTGGAAGCATTGGATGATGTACGCTGCCAACTTCTATTCTGAGACGATTGCCTTCTAGTTGTGTAACGACTGGAATGTGTTTCTCGCCGCTAGCCTCTACTGTGTTAGGAATGAGTTCTTGCATCTTTTCGCCGCAGCATACTACTGGTACATTTTTATCTACTATCTTTTCAATTACATTACCACAATGATTGCATTTATAAAATTTTGTTGCCATAATATTCAAGTTTTATTAAGTTTTTATTTTTGTTTTTTCGAGAGGTTTTCCTCTCATTTGTGATGCAAAGATATAATGGTTTTTTATATTGCGCAAACAGATAATTTCGATGCCGATATCGATTTTGTCGATTATGGTTAAAAAAGCGTTGTATTCCCAATATCATGCTATTATTTTATATTTAAAATACCAAAATATTATGATATGCCATGTTCTGGAGTTGTTGTACTTTTGCAATGTCTGAAAGAGATAATGAAGTCGTCCCTTTTCTTCGTTATCATGCCATAAAGACCAATGGTTTAATGTTTAATGAATTAAGTTTTTAACAAAAATAGGCTGCCCTTCCCAAGGACAGCCTTTTATTTTTATAAGTCACAAGACTACAAGTTAATCCCTAAATTCCTGAAATCCTAAACCTCTCAATCTAATTCCTCTATTTCTTTTACTAAATTGTCTATAAGTTTGTTCTTTAAATCGTAGAGTGCATCTGAAATGTCACATTTATAATAATGTGGGTTTATAAGACGTTTTTGTGAGTCGTCTAGGTGTGCGAGGTTTTCTTTGTAATATGCTTGTTTCTCTTGTATTGTTCTGTCTTGATATGTAATTTCGCCGTTCTTTACGATTTGTTGCTGTAAAGTACGGAATTCGTATTTACCTTCTTCAAAAGTCATTGTCTTGAATCTGTCGCGTTCGTCACGTAGTGTGATTGTCTTGCCTGCTTCGATATCATTTGACAAATTATCGCCACGGAGACAAGTGACGTCAACTTTAAATCTTCCGTTTTGTATAATTCTGTATGTGATTTGGAATCCAGGATTGATGAGTTTTGTTGTCTCTTCAGAACGTTTCAAAACTGGCATGTCATCGATTTGAACGAGTTTGAAAACATTGCCGAAACAAGGGTTATGCTTACTTGTTGCAATTGCGTCACCTACGCCATAAGAGTCAACCTGGCAACCTTGACGTTCCAATTCTGTGATGAGATATTCGTCTAATGCGTTGGTCGCAAATATCTTGCAGTTCTTAAGACCAGCTTCGTTAAGCATTTCTCTACATTTGACAGAAAGATATGTCAAGTCGCCGCTGTCGAGTCTGATGCCATAACCGTAAGGATAACTATCATCGATGCCGTTTTCTTTGAAAGCTTTTATTGCGTTTTTGACGCCGCATCTCAAAGTGTCGTAAGTATCAATTAATAATATGAGAGCTTCGGATTTATGAGTTTTAATATATGTGTCAAATGCTGTGAATTCGCCTTTGATGCTGCAGCCGAACGAAGTGACATAGCTATGAGCCATTGTGCCAACAGCAGGGAATCCGAATTTCATTCCTGAAACAATGTTAGAGCTGTTTGCGCAACCTCCGATAAGAGCTGCTTTTCCGCCGAAGATAGCAGCCCATGGACCATGAGCGCGACGGCTTCCGAATTCGCTTACTGGCTTATTGGTGCTTCTAGTGACTCTAGATGCTTTAGTTGCAACAGCCATCTGATGATTCATGATGCTGAGTAGGGGAGTCTCGAGCACTTGTCCTTCAATGATAGGAGCTTCAATAGTTATTATAGGTTGTGTTGGGAATGCGATTTCGCCTTCGCGCATGGCATACACATTGCCGGTGAATTTCATTTTTGCGAAATATTGACGTACTTCTTTGTATTCTTCGCCAGGAAGGAATTGTTCGAAGAAACTTTCATCACCGCAGTTGAGACCTTTGATAACTTCTAAAACTTCTGTGATTCCGCTCACGACAGCCCAGTTATTTGTGTCAGGTGCCTTTCTATAGAAGAGGTTGAAAACGGCACGTTTGTCTTTCATTCCACTATCGTAGAATGACTTTCCCATAGTATATTGGTACTTGTCTGAGCAATAAGAGATATTCAAATCCATATCAATGAATGTTGTTTTATAAACAAAAAGACTGACTTGATTAAGCCAGTCTCATTTAATTTTGTGATCCGGTTGGGATTCGAACCCAAGACCCACAGCTTAGAAGGCTGTTGCTCTATCCAGCTGAGCTACCGAACCATCGCTTTTGCGTCTGCAAAGATACAAATTTTTATTTAAACGCAAATAAAAAAATGATATTTTTTTAAAAATAATTTATTGCGCTATAAATCAATGAGTAATAGTGTTTATATATAGTAAATAACTTGCTGAGGCTTGGATTTTTTAACGTTTAAGGTGCTTCCTTGGAATATAGCTTCGTTCAATTCTACTACTGCAACGTATGCTTCAGAGTCGTTCGGCATCTCAACAAAACCATAGCATTTAGAGCGATTGGTGTCTCTGTCCATAATAACTTTTGCAGAATCCACTTTGCCGAATTTACTAAATAGAGCCGTCAAATCTTCAGCTCTAGTGTTGAATCCTAAATTAGCTACAAAAATCTTCATAAAATACTTTATAAAATAGTTTGGTTAAAAATAATTGCAGCACAAATTTAAATATTTTATTGATATAATATAGATTTTTAATAAAAAAAAGGAGCATGAAGCTCCCATGTATTGATAATCATATGATTATAGTATTATTCCATAATTTTTAATATGATTTTTATTATGTCAGTATTCTCTATTATACCACTAAAGTTCTCAGAACCAGGTCCGAAAGCGAAAAGCGGAACCAAAAGAGGTGAGTGGCTGCCTGTGGAAAAATTAAAATATGTTTCTGTATAGTGGCCGTTAGGGTCTATCATGGTAAGTCCGCCAGTCTCATGGTCTGCAGTTACGACAACTAATGTGTTGCCGTCTTTTTCAGCAAAATCTAGCACTTTATTAATTGTATTGTCAAAATCATGCATTTCATTAACGAGATATGTGGAGTCTGAATTGTGAGCTGCGAAGTCTATTTGAGAACCTTCAATCATCAGGAAGAAACCAGTTTTGCTTTTGCTGAGTTTTTCCAATGCCAAAGCTGAAGCGTCTGGGAGAAAATTGCCACGTGAAGGGTAGGATGGAAGATGATCATCAGATGCTAGAATCATTATTTTATCATTTTTATCAATATTAGTTAATGTATCATAATAATTCCATCCTTCAGAAACCATTTTGTCTATAAGATTGACACCGTCTTTTCTGCTTGTGAAATGTTTTTTGCCTCCACCTATTAATAAATCTACTTTGTCACTTTGTGCGAAATCCATTGCGATTTCTTCGTAATTATTTCTATTTATATTTTTAGCGACAAAAGAAGCTGGAGTGGCGTGAGTAATATAAGAAGTAGCGATGACGCCTGTTTTCATCCTTTTTTCTGAAAGCATTTCTAAAATGCTAGGGACAGGAATGCTGTCGGAATCCATTCCAATCATGCCGTTGTTTGTTTTGTGGCCTGTTGCAATTGCTGTGCCTCCAGCAGCGGAATCTGTAATTTTGTGAGATTTTGAGTATGTTTTAACCAGTCCTGTGACAGGAAAACGCTCAAATGAGGTTGGATTTTCCGATGTTAGTATGGCTGCATACACCTGAGGAGTACTCATTCCATCTCCAATCATCAGTATGATGTTGCTAGGCTTTTGACTATGGTTTAGGTATGAATGACTATCTTTTGTTGAACTGCAAGAATATGATAATAAGATAGTTAATACTGATAATACGGATAATAAAACGTACTTTTTCATAATGATATTATTTATAGGCAAATTTATTTATTTCTTTGGAAAAAGAAAAAAAATAAAAAAAAATAATTTTTTTTCAAAAAATGTTGGAGATATAAAAAAAATATGTACCTTTGCACTCGCAAAACCACGGAACACGGAGAGGTGGGTGAGTGGCTGAAACCAACAGTTTGCTAAACTGTCGTAGTCCCAAAGGCTACCGGGGGTTCGAATCCCCCCTTCTCCGCCGAGTTTATCGGGGCATAGCGCAGTCCGGCTAGCGCACCTGCTTTGGGAGCAGGGGGTCGCAGGTTCGAATCCTGCTACCCCGACACAGAAAACCAAGGAGTTACAGCAAATGTGACTCCTTTTTTATTTGCATTAAATTTTAGTTGAAGTAGACTTGCTTTTATAAAAGTATCCTCCTCTGCGTTAGGGATTGGAGCGGCATCCTTTGAGAGTCAGAAGCGGAAGCGAAGGCGAACAAAGATATAGCGGAAAGCCCGACGGCAAAGCCGGAACGCCCAAAGAAGAAACTTTTAGAGGTGGAAAGGGAATTAAGTGATTGAGGGATTGATGTAATTAAAGGAGAAAAGTTGTGAGAAAGTAAATTATAATTTCTGATTTAGTTGAAAGTTTCTAATCATTGTCTACCCCAATGTCTTCTTAAATGTTTGATATCAAATAAGATAGTGTGAAAATTTTATTTGATATTTTATTTTTTTTATTTGTAACTAAAAATTTAGTTGCATATTTATAAAATAACATATATATTTGCAGCGTTAAGTTAAAAAATGCAATTATGGAAAATATAAAAGAACTCACAAGAGCAGAAGAACAGGTGATGCAGGTGCTCTGGAAAATAGAACAGGGTTTCGCTAATGAAATAATGGCAAACTTCCCGGAACCGAAACCAGCGTATAACACAGTGCTCACTATAGTTAGAATCCTCGAGAAGAAAGGTTTTGTGGCACACGAGACTTTCTGCAAGGCAAACAGATATTATCCTTTGATTTCAAAATCGGATTATTCACATAACACGCTCATCGGATTAGTGAAAAATTATTTTAACAATTCATATAGCGAATTGGTGTCGGCTTTCACACAAAAGGAAAGCTTCACGATAGAGCAACTAGAAGAACTTAAAAACATGATTGATAAAGCTTTAAAGAAATAACTATGGTAACGAATTTGATATTGACATTTGTAGCGACGATGGTTTTGTATTTCGCCTACAAACTATTATTCCGCAACAGCAACAGATTCCAGCTCAACAGAATCGTCTTGCTTACGATTTCCATTTTCGCTTTCACGCTTCCTTTCATCAGAATAAACATTGAAGGACAGCAGTTTCAGGAAATGCCTTCATTTAAACAAGAAATGGATGTGATATTCTATAGCGACGCGATGATAGAAGCTCCGGTTGAGACAAAAACATTATCCTTCACAGATATAATTTCATACATATATATAATAGGTGTGGTTTTCTTCCTGATGAAATTCGTTTATAATATCTTTAAAATTTATAAGATTAAAGCAGGGAAGAAGATAGAGACAATTGATAATGTTAATTTCATATATACAAATGAAAGTCACGTTCCTTTCTCATTCTTTAATAATGTTTTTATCGGCACTTCGACAAGCTCAGTGACCGATAATGAGGTGCCTGAGCCTGTCGAAGGCAATGCTAATATATTGATTATAAAGCACGAGATGAGTCATGTGAAGAACTATCATTCTGTTGATGTCATTCTTATGGAGATAATGATTGCTTTCCAATGGTTTAATCCGTTTATCAGGATGATTAAGAACGAGTTGAAGAGCAATCATGAATTCATTGCCGACAGTGAAGCTATTAAGAATGAAGACGAAAAATCGAACTATATGATGTTATTGTTACAGCAGTGCACGGCTGACGACTTTAGCACGATAGCTAATAATTTCAGTTTTTTATTAACCAAAAAAAGAATTAGTATGATTACGAAAAATCAGAAAGTAAAGGGTTCGGTAATCAAGGTGTTACTGACTCTTCCGGTGTTTGCATTGTTGATTTTGCTTAACACACAGTGTGATAACACAAAACCTAATGAGGAGAAAAAAGTAGCTCAAGTTGTTGAAAATAATTCTGAAGAGACACAATCCAATCTGACTTCGGTACAAAAAGTAGGAAGCCTTGCAGGAACTGCCTATGATGCAGAAACCAAACAGCCACTTGCCGCTAATGTCATATTGGAAAAAGATGAAAAGGAATTCTACAACACCACAGCTGACAAAAACGGAAAATATGAATTTACATCAGTTGTATCTGGTCGTTACGACTTGAAAGCGTGGTATGAAGGATATAATACTTATACGGTAAAAACAATTTATATCCCTGCCGATAAATTTAGTTTTATAGACATTAGTTTAATTGATGGCAAGCGTCATCCACGCAAAGACAAAAATTCCTCATCACAGAAAGCCGTTGCAAGTCAAGACTCCATTTACAGAGTTACAGAAGTGATGCCACAATATCCAGGCGGACCAAATGAGATGATGAAATACATTCAAGAAAACATCAAATATCCTCAATCAGCGAAAGCCAACAAGATTGAAGGAAGAGTATATGTTACTTTTGTTGTTGAGAAAGACGGCAGTATCACC
>JAZOQH010000037.1:0-21469 GCA_045655965.1 Bacteroidales bacterium | reverse complement strand
TTTCAAATACTTTATATCATATTTTTTATGTTTCAAGTTAAGTTTGAATCCAGTAATATTAAGATGTCCATTGATAGTTCTAAATTCTGAGTTTGGAGCAATTATAAGAGATAATAATCTTTCTCTTGCTAACAGATTTTCGGTATTTATATCAATGTTACCTTCATTTCTAAATGGTGCGAGAACGATAGGAGTCTGATATCCATCGTTTTTATGGAATATTCCATTCAACCAATTCTTTTGTTCTATTGTATATCTCTTTTTCTTGCTTTTGCGTATAAGTTCTTCATACCTATCACTATTACACTCATTTGCAAAGTCATTGGTATTATATGCATATGAGCTAAAATTCGAGACATATGTATAGAAGAAATTTTTATACAGTTCTGCTATATTGTCTTGAGATTGCCTATTTCTAATTCTAGGACGATATGCTTCAATAGGATACAATTCATTTTCTTCAGAAGAATTAGCAGATAATTCATTGTTGAATATGTCCTCAGTATTATATGGCATATATACTATAATAGGACGATCCACCTTTTTCGCTTTTTTAGAATAACTAGATAATGCAACATTCCTATTTTCAATTTTGAGTTTGTAAGGTGTTGAGTCAATCATATAATACAATTCACCTCTAATGCCATCAATAAAATGAAGGTGTTGTGCACCTGGGTTTACTTCATATTCACCTATTGTAGCAGCTGCAAAATTATTTATCAGTCTGATATAAAATTCAATAACAGAGCTTTTACCTGCTCCGTTCTCTCCAACAATAGCTGTCACGCTGATATTTGGATTTGATTTATTGCCTACAAAATAATCATTATATAGCCTATCTTCGTGTAAACGTATTTCTTCTATATGAATACACCCATTTTCTTGTATTTCAAATCCATTAAGAAAGTAATAAAACTTTCCTACTTGCAGTTTCCTCTTTCCTACGCTGTCGGTAGATAGAACTCTTATGGCAATTGGTGTCAACATGTTGTATTTATTATTTTATTAAACATCATTATGCAAATTTACAACTTTACATTTACATATTGAAAAATATAAACTCTGAAAACAACATAAAAAATCCCTATACATACAAACCGTTGGCGATCCGATGAACTACAGGGCAAAATTGGCAAATGCTTCTTTTCGGACGGCAAGGTCATGCCACTGGTTTCGAAAAAAATCATCCTCACTGCGTTGCGGTATTTTTCCCGAAAACCTTGCCTTACCGGAAGCATTAGCCGTAAAGCCCTCGTAGTTCAACGGACTTCGCCAAAGTCCGAGTATTAACCATAAAAAAGAAAAATGATATGAATCAGACGATTTCAGCCAGACGACATCAGATGCCGACACATATCCCATCGGCATACAGAAAAATGACAAAGGTCATGATACCGGAAACGAAACAGGCCAGAAAAGACACACGAGAACCGGTACACATATCCGAACTCATCAATCCCATTCTGAGTATATGCAATCATCCCGACCGCAACAGACTGCTTGCGGAATATCTGAACAAATGAACATAAGCAAATATCAATCATCATCAACAAAATCATAAAGCCATGTTTTTCACATCAATCTCACAAATCATGACAGAGAGCATAGATCTGACTCTCGTCATCCGCAAAACAAACGGACAACTGACGGTATCCGCACTGCCCAAAGCCAACGGGCTGAAAGATGAGGCACAGAACCACATCATTCCACTGACATTATCCGGTTCACCGGAAGAGATGGACGCAGGATTCCTCCACGCCATAGCACAACCGTTACGTAAAGCTACAGGACTAATATCCAACATGATGGAATTCGAGATGCAGACAGATATAGCTGCTGCCAACAGCAAAGCAGCAAAGGATGCCAAATCTAAAGAATCAAAAGAGGAAAAGGAAAAACGCGAGAAATATGACAGACTTATTAAAAAGGCGGAAGAAATGATAACATCCCGAAAACACAGGGATGCAATCAATGCTTTACAACAGGCACGCATTTATGCGACGACTGAAAATCAGAAATCTATAGATGAAAAAATTGCAGAACAGAAAAAAGCCTTAAGTCAAGGAAGTCTCTTCGACATGATGGATGACACTCCAGCGCCGCAACAGCAGCATGCTGTACAAACTCAAATACAAACAATCAATACGTCAAGACAAGCGCCTCAACAACAGACAATGATGCGACCTATACAACAGCCCATGCAGCAGAGACATGTCCAGCATCCTACACATCCTCAACCCATAACGACACAGCAATGCGGACATCAGAATGCATCTCAGCAGTATAACAACCAGCAAGGAGAAATACCTATGTTCCAACAAAATGAGCAGGAATATGCTGCTGAAAGCCAAGAACAGACATATATCTATAATGAAGGACCTTCATACCGTCCTGAAGACTATGAAGAATATCCAGATTTTCCACAGCATATGCTAGAATCAAATTATCACCAAACATACGCAAATACATTATAAAAATATGGCACTCACAGTAAACGACATGAAAAGATCATTCACCTTTAAGAAAGGTACAGAAATGATAAGCCTGCCTGACCCGAATCCGTCAGAATCAGCTGAAAACGTAATGAGCTACTACTCTAACATCTATCCGGAACTTACCACTGCGACAGTACACGGACCTACTATCAAGGATGACATCGCAGTCTATGAATTCAAAACAACAATAGGTACAAAAGGATAAGAAAATGAATACGGATATAAAAAATAACAAACCATGCATACCTTTGGAGAAACATCAGTCAGATCGTCTTGCACGCATGATAATAGCGTCAATAAGACGGGAAGTACAACATGGAGTGACAAGAACGGAAAGAGTTACGGCGCCAAGCGGTGCCGTAATTCTTTTCTAAAAAACGCAGTATCACCATTACCTCCACATTCCATTATCAGAGAAGATCATAACGGAGATACATACAACCTTATCACACAGAAAAATTATGACTATCTCCGTGATTCATATTTCAGATATGCAGAACTTATGAATGAAAAGGCTGAACATAATCCTGGAAGAAGCATAGGTGAAGGCATATCAAATCTTTATCATGAAATGAACGCACTTGTCGGAGACAGCATAAATCTCAATTATGAAGAAGATTGCGGATGTCTCTACTTCAATCTATGGAAGGCTCACATTTGGGGAGATTACACACTGTACTATTTCCCAATAAAATTCGTAGAAGAGCTTAACCCGAAACTGAGACGTATAGCAATAACATTCATGCATCATCTGATGAAAGGAAACGAATTCACGACCATCAATAATGAAGATGACATGGACTGGGTTATCGAGATGCTTTCTGATGATTCTGAAAACGAGAATCCCAAAGATCGTAAAAACAAAAAACAACTTCTGCATTCATACACTTCAGGGAAGGCATACATACTTCTCAACAGAGTGTGGAACAAGTCTTATTACAAAAATCTGACAAAAGCAATCAACGAATACGATTGTCGCAATGACTTTGAAAAAGGACTAATCTACATAATGAAAAGCGGCATTGAATTCACAAAACCGGTTAAACCAATAATACGCTATGCTTACGATCCATTCTACGACGATGAACCGGACTTCCTTCCTATGGAACTTGGACAGCAGATAAGGATGGTCTATGACTGTAACGATATGGTGACCGAATATCTCGAAGATCTGTTCAACTCCAATCGTCAGGAATCATACGAAATACTGCCAACATCAACATTCAAAGTAACGCCGCAGTCTAACAAAATATTCAAAATAGAAGACTCTTATCCAGAAAGATTCTTCAAATGGGCTGATAAATTTATAAACTATATACGATAAAGGAAATGGAAACGAACAAACTGACAAGACAGATAAATGCAGTTCTTCATCCGCATGCTGCACTAATTGCATATTCTTCCGACTGTGACGGAAGCTACTTTCTTGAGCTTAGAAGCATTGATGAAGAAGGAAACATGAGTGAAGGTCGCCCCGTAACTGTAGATTTTATAAATGAACTGATTAGCGGATATTCGGAAAGACATGGATGTACTCCGCATGGCAGCGTTCCTTCAAACCTTCTCTGGTGCGACACACGCAAAGGCATTGAGAAATACGTATGGTACAACCCTCCACAAAAACGAATGATGTTCTTTAAAGAATCGCTGAATCTCGAAAATGCCGAATACAACCTGCCCGGACTTATATATGAGGTAAACAACGAGCATCTGAATATCTATGCTTATATTGACCCCGACCTGACATCCGACTCCAAACTATATGCAGCCCCGTTCTTCAACGTAACAGCGTCAAGCGTATGTCTTGGCTCTGCTAAAATATCAAAGCCTTCTGTACTGACATACGACAGACTTATAGAGTACTGGGAAAAGAAATTCTGGCTAACGGAATTCTCACATTTAGGAAGCAGAGGGAACCCGACAAAAAACAATCTTATACTAGTAACAAAAGCGGCAAAGAACGCCCCATTCAACCTTGAAGAGCTAATGCCGCTACAAAATATGAAACTTAAAGACATACTGAAATGAAAAGAATACATTATACAGACGGCTATCTGCTAAATCCACAGCATCCTATAACCATAAGTCTCATCGGAGCAGGAGGAACAGGCTCACAGGTACTCACTTGTCTGGCACGACTTGATGTAACACTGAGGAATCTCGGTCATCCCGGACTATTCATAACGCTATACGATCCTGATGATGTAAGTGAAGCCAATATCGGAAGACAACTGTTCGGATATTCTGACCTTGGACTTAACAAGGCTAGTTGCCTAATTACACGAATCAACAATTTTTTCGGCAATGACTGGAAGTCTGTGTCAAAACATTATCCATCAAATTTGAAAGATGCACGTCGTGATGATATAGCGAATATAACCATAACCTGCACTGACAACATAAAATCCAGAATAGACACTTGGAATATACTAAAAGATATACCTGCAAGAAATTACACTGATTACAGTACCCCACTCTACTGGCTTGACTTCGGTAACACCCAATCTTCAGGACAAGTTGTATTGGGAACAGTACCAAGAAGAATAAAACAGCCGAAATCACAGATATACAAGACAGTACCTTCGTTAAAGGTCATCACAAAAATGGTGAAATTCTCAAAAATAAAAGATGATGATTCAGGTCCAAGCTGCTCACTAGCAGAAGCATTAGAAAAACAGGATCTGTTCATCAATTCCACATTAGCACAATTGGGATGCGATATACTTTGGAAGATGTTCCGTCACGGAATGGTTGAACACCAAGGACTTTATTTGAACCTAAACACGATGAAAGTCAACCCTATAATGGTATAACAACCGACATACAAGCCGTCAGATTATTTCATGGATATGACGGCTTTTTTTATGTTGCACCTCATTCTATAACAATATATTTTAAATTTAACGTTATGTTTACGAATTCGCTTGAAACAATATCGACCATACCACATAACTAACTAAACTAACTGGTTCGTCCGGGAACAAACACAGGATGCAATGAAAATTGGTAAAAAACTGGCCATAGGCTATATTGTCATTGCCGCACTAATAACAGGTATAGTATATACATATCTTCACGAATGGCGGCAGATGAATAGATTAGAGAATGAGATAAAACAGATTCACGAACTAAGAAAAAACATACGAGATGCATACGCACACATGCTTGACCTTACCATGTTCGGTGAGACCATACTTGAATGGAATGATGAGGATCCTGCCATATACCGTGCTAAACGGTTGGAACTTGACAGCATACTATGCGTATTCAAAGAATATTATTCCGGTGAAAGAATTGACAGTCTGAGAGTTCTGATGACAGAGAAGGAAAACCTTCTTCTCAATATCTCAAAACTCTTTGAACGACAGATGGAACTCAGCGAGGAACTCGCAGAACGTGTACCCGCAATAGCATACGAAAGCATAAAAGAATCAAAGAAAAGGAAGAAAGAAGGATTTCTTGGAATTTTTAAGAAAAAGGATAAGAAAATCCAATCCGTCACATCGGCGCAACTCCATTCCCTCAACCGTGACGTCATAAAGAAACAGACAGAACATTTCAGCAGACTTTCTATAACAGCTGACAGCCTCGCTTATCGTAACCATGACATCAACTGCCAACTCAAAAATATCATCGAGGCGATGGACGAACGCATCACCACAGATCTGGGTGAACGAGAGCGACAAATCATAAAGACGAGAGAGGAATCAAAAATATACATCGCTGGCATTACATTATTCCTGTTTCTGATGCTCCTTGTATCATACTTCGTCATCATGCGTGATTATACGGGTAAGGAACGTATCCGCAAGAAGTTGGAAGAAAGCAACCGTAAGAATGCGGAACTGCTTGAAATGCGTAAAAAAATCATCCTCACCATCTCGCATGACATACGTGGTCCACTTAACGGAATCTACGGCAGTGCGGAACTGGCGATGGATACACGCGACAAAAAGAAACGTAATCATAAACTCAAGAACATCACCGCCAGTTGCAAGCATATACTTCAGCTCGTAAACAATCTGCTTGATGTCTACAGACTTAACGAAGCAAAAGAGACAGCCCGCAGAATACCTTTCCGCATTTCCGACATGCTTAACCGTACCACCGACGGCATTATACAGCAAACCGATGCCAAAGGTCTGTTCTTCGAACATGAGTTCAAAGACACCGATGTCGTTGTAAAAGGAGACCCTGACAGGATAGAGCAGATAATCGGCAATCTGCTGTCGAATGCCATAAAGTTCACCTCCGCTGGACATGTCAGGCTCAAGGCAAGCTATACGGACGGGAAACTCATCATAGAAGTAAGCGACACTGGCATAGGCATGTCTGAAGAACTGCTGCGACGTATATATCTGCCTTTTGAACGTGCTACTGATGACTGCAACACTGAAGGTTTCGGTCTTGGTCTGACAATCACAAAAGGACTTGTGAACCTGCTTGACGGCTCTATAAACGTAAAGAGCGAGCCGGGAAGCGGCACCACGTTTACCGTCATGTTGCCGTTGCCGATAACCAACGATAACATTGATGAAGAAGATGTGGTATTTGACGACTCCATGCATTTTCCACAGAATGTAATCGTCATTGACGACGACTCTTTCCAGCTTGAGGTCATCAAGGATATGCTGGAACGTAACAGAGTCTCATGCACAGTCTGCACAAAAGTCGAGAAGCTGACAGAAGAATTGCGCAAAAGGAACTATGACCTGCTGCTAACAGACATCCAGATGCCTGACGCCAACGGGTTTGAGCTGTTGAAACTGCTTCGAAGGTCACGTATCGGCAACTCGAGAGACATACCCGTCGTAGCTATGACGGCACGAAGCGACAGCGAAAGGAACACATTGCTTGAGGCAGGTTTTGACGGATGCATATTCAAGCCATTCTCCATGAATGAACTGCTCAAATACATAGCGACCGTCATCAAAAGACGTAAACTTGAACATAAGACGGACTTCTCCAAAATACTTGCGGATGTGACAGACAGGAGACACATCCTTGAATCCATGATCAGGACCTGCGAAAAGGATATGGCGGAACTGAGAAACGCCATGATGTCAAACGACATCGAATCAATGAGATGTACCGCACATCGTATGTTCCCAATGTGGGAGATGCTCTCAATGGAAAGCGTCCTGTCAGAATACCGCAATATATTGAATCCGGGGTCTGACATCAGGACAATAACGAGCAACACGAAACTCATCATAGACCATATAGAACGTCTTATGGATGATGCAGAAAATGAGATAAATAGAACAGCCGATGAAGAAAAGGATACTGATAGTAGAGGATAACGTGACACTGTCGCAGGTTCAGCGGCAATGGCTATGCCGTGAGGGTTATGACGTTGTCACCGCAATAGACGAAGCAATCGCCCGCAAGCTATTAAACAAAGAAAAATTCGACCTCATATTCTCTGACGTACGTCTGCCCAAAGGTGACGGCATATCACTGCTCGGATGGCTGAACAGGGAAAGACTTGACATACCGTTTGTGATAATGACGGAATACGCTTCGGTAACCGACGCTGTCAAGGCTATCAAGATGGGTGCGAAGGATTATCTTGCCAAGCCCGTATATCACGAACAGTTGGTTGAAATGACAAAGGAACTTCTGAAGCCCGTATCGACGATACGCAGGAATGAGAAGGAACTGTTCAAACGAGTCAGTCCCAAGGCGAAGGAAGCGGAATATCTTGCAGAGCTTGTCGCTCCATCAGACATATCCGTTCTTATACTCGGAGCAAACGGCACGGGTAAGGAATCCATAGCACGAAGCATACATTTCCACAGCGCACGTAAGGACATGCCGTTTGTCGCAGTGAATTGCGGCGCAATACCACGGGAACTCGCATCTTCCATGTTCTTCGGTCATGTCAAAGGAGCTTTTACAGGCGCTGACAGCGACAGGACTGGTTATTTCGATGCCGCCAACGGCGGAACACTATTCCTTGACGAGATCGGCACGTTGCCTTTTGACATGCAATCGTCTCTGCTACGTGTATTGCAGGAAAGAACTTTCATACCGATAGGTTCGAACACTGAACGCAATGTGAATGTCCGCATTGTGGCGGCCACCAACGAAGATATGGAGAAAGCCATCAGTGACGGGCGTTTCCGGGAGGACCTGTATCATCGGTTGGGAGAATTCGAGATTCTCCAGCCATCACTGCGTGATTGTCCAGAAGACATTCTGCCGCTTGCGGAGTTCTTCCGTAAAAGGTTTTCCGAGGAACTGCATAAGGAGACTGCCGGTTTCACATCAGAAGCAGAACGGTTGCTTCTTTCACACTTATGGTCGGGAAACATCAGGGAGTTACAGAACAAGATAAGACGTGCGGTATTGATGACAAAGGATAAACTTATCGACCACACAGCATTGAACATCAAAGCCTCACCGCCAATACAATCAAGCACTGTGGAAATACCGTTACTGCCGTTAAGAGACGAGGAGAACGAAAAGCAGAACATCATCAGAGCGTTGCGTTCCTGTGGCGGGAACAAATCAAAGACAGCCTCCATGCTCAGGATTAACCCATCCACATTGTACCGTAAAATGGATAAATACGGTATAAAACCATAATACATATATGTATTGGAAATAAAAAAGTAAGATGGTTTCCATTTCAGAATAATTTATGACACAGTAAATTTTACGTAAAAGTACGATAATTTCCATGATTTTTTATTACTTGTCGTAAGAAAATGACCCCAAAATTAAGAACTTAATCTGTAAAATGGCTGTAAGAATATTTTGTTTGTTTTTTTATATTGTATTGATAACCACAAGGTTCATTTTTAGCAATGTAAAATATATCTGTAAATTCATTGTAAAAATCAAGAAATATATAATTATATTGTATAACTTTGAACATCATGAAAATCATACGTATTTTATGAGTAATATTTTAAAGTGATGAAATTTAGAAATACATATAACTTTTGTTTGTTTTAAGACATTTGGATGATTGGAAAAAATAAATTCATCAAACGAATGTCTGCTTGACAATATTGATATCAAGCAGACAATAAATACCCAAGAGACTAAAATCACAATATTAATCAAAACTTTTATAAACATGAAAACACGTAATTTATTATATATGATTTCGCTAATGGCAATAATATTTATTAGTATTCCCAAAATTTCAAATGCAGCTCCACCTGATGAAGATGATTGCCATAGTGTATACATTGAATGTCCAGACGGTTCAATAGTTGGAGTGGGAATAGTGTGCAATGATAGCGATTATGACGTATTACAAGAAATCTTTTGTAATCCGATAGTCGTTTCTCCAGGCACCAATACCCCTGCTAATTAAATGACATATATCGGGTGGGAAATTCCACCCGATATATATTGTGTTTTAATTTTATATCATTTCTATGTCTATGAAAAAGTCATCAATATTATTTATTCTTATTTTGATTGTTATTAATGTAAATGCCCAATGGTGGAAACCTCAGCATCATATACATGATACCGTTAAATATATAGTGATGTATGAACTTACGTTAAGAGAAGATTCCACTCATTTGGAATACTATCGCACTGATGAATATATGCTATCAATAGGAAATGATAACAAAATCAGTTCTTTTAGAGGGTACAATGCTTTTAAAAATGATATGGAGCGAAAAAAATTAGGAGACGATGGCTTGTTGTTAGAGTTGATGCAGACAGGACAATATCGTTCTAAACATATGCCATCTGTTCATAAATTTGATATATTTAAGGAATATGAAAAAAGAATTGTCACCACTATAGACCATATATTTTCTTATGGAATGTACGAATACAAAGAACCTTTCGACAGTTTCAAATGGCAGATAACTTCCGAAACAGATACCATTCATAATTATGTTTGCCAGAAAGCGACTTGTGATTTCGGAGGCCGCACTTGGGAAGCTTGGTTCACTATGGATATTCCAATCAGTGACGGTCCTTATAAATTCTGTGGTCTTCCTGGTCTTATCTTAAATATTGCAGATACGCAAGACCATTATTCATACAAATTCCTTTCGATAGAGAAACCATCTGAACCAATGATGATATACGAAGTCATTGAAGATAAAGTACAAACAACAAAAAAAGATTTTTTCAAACTACAAGATAAAAATAAAATATCACATAGCATAAGCACAATGTCTTCCAATGATAAAGCTGTTCAAAAAGCTATCGAATATGAAAAATCCAAAAATAATCCGATAGAATTGGATAGGAAATAAATATTGAGACGTGTCAATGACACTTTAAAATAAACAATATGTCATTGCTGTGTCGCGTTGAGATTGAAAGTGATGGAGAACGCATAGATGAAATTTAAATAGAAAAGAGATTCGCTATGAAAAGATCAATGTTTATTTTTTTTATATTAACTTTAGTCTGTATAAAAGTTCAGTCGCAGACTGTCATCAGCGGTCATCTTAAAGACACTGCTGGCGAGCCTCTGCCAAATATCAGCGTGATGCTTCATGTGGCTGGCAGCAATCTAATTATGGCTTACGGATTTTCTGATATTGACGGCTACTATGAAATAAAAGCTGACATAACATCCGACAGTCTCGACATAAAGACAAACTCGTCTTTCTATGAGAAGAAAACGCTACGCATATCAAATGCTTCTCAGACAATAGACTTGGTTTTAGAGGAAACAGTTTTTGAATTGAAAGGCGTCACCGTGATGGCACGACCTATAGAAAAGACCAACGACACAATAGAATATTTCGTAGATTCTTTTGCAGGACAGGATGATAAAAGCATTGAAGATGTATTGAGGAAGATGCCTGGCATAGAGATAGAAAACAACGGACAGATTCTGTATCAAGGTCTGCCGATACAGAAATTCTATGTGGAAGGCATGGACCTGATGGACGGAAAATATACTGCAATCAGCAAGAACATGCCTCATCAGTCGGTGGCGTCGGTGGAGATTTACGAGAACCATCAGCCCATCGCTTTACTACAAGACCGCGTTGAAACAGAACGTGCTTCTCTTAATATAAAACTTTCTAAAAACGTGACTGTCACTGGTTCCGGAGAACTTGGAATAGGAGCTTCTCCTTTGCTGTGGAACGCCAATATCACGCCTATGCTTTTCTCTGACAAAATGCAGATGGTGGCTTCGCTTCAAAGCAATAATATTGGCAATGACTTGTTGAATAACAATCTGAATTATTACTCACAAAACAATGCAGAACAAGAACCTGAAGCAGGAGAAGAAATATCAATACAGACTGCTTCTCCGCCAATGATAAATAAGAACAGATATTTGAACAATACTACTCATCACGCCAATTTCAATATACTCGCTCCGATAAGCAAGACAACACAGATGAGAATCAATCTCTCTTATATCAACGACTTGCAAAAGCAGAATTCATCGCAACTTAACACTTATTTCCTTCCTGATGATACTATTTCATATACGGAAAAGATTAGCAACAAAATCTATGACTCATATCTGAAAGGCGATATCGCCATCGACAGAAACGACAAGAAGGCTTATCTGAAAGATAAAATATCCTTTTCAAAACGATGGAATAAGTCATATGGTTATGTGTTAAATAATGAAGAAAATGTTAATCAGCTTCTTGACAATAATGCAATGTCGGTGTCAAACGATATGCGTGTCATCTTTCCTGTCGGCAAGCATCTTTTAGATTTTACGTCCTATAATCATTATGACAACTTGCCTGAAACTTTGGAAGTAGAACCTGGTGTTTTTGAAGAATTGTTTAACGTCGGAAAACCTTACAGCCAGATAAGTCAGAAATTCAACAGAGACAGATTTTTTACCAACGAATCCATAAGCGGTATTTTTGTTTTCGGAAATTTGATCATGAGCACCAAAGTCGGTATCAGTCATTATCAGAACAAGGTCAAGACGAATTTGTCGATATTATATCATGATAACTTGCCAGGCATTACTTCATATAGCAACAATATAAATCATACTTATACAAAACCTTACATCAACACGCATTTTGAATACAATCTTAAAAAGGCGACCTTTACCTTAAATATGCCGATAACATTGGAACATGCCATTACAGATAATCAAAAGGAGAAACAGCAGCTGACAAAACTGTTTTTCAATCCTATATTGTCGTTGAAATATACGTTTAACAACATGTTTAAATTAACAGCATACGGAATTTATGAACAGAATATTGACAATTTTGAGAATTATTACGACAATTTCGTTCTGACGAATTATCAGAATTTGTGTACAATGAGTGCGCCATTGTCGGTTTCTGATATGATAAGAGCAAATGTGCGGCTAACTTTTAACCAGCCCTTTTATTCAGTGAACAGCAATTTGTCTTATACCTATCAACGTAGAAATTCCGATTACATATACAAATACAGCATCGCTGAAAACGGAGCTTCCTTTCTGCAGATGGTTGACTCTCCAAACACGACGGATTATCACATGATGAATTTTAATGTCAAGAAATTCATTTCGGCAATAAAGACAACAATAGGTGTGAAAGCTAATTTCTCGCATGTAAGAAGACACAATATCTTAAACGGCGTTTTGACAGAAAACACCAATCTCACATCTGGTATATCACCTAATGCCATCATATCCATTTCGCACTGGGCACATCTCAATTATACCTTAAATTACAATAATATTAAGTCGTTCAGCGACAATACCAAACAAAGCGACTTTAATTATGTCCACCACTATCTGACCTTAGGTGTTTTCCCACATAGAGACCATCTCATCAGTTTTGACTCTGAAATATATTCACATCAAGGAAAGGAGTATGTCTATTTCGATGTCTCATATCAATATTCCATTCCAAAACACGGACTTGATTTCGAGTTAAAATGCACAAACATATTCAATAACAAATCATACGTCTCATATTATTCAGGAGCTTTTTCTATAGTTGAATCAATATACGAGATACGACCAATGGAAATATTCTGTTCTGTAAAATTCAGGTTTTAGTTTTTTCTAAAATTTTGAATACTTTAAAAAGAATAATAAATTCTTATAATCCTTATCGCAACTATTCTTGCATTTTACAATAGCAATTTGCGAAAAGTCTTGCATTTTGCAATAGTCCGCAAACATCTCAATTCTTCTTTTATTTTTTTATTTTATTGATACACAATATCGTACCATGTATTATTATGTCTTATCATGTCATTGGCACGCACTATGACAATTATTACAGTATAACCTGTTGCGCAACAAGGTGTAATAAACCGATTATTAACACTTAATACAGATTATACAATGATACAGATAAATATTGAAACAGCTCAAAAGATGTTTATGCAGATAATGGAACGTTTTGACAGAATAGAGAAAAAACTTGAACGTATGAACAAGATAAAGGAGTGTTTTGACGGCGATACTCTTTTGGACAACTACGACCTGTGCAAACTATTAGGCGTAACATACCGCACTTTGGCACGCTATCGTCAGAAGAAACTTGTACGTTACTATATGATTGACGGACGCACTTATTACAAGGCTTCCGAAATCAAGGAGTTCTTCGAGCAGAAAGGTTTGCCACTTCCTGCAAGCATGAGAAACAATCCTAAATGCTAACCACACAACTACTATGTAATATGGAAATTGTATGTATAGAAAAGAAAGCTTTTGATGAGATATGCAGTCATTTAAGCGAGTTTGAAGATAGAGTAAACAGATTATGCAACTCAAGTCAAGATTTTGCCTTAAAAAACTGGATGGATAATCAGGACGTATGCAAGGCACTACGCATCTCCAAACGAACGTTGCAAGTATATCGTGAGAAAGGATTGATACCTTTTGCACGTATAAAGCACAAGATTTTCTACAAACCAGATGATGTACAGAGATTCATTGAAAGCAATTATCACCCAATCAAAAACAAACGACAATGAGCCACTTTTTCAAAGACAAGACAGATACACAGATTACAGAAATACTAAAACAATTGAAACGTATAAACGAACTGCTATATAAGACTGATAGAATGATACAACCTACCTTAAACAACGAACGCTTTCTAACAGATGAAGAATTATCAAAGATTCTGCGAGTCAGCAGACGTACATTGCAGGAGTATCGTTCAGCAGGTACAATCCCCTACTACCTTGTACAAAGTAAAGCATTGTACAAGGAATCCGAAATAGAAAAGATACTCAACGATTCACACAAACGTTGCGTAGAAGAGCAGCGTTGGGTATGATCTACAAACAACAGCAACAATCCATATGGGTCGTTGCTGTTGTTTTTTTCACAAACTTCTTCGTTTCCATTTTCTACATCGTCCAAACTCCAGTTCTTCATCGAAAAGTTCCACCTTCTTGTCAGCAGTAACTTCTCTCAATCGCTTCATATCCTCATCGACTTTTTTGTCTGTAACATGAGCATATATCTGCGTTGTAGTAATCGAAGTATGTCCCATCATTTTGCTCACTGTTTCAATTGGAACACCTAACGAGAGAGTCATATGAGTTCCAAAATTATGACGAGCCTTATGAAAAGTAAGATGGAAACCATACTCTTTACCTAATTCACTTGTAAGTTTGATCATATAGTCACGACAGTAAAGATTGAAAACCTTATCATCCTTTCTTTCATGCTTATACTTTTCAATAATACGCAAAGGCACATCCAACAATCGCACAGATGACAATGTATCAGTTTTCTTACGTCTTATGTGAATCCACCAACTTCCATCTTCTGATTGCTTTATGTCATTCACAGACAAACGTTTCAAATCAGCATATGCCAGTCCTGTAAAGGTGGAAAATATAAACCAATCACGTACACGTTGCAGATTAGGCTTATCAATCTGTATTGCCATCAACGTCTTAAGGTCTTCCAGTCTCAAATGCCTGCTCTTACGTTTAGGCAAGGACGGATGCAAACGACTATAAGGATCCCTACGCAATGTACCTTGACTGACAGCTCGCATAGTCATTTTTTTCAGTCGATAAAGATGATCATGCACAGTCTTTGGGGACAGACGGCAATCACTTTGCAGAAAAATCTCAAAGTCATCATAAAACACTTTGTCAAGACTTCGCAAAGTAACATCTTCAACACCACGTTTCTCACGAACAAATGTTTCAAGATAACCGTAAGAACGTTGATAGCATAAATAAGTTTCCTTTATACGGTCTATACCTATCCGCTTTTTGAATTCTTCGTTATGTTCTCGGAAAAGGGCAAGTAGTGTCACCGTCTTTTGTCCGATACCTTTGACGGCATTCTTAACAAGTTCCGCCGTAACAAATCCAAAATTCTTCTTGATATTGTTGTAGTGTTCTGAAATCTCTTTAGTCAGTTCATTAATAGCTCTGTTTACAGTTATAGCATTCTCGCTACGTCCATCGGCACACCCCTTATCGGGATTCCAAATATCTGGATTTACAGACACTTTTGTGCCTATCTGTTCCCATTCTGCATCTATGCTAACCTTACACAATAGTTGACACATTCCGTCCTTTCTTACTTTTGTACGATTGATATAAAACAAAACCGCAAATGTACTGCGACGCTTTGCCTTGTTATTATCCAAATTCTTGTTTGTATTCATATATAGCTAATTTTATGATTATCAGATAATGATAGTAAAGCGTTCACTGATCTTACTATCGAGTTTTATTGTATCAGAACTTATTTTATCATCTGTGATTTTTGCATAAATCTGAGTTGTTTCTACACGTGTATGTCCCAACATCTTACTAACAGTCTCAAGGGGAACTCCATGTGAAAGCGTGATTTCTGTAGCATACGTATGTCGTGCCATGTGAAAAACCAACTTGCGATTTATACCACATATAGAAGCGATTGTCTTCAAGTACTTGTTTACATCAGAATTGCTATACATAGGTAACAATTTACCGTTAGGATCCACACCACAATACTTATTGAGTATTTGCAATGGGACATCAAGAAGCGGGACATCGTATTCTACTTTGGTCTTCTTACGTGATGTATGTATCCACAGAGTGCCATTTTCATCCTTCACCATGTTATTCCTAGTAAGCGTGCACATATCTCCATAAGAGATACCTGTATAGCATGAGAACAGAAACAGATCTCTTACAATGTATAGCCGTGCATTATTCAATGGTGTTGTCATCAATAGATTCAATTCTTGTTCCGTCAGGTATTTCAGTTCCCGTTTAGGACGTTCCGTCTCATACCCCCAGAATGGATTGAATGTCAGAATCCCATCAGCTATGGCTTCTTTAATTACAGTTTTCAAGCTTGTAGTAAGATTGACAATGGTACCGAGAGACAGATGGCAGTCGGTTCTCAAATGAATATCGTACTTCTCGACAAATGAACGATCCAATGCCGTAAAAGGAATATCAGTCAGTTTATATTTCTCATTCAAGAACTTTTCAATATGCTGATATGCGCACCTATATGACCATAGAGAACCTACAACACGATTTACACCAACATGCTTCTCAAAGTTCTTTATGAATGTACGGAAATAGCTCATCAATGTCTGTTGTCCAGATGCCATACCAAGAAGCAAACATCTGACATCATCAGCAGTTACACCTTCGCGTATTGAGGATAGGTCCTGATAAATATGAAGCGCATTGGCTCGTATCTCATCCAACTGACGATTGATTTCACGAGCAGCAACACTTTTTCCCGTAGCCCGTCCCAAATTCCACATTGCGTGCGGCACCGACATCTTTAAACTAAATGCGACCTCTGAATATCTTCCGACATTCAACCTTGCCATAACAGGGCAATTCCCTTTTGCATCCGCTTCGCTCTTTTTAAGGTAGAACGATACCTTTACATCTGACTGATTCATAGTAAATTCCTTTAATTGCAAAAATAAATTTCACAGAGTTAATGAAGGGCATGTAGAATATAGCAGTATAAAGAAACAAATACCTAACAAAGTATCACTTTCGGTTATTTTTCTTTCTGAAAGAGAAAATGATTACCTTTGTCAGTACAACAATAACCAGATCTGACATTTTCATAGTAGTTCAGGATATATGTAATAGATTAAGGATATTATTCCACCTATTTAACCTTCAAAAAAAGGCAATGGATAGGTAGCAATTCTATCTTCACAAACATCCATATATGGCTATTTTCACAGAAGTTAGGAATATGGATGTATGACACAAAACCGAACTCAATACCAGCGGTTTAACATTATTTCCCTCCATTATGCCATTATTACGCTTTTTCTATGTATCTTTGATGAATTGAATACAACGGATTTCCCAATGTATAAGAGTCGCTCCAGTTGTGAATTGCTTTAAATTATGTATCTTTGATGAATTGAATACAACAAGATAGTTCCCAAGTTTAACCATTGAAGGTTGTGAATTGCTTTAAATTATGTATCTTTGATGAATTGAATACAACTAGAATCAGATGCAGAACTCGTCAGTCTGGTTGTGAATTGCTTTAAATTATGTATCTTTGATGAATTGAATACAACCAGGCGAAAAAATCGACGCGCTCACAGCCGGTTGTGAATTGCTTTAAATTATGTATCTTTGATGAATTGAATACAACAGCAGAGATATACAATGCCCTATTCCAAGGTTGTGAATTGCTTTAAATTATGTATCTTTGATGAATTGAATACAACGCAAGTCGAAGAGGCAGAAAAAGCTTATGGTTGTGAATTGCTTTAAATTATGTATCTTTGATGAATTGAATACAACTTCTTTCCTTGTACAACACACAAGGTAAAGGTTGTGAATTGCTTTAAATTATGTATCTTTGATGAATTGAATACAACACGATACCAACATCAAATTGTATTTCAATATATTACAACAAATTTCACAATTAAAATTCTGTATTCAATTTATAAGTCCGGAACTCAAAAATCCGGACTTTTTTAGTTCTATTTGGTTCTTTTTATATTAAAACCACAATAGAAAAATTCGTTTTAAAATTCGAATTTTATCTATAAAAAGTTCCCATTCTCTTTTTTCTAACAAAAAATAATTTTAAAATGCATCATTTGCGGAGAATATTTGTTATATTTGTCGCATAATCTGCGGCGATTAACTTTAATTTTCTCCGCATAAAATAATATGGTATGTACATCTGGCAAAATAAAGAATGGCCTAACTTTCGTTGGAACGAATCAATAGTAGCGAATAAATTATCCCAAGTGAAATTTGAACAAGGACGTTTATTGGGCATAATGAGCATGCTTGGATTTGATTTGAAAAACGTAACAATTCTTGATGCAATGACATCCGACATTGTAGAGTCATCTAATATAGAAGGCATCACGCTAAACACTGAAGATGTACGTTCATCAATAGCCTGGCAGTTAGGATTAGACAATATAGGATTACCTACTTCTAACAGATACATTGAAGGCGTCGTAGAAGTAATGTTCGATGCCATCAATAATTATCAAAAACCGCTTACTCAAAAACGTTTGTTTTCTTGGCATACATCTTTATTTCCAAACGCCAATACGTCCAAACATATCACCGTAGGCGGATGGAGAGAAAGCGCTTTACCTATGCAGGTCGTTTCAGGTCGCCATGGCAATGAAACCGTACATTATGAAGCGCCTTCATCCAACGATGTCCCTAATCTAATGAATACTTTTCTTAATTGGGTACAAGAAGAACAAGATATAGATATGATAGTAAAAGCTGCCATTGCACATCTTTGGTTCGTAACAATACATCCATTTAGCGATGGGAATGGACGTATTGCTCGTACAATAATGGATATGTTGTTAGCAAAATCAGATGACACCCCACATCGTTTTTATAGCATGTCAAATATTATTGGAAAAAAAAGGAAAGAGTATTATAACATATTGGAAAAAACTCAAAAGGGAAATCTAGACATCACTGAATGGCTTATGTGGTTTCTTGAAAGTTTGAATGACGCCATCAAAGACAGTCTGAGTCTTGTTGAAAAAGTAAGAAAGAAGTCTGTTTTCTGGGAGAACAATCGTCATGTTGCAATGAATGAGAGACAAACAAAAATGATCAATATGTTATGGGACCATTTTGAAGGAAATTTGACTTCCAGCAAATGGGCAAAAATCACCAAATGCTCTTCAGACACTGCACTTCGCGACATACAAGATTTAATACACAAAGGCATCTTAATCAAGAACGACTCCAATGGACGAAGCACTAGTTACAGATTAGCAATAGAAGAATAATAAATCAAATTAAAACAACTCCAACTGCTGCCCTGGCGTGTTCAAAGTCTGAGGTTTCTTGCCATAAAAAATCTCGATATTACCGAACTGTTTGTCGGTGATACAGAAAATACCGACTTGTCCGTATTCGGGCAATGACGCCTTCACCCTTTTTATATGCACTTCTGCATTTTCCATACTGGCACAATGCCTCACATAAATAGAAAACTGAAACATTGTAAATCCATCTTTCAACAACTTCTTTCTGAACTCCGTCGCCGCTTTCCTGTCTTTCTTCGTCTCAGTCGGTAAATCAAATAAAACAAGCACCCACATAATACGATATTCACTAAAGCGTTCCATAGTAATTACATTATCGGATATACAATCTTTCTTGATTCTCCGCAAAAACATCTGTACAAAGACGCAGTCGTCTGGCTTACGGCAATCATCAACGGACTGCGTTTCTCTGAGATAACAACATCCAAAACCGGTATCTTTAAAAGCTCAGCCTTCCATTCTTTAGTAAGACCATCTTCCGGCAATCCTCTTTCTTTCACCAGATTAAAAACCAGTTCATCGACATAAGGACGATATGGTTCCATGATGTCATCAGCCAGACAATAGGCGTTGTAGCGATTATGATGATGAATACCCAATGTCGGCAACATTCCGCTCGACACCAAAGCGCGAGCTACCACTGCACGCAGAATCGCATAACCGTAATTCAGGAGATTATTAGGCGGCACTCCTTCCCTATCTCTGTTGAAATCAGTGATATAACCAAAGAGTTTCTTCCAATAATAAGCCGCTGCACGACCTTCAAGATTATCGCTGTCGCCACTTTTCACTTCTTTAGACCAGACTTTCATACAAGCCGTTTCTGCATCAGTACATTTAGAAAGCACCTCTGCCTGGTTATTGATTTTCGCTTGTACGGTCTGCTGCCAAAGCTGTTTCTTCAAGGGAAGAGTCGCTTCAATCTGATAACGGAAGCGCTCGCTTTGAGTCGTGTTGCCACACAAAGGAAGCATCAGACCAACGGGAAGACTTTTACCATCACAAGTAATGAGAGCGCAGTTGTTTGCCAGCAGAGCGTCAATTACGCCCGACGTTATTGTAATCTGCCTATTATCAATAACGACCACCCCTATATCTTCAATAGGGATGGTCGTTACCATTTCATAACACTGACTGCTGACAGCTGACTGCTGTTCGCTATCCTGAGGCATTTTAATTACCAACTGCTCGTTTTTAAGAGAGAGATAAGCAGGATTGGTAAAACAAAGTGTACGTTTTATCATAATGGTTGAATTTAATTTATAAAAAAGAGTTGCCTAAATTAGCAACTCTCAAATGTCTTATTGTTTTAAATTATTAAACTCGACAATATTACCCAATCTATCAACTTTAATTGGAATACAAATTTCTTTTATCATTTCACTACTCCATGCTCTTTGTGCTTTATTGTTACTTCCCAATTCCATTGTTTGAACTATTGGCTGAGCTATTGTTTCAGGAACAAAATGACCTTCATTTCCAGTACAACTAACCATTTTATAAATCCTACTTTTATCAATTTCATCACACTCAACACCATTTCTCAATTCTTCACTTGAAGGCACATACACCAAATCATTAGGAGAAAGTATGAATAACAATTTAGCGTCTTTATCAACATATTCGTTTTCCTTAAGAACATTATCCAATGCCTGTTTCCATTCTTTCTGATGTTGTTTTTGGCAATCAATAACAATATTTAAAGGCACTGTTACATATGTTCTTGTTCTCTCAATATTTCCTTCTTTATCTAACTTCTCTATTTCATAAACT
>JAZOQH010000036.1:0-288500 GCA_045655965.1 Bacteroidales bacterium | reverse complement strand
GGTTCAAATCCTACACTGTCCGCCATATGGAGCAGTACCCAAGAGGCTCAAGGGGCTCCCCTGCTAAGGGAGTAGGTCGGTGATACCGGCGCGAGGGTTCGAATCCCTCCTGCTCCGCCATTGTCAGGTCCGTTCAATTCGGCATACATCTTGGTGATGATGACAACGATCGTTTTAGATGTGGATATCGTGCAAAGAAACATCGAGAGGGTATCAGCGAAGGCCAAGCGAAGTATTCTCGTTATGGGTAGGTATGACTAGTGGCGATGTCGGTGGACTGTAAATCCATTACGTAAGATACAACGTAGGTTCGACTCCTACCCTGCCCACCAATATCATCTGTCCTGGGTGCTTAGGGTCGCTCCCTAATGAAGAGTTCGAATCTCTTACAGATGTGAAATAAAGAGCTAGTATCTCTATAAACTACTCGCGTTATAGGACATTAGCGTAACGGGTTAACGCATTCGCCTGATAAGCGAAAGAGTACTGGTTCAAGTCCAGTATGTCCTACCAATGCCTCAATAGCTCAGTTGGTTAGAGCATCTGACTGTTAATCAGGGGGTCTCAGGTTCAAGTCCTGAAGGGGGCGCAAAGAGAGAGATTACAAAGTGTAATTTTTTTATGTTTCATGTTATTAATTGAAGAAGATGGTTGCCGCTCAAGCAATCATTTTCTTTTTTTATACCTTTACAACCACGTTAAATTTGCTTTGAGCCTTGAGCCTTGAGCAAAGAGCCAATGCTCACTTCTCATAGCTCATCACCCAAAGCCTAAAAAAATCATTATGAAAAAGTCAGTAGTAGGAATCGGCAGCGCATTAGTCGACATCTTGACTCAGATCAACGACGACAGCGTACTTAACGAATTAAACATCCCTAAAGGTTCAATGCAGCTTGTTGACGAAAGCTCATCAGCATTGATAGAAAAGAAGCTTGAAAATTATGAAAGCTCGATGGCACCTGGCGGTTCAGCAGCTAACACAATCCACGGCTTGGCAAAATTAGGCATCGAAAGCGGATTCATCTCATATATAGGCAACGACGGAACAGGCAAATTCTTCGAAGACTCTATGAATTCAGTAGGCGTAAAACCAATGATGTTCCACACAGACACAGCATCAGGCACAGCACGCACAATAATTTCAAAAGACGGTGAAAGAACTTTTGCGACAAACCTCGGAGCTTCTGTAGAACTCAACGAAGGCGTCATCACAACAGAATTATTCAAAGGATGGGACTACTGCTACGTTGAAGGCTACCTCATAGCCAACAGACCATTATTCAAGAAAGCAATAGAGACAGCGAAAGAAAGCGGATGTAAAGTCGTTTTAGACCTTGCAAGCTACAATGTCGTTGAAGCCAACCGCGACTTCTTGAACGAACTCCTTCCACAAGTAGACATCATCTTCGCTAACGAAGAAGAAGCCAAGAGCTTGACAATGACAGATGCAGAAGAATCATTAGAATACATCGCATCTAAAGTAGAGACAGCTATCGTAAAGATTGGAAAGAAAGGCTCCTTGATCAAGAGAGGTGAAGAAAGAGCAGTGATAGGCTGCAACAAAGTCAATGTCATCGACACAACAGGTGCCGGCGACATGTATGCAGCAGGATTCTTATATGGCCTCATCGAAGGCTACGATTTGGAGAAATGCGGCATTATCGGTAATCTTTTAGCAGAAAGCATCATCCAAGTTATTGGTGCAAAAATGGACGAAGACCGTTGGAACGAATTCAAAAATTCTATCAGCAATTTATAATTTCACAACATAATAAATTCTAGAGGATTTTTTTCTTATTTATTTAAGAAAATGTTGGGATTATTCAATTGAAATATGTATTTTTGCACTCCAAATTGGGAAATTGCCAATTTTTGTTATATCAATGAATTAATTTATTACAAACATGAAGATATTCCAAACAGAAGACATCAGGAATGTTGCCCTCATTGGCGCAGCTAAATCCGGTAAGACAACGCTTGCTGAAAACATGGTTTTCGAAGGTAAGCTCATCAACAGAAAAGGTACTACAGAAGGTAAAAACACTGTATCAGACTACCGTCCAATCGAAACAGAACGTGGTATTTCTGTAAACGCTAGTTTGTTACACACTATCTACAACGACAAAAAGATCAACATTTTAGATACTCCAGGTTTTAGCGACTTCTCAGGCGACATCGTTGCTTGTTTAACAGCTGCCGACATGGCTGTATTTACAGTCAACGGACAATCAGGTGTTGAAGCTACATCTGAAAACGCATGGAAATATGCAACAAAGACAAACAAGCCTGTTGTGTTCTTCATGAACCAATTAGACCACAGCAACGCTAACTTTGAAGATACAGTTCGTCAATTAAAAGAATATTTCGGCGAAAAAGTTACTCCAGTTCAATTCCCAGTTTCTACAGGTGAAGGTTTCAATTCAGTTATCGACCTTATCACAATGAAGATGTTAGTCTTCAAAAACGGTAACGGCGCTCCTGAAGTACAAGATATTCCAGCTAACCTCGCTGACAAAGCAGAAGAAATGCACGAACAACTTATCGAGCAAGCAGCTGCTGGCGACGACAGCCTCATGGAAAAATTCTTCGAAGAAGGTACATTATCAGCTGAAGACATGGAAAAAGGTCTCCACCTCGGTATCATCAACCGTGACATGTTCCCAGTATTATGCGGTGCTGCTAAATCAGGCGCTGGCGTAACTCGTCTCCTCGAGTTCATCATCAACGCTTGCCCATCACCAGCTGACGTTCACGCAACAAAAGCTGCTAACGGCACAGAATTCCATAACAGCACAGAAGAAGCTCCAGCTATGTTCTTCTTCAAGATCTCTAACGAACAAAACGTTGGTGACGTTGCTATGGCACGTATCTATGGCGGTACAATCTCAGAATCACAAGACCTCGTTAACCCACGTACAGGTAACAAAGAACGTATCTCTCAACTTTTAGTTTCTAACGGTAAAACACGCGAAAGAGTAGAAAAAGCTTGCGCTGGTGATATCATTTCAACTATCAAATTGAAAGACGTTCGCGTTAACGACAGTTTAGTTGATGCTAAGATTTCAGACACAGCATTCGAAGGTGTTCCATTCCCAACACCTATCTTCTCAACAGCTATCAAAGCAGTTAACTCACAAGAAGACGAAAAACTCGGCGGTATCCTCGCTGATTACCACAAGATTGACCCAACAGTCATCACATCAATGTCACGTGAGTTAAAACAAAATATCCTCCAATGTCAAGGTGAATATCACCTCAACACAATTAAATGGTATCTCGATAACGTACACAAAATCGCTGTTGAATTCGCAGCTCCTAAAGTTCCTTATCGCGAAACTATCACTAAGACAGCTAACGCTGACTACCGCCACAAGAAACAATCAGGTGGTTCAGGTCAATTCGGTGAAGTTCACATGAGATTAGCTCCTTACTATGAAGGCTACACAGACCCATCAGACCTCCAAGTTCGTGGTAAAGATGAATACGATCTCCCATGGGGCGGTAAACTCATCTTCTGCAACTGTATCGTTGGTGGTTCTATCGACGCTCGTTTCATGCCAGCTATCTTGAAAGGTATCAACGAACGTTTAGAAGAAGGCCCTCTCACAGGTTCTTACGCTCGTGACATCATCTGCTACATCTACGATGGTAAGATGCACCCAGTTGACTCAAACGAAATGGCATTTAAGATCGCAGGTCGTATGGCATTCTCAGCAGCATTTAAAAACGCTGGTCCTAAGATCATGGAACCTATCTACGACTTAACAGTTCGTATGCCAGAAGATATGATGGGCGCAGTTAACACAGACCTCCAAAGCCGTCGTGCTATCATCATGGGTATGGATGCTGACCGCAACTATCAAATCATCCGCGCTAGAGTTCCTCTCGCAGAAATGGATAGATATTCAACTTCATTGAGTTCTTTGACATCAGGTCGTGGTACATTCACAATGGAATATGCAGAATACGCTCAAGTTCCAACTGACGTTCAAACAAAACTCTTGAAAGCTTACGAAGAAAGCAAGAAAGACGAAGATTGATAAAATCTCTATACAAAAAAATCCCGGCCGTTTGGTCGGGATTTTTTTTAACTTTGAACGTAGAACTCTGAACGTAGAACTCAGAACGTAGAACTTTGAACACAGAACTTTGAACACAGAACTTTGAACGTAGAACCAAAATATAATCAAAAAATATAATAACCATTAAAAACAAAATTTATGAGAAACTTTAGAAAATATGATTTTTGGCAAGATTCAATGAACCTTGTTAAACTTATTTATCAACTTACAAATTCATTTCCTAAGAATGATGCTCTTGTAAATCAAATGCAACGTGCTGTTGTTTCTATTCCGTCAAACATCGCAGAAGGTTCGTCAAGAGTATCGTCAATCGAATTTGCAAGATATCTAGAAATATCTATAGGTTCAGCTTTTGAATTGGAAACACAATTAGAATTATCCTATATGCTGAAATATATTAATGATAATGGATATAATAATCTAATTAAAGATATTCAAAGCATTGAAAAAAGAATATACATATTAATCCAAAAACTCCGTACAAAATAGATCCTGCTTCAAAGTTCTACGTTCTTAGTTCTGCGTTCTTAAATCACCCAATAACTCCACTTCCTAAAACCACCGGCTCTGTCTCGTGGTATATGATACCGAATTGTCCAGCAGCGACGCCAGAGATCGCCTCGTCGGAAACGATTGTCAGACCTTTTTCTGTGAGTTTTAAATTACCAAGATTAAATCCAGGCTGATGTCTTATCTTATATCTTACTCTCTGTCCGTCAGCCAAGGTGATAGCAGGATTCATCGCCATAACATCAACTAAATCGATGTTATTTGTATATTGCGCTATAGGATCGTAGCCTTTTGAGACATAAACGAGATTTCTTTCTGTATCTTTCTTTACAACGAACCAAGGACCGCCGCCTAAGCCGAGGCCTTTTCTCTGGCCGATGGTATGGAACCAGAAACCTTTGTGTTTTCCGAGTTTCTTGCCAGTCTCCATCTCGATGATGTCGCCTTCTTTTTCGCCTACATACTCTCTGATGTAATCGTTGTAGTTAATCTTACCCAAGAAACAAATTCCTTGTGAGTCGTGACGTTGAGCGCTAGGAAGCTTATGGAATTCAGCCAGTCTTCTCACCTCTGCCTTTGGCAAGTCGCCGATAGGGAACATCGCCTTTGATAATTGATGATATGTTATTCTAGCGAGGAAGTCTGTCTGATCTTTAAAAGTATCTACTGCTGTTCCAAGCCATGAGATGCCGTTTTCGTCATACCACTGACGAGCGTAGTGACCAGTAGCGATTCTGTCGAACTGATAGCCCATCTTTTCTTCAAAAGCACCGAACTTTATCATTCGGTTACACATCACATCAGGATTTGGTGTGAGGCCTTTACGAACTGAATCCATAGTATAACTCGCAACACGGTCGTAATATTCTTTCTGCAAATCGACGATATCGAATGAACATCCGTATTTCTTAGCGATATATGTTGTTATCTCGATGTCTTCTTCTGAAGGACAATCCATCAAATCATCTTTACCTTCAAGGCCTATCTTAATATAAAAAATATGAGGGTTGAATCCTTGTTCCTTTAAAATAGGAACCATTACTGAGCTGTCGACTCCACCTGATACTAAAGCTGCTATTTCCATCGATTTGTTTTTTATTTTACATTAAGAGAAGAAGACTGTTTTTTGATGACTGCCACATAGCCTGAGTTCTCGAACTCTTTTTCAGCAGAGCCATAAAACGCACCCAGACGTTTTCCTTTGTATGCTGCCCAATAGCGGTCGCCGTATGAGTAATGCCACCATTGTCCAGGATATTGCACGAAGTCTTGTGATTTCATCAACTTCAGAAGATATTTCTGATTGTCTTTCTGTTCTTTTGTTAATGTTATCAATTCCGCGTTTCTCTCGTGATATTTTGTTCCGAAATCCAATTCATTTCCATTAGCGTCGCATAATGCAAGATCGATGGCAGCGCCTGTATCATGACCGCCCATGCTTACATCAGGGCTCGACACTTTATGTTTAAGTCGCAACAACAATTCCGCACGTCCGAGATTTGGGTTCTCACGCTCCATTTTTTCCAATTCAACTTTCCATATTTCATAAAGCTTAATGCGAGAACGAAATGCGCTATATATCTTGATATACAAATTCTCAGGCAGTCTGTCTGCTATTTTGTAAAGACGCAATGCCACTTTTTTACGCAACATCACAGGTTCTTCTACAGTGCTGCTGTTGATGATAATCTTAGGATGACGAGCTAATTCCACCAAAGACTCATAAGACTCAATCATGCGAACCATGCCGATATTCTTTTTCGTCATACGTTTTCTAAGTCCCAACTTACATAAAACGAAGTTGAAATAAAAAGCAAATTTAAGACGACGTTTTTTTGAATGTAAGATATAGAACATCAGACAAATTACGAAAACGAGAATTGCCACAATGATGATTTCTTCTTTATGGGAAATGATATAATTCATGTTTATTTATTTAATTCAACGACAATAGGACAATGGTCAGAGAAATTGACTTCTGGCATTATCGAGACATTTTGCAGTGAATCATTAAGATTTTCTGTCAATATATGATAATCGATGCGCCAGCCTTTATTATTCTGCTTTGCGTTAGCACGATAGCTCCACCAGCTATAGTTATGAGGCTCTTTGTTCAAGAATCTGAAGCTGTCGGTATAGCCGTCGTTCAGGAATTTAGAGAACCATTCTCTTTCTTCAGGAAGGAATCCTGATGACTTGGCGTTGCGTATTGGATCGTGGATATCGATGGCTTCGTGACAGATGTTATAGTCGCCTGATATCACGAGCTGAGGGCGTGACTTTCTCAGGTCGTTAACGTAATTGTGGAAGAAGTCGAGCCATTTCATCTTGAAGTCCTGGCGTTCATCGCCGCTTGTTCCAGAAGGATGATATACGCTCACCACAGACAGATCGCCGAAGTCGGCACGAATGAAACGGCCTTCATCGTCATATTCAGGATTGCCCATGCCATAGACCACATTGTCGGGTTGTACTTTAGACAATATCGCCACGCCGCTGTAGCCTTTCTTTTTAGCAGGGAACCAGTAGTGATTGTAGCCTAGCATCTCTATCTCCATGAGAGGGATTTGGTCGTGAGTAGCTTTTATTTCCTGAAGACAAATCACGTCTGGAGAAGTAGCCTCAAGCCATTGAAGCAGACCTTTTGAGATGGCGGCTCTAATACCATTTACATTATAACTGAATATACGCATCTATATGTACTTTTTTTGCAAAAATAAAAAATTATTTAGTAAAAATCACTCATATTATAAATTCATTTTTTATATTTGAAAACTGAAATTTGAATATTGTGGATACAAGAATAAAAGCACGCATAATATTGATGGCGCAGAAGATTAACAAATGGCGTTTCTCGCATATGTCGGAGAAACAGTTCATGCTTTTGTTAAGTGTGCCTACCGGTTTTCTTGCAGGTTTATCTGCTATTATTATCAAGAAATTAGCTCATTATATCAGGGACTATTTCTACAACATCGCGACACATGAAGATCATTATGGATTATTGTTTTTCATCCTTCCTGCCATAGGAATCCTGTTCACCATAATCTTCTGTCGTTTCGTTTTGAAAAGAGATGTTGGGCACGGCATTCCTGGCATCTTATACGCCATCCAAAAGAACAAGGGAGCAGTGAAGCCATACAACACTTTCGCCTCTATAATCACGAGTGCTTTGACAGTAGGTTTCGGTGGTTCTGTCGGACTTGAAGGTCCGTCGGTATCCACGGGTTCTGCCATCGGTTCCAACATCGGACAGCTGCTGCGTCTCAACCAGAAAAACATAGTCGTGCTAATCGGAATGGGATGCGCTGCCGCACTCGCCTCCATCTTCCAGGCGCCAATAACAGGCATCATTTTCGCCATCGAGGTCTTTATGATAGATATCTCCATGGCATCGTTGATACCAATTATCACATCATCATTCGTGGCCATCCTGACCTCGTATTATTTCTTGGGAAGAGCCTTCGAATACACCATCACGACAAGCACCGCATTCATGCCATCCAACTCGTTGTTCTATGTTGGCTTGGGATTATTTGTCGGTCTGGTATCGGCTTACTTCATGTACATATATTTCAAAGTCGATAAAAAGGCTAAGAAGATAAAGTCACCATGGATGCGTTTTGCATTAGGCGTCAGCGGACTGGGAATTTTAATCTATATCTTCCCTGCTTTGTATGGAGAAGGCTACGAAGCAATCAACGCTGCTCTCAATGGAGACAGCTCCATCTTATTCGAGAATCAGATCTTCTCTAGCTTCCAAGACAACAAATGGGTAATATTGTTATTGATGCTAATCATCATCCTTCTTAAGGCCTTTGCCACTTCGTTCACTTTCGCGGCAGGCGGCGTGGGTGGCACCTTCGCTCCGGCACTGTTCCTGGGCGCATTCTCCGGAATGTTCTTCGCCACATTAGTCAACACCCTCGGTCTGGGAAGTCTCAACATCACCAACTTCGCCCTCGTCGGCATGGGAGGCGTCATCGCCGGAATGCTGCACGCTCCTCTCACCGGAATATTCCTTATCGCTGAAATAACTAACGGCTATTCTCTCATGGTGCCTATGATGATAGTATCGGCAATGTCGTACGCCATCAATAGAACTTTCTTCAAAGACTCCATCTACACCAAAGCCGTCAGCGAGAAAGGCGTACGCGTCACTCATAATAAAGACGTCAGCATCCTTAACATGATCAATCTCAACAAACTCATTGAGACCAACTTCTTGACCGTGCGCTCCGACCAGACATTGAGAGACCTGCTCCCGATAATATCATCATCAAGAAGAAACATATATCCTGTCGTGGATGAAAACGGCAACTTCAAAGGGCATGTGCTTTTCGATTCGATAAGAAAAATCATCTTCGACCCAGAACAATACGACACTACCATAGAAGACATCATGTTCTTCCCGGATTATCTCATCACTACGGAAGACAGCGTAGAAGAAATCGTCAAGAAATTCGAACGCTCTGGCAACTATAACATCGCCATAGTGGAAGGAAAGAAATACCTCGGATATATCTCCAGAGCTCTTATGTTCACAACATATCAAACAATATTGAAAGAGATATCTGATGATTGATGGCTAATGATTAACGGCTAATGGCTAACGGCTAACGGCTAATGGCTAAGGATGAAAAACTTTTGTCATTAGTCCTTTACCCTTAGTCTAAAAATTACGAATTATGGATTACATTAAGAAAATAAAAGAACTTTATAAAGACAAGAGATATACTTCAACGATAGATGTTGCGCTTTTTATCTTGTTGATTTTCAGTTTTCATTTCCTTTATCTAGGATGGCAGGCGTTGAACTATTTCCCTATCGGTAATCAGGTTGCCAGTTTATTCGATTCCGCATCTACATTGTTGTTCAACCAGAGTTGCTGGGTGTTGGAACATATCTTTAATGTTGATATTGTGACCAAGAATCACGTCATCGGCGTGATGAACTGCAACGACACTTATTCATTGATTAATGTAGCTCCCGATTGTACTAGCCTCAAACAATGGTTGCATTGGATTTTCTTGATGCTCCTTTTTCCAGGTCCTTGGAAGCATAAGTTGTGGTACATACCAGCAGGTCTCGTCATCATCGAGTGGATCAACGTGGTGAGAGTTGTAGGCATAACACTTTGCATGATACCATTCCCTAATCATTTCCACTTCTTCCACGACTATTTCTTCAAGACATTATTCTACTTCTTCATATTCATAATGTGGGTCATTTGGGTAGAGAAGTTTTTACATAAAAAAGAAAAAATAAAAAAATAATATTATGGATTCAAAAAGCATTATCTTCGTCCTCGATGCCGGCGGCACAGGATTCAAATTCTCAGCAGTACAAGATTATAAAGAAATCGTTGAACCTTTCACAATCAAGACAGCCTCAGAGACTTTAGAGGAACAACTTCAAAAAATCATCGACGGTTTCAAACGTCTCAAGGAACAATGCGGCGAACCAGCAGCTATCAGTTTCTGTTTCCCTGGTCCAGCAGATTACCCTAACGGCATCATTTGCGACTTGGCCAACTTGCCATTGTTCAGAGGCGGCGTGGCATTGAAAGACATGCTCGAAAACGAGTTTAAAGTTCCAGTATATATCAACAACGACGGCGACTTATTCGCTTACGGCGAGGCTTTGGGCGGCGTGCTCAAAGATGTCAACTCTCTTCTCGAGAAAGCAGGCAATCCTAAGAGATACAAGAACCTCGTCGGTCTTACACTCGGCACTGGATTCGGCGGCGGCGTGGTGCTCGACGGACGTTTGTTGCAAGGCGACAACTCAGCTGGCGCAGAGGTATGGTGCATGAGAAACATTCTCTACCCTCAGACAAGCGCAGAAGACTCTATCAGCATCAGAGGCGTACGCCGCGTCTATGCTCGCGAGGCAGGCATTGAATTCGATGCAGCACCTCAACCTTTCGACATCTGCGAGATAGCATTGGGCAACAAAGAAGGTAACAAAGAAGCAGCTCTTAAAGCATGGGACGAATTCGCTACAGTATTGGCCGACATCATAGCTAATATCGCTACTGTCATCGACGGTATTGTGGTTCTCGGCGGCGGTCTCTCTGGAGCGGCTAAGATATTCATGCCTAAAGTGGTTGAACATCTCAACACAGCATATCCTGGCTTAGACGGAAATAAAATACCTAGAATGGAAATTTCTGCATATAACCTCGATGATGAAGAAGGCCAAAACGCTTTCACAGCAACATCAGGCAAAATGATTAAAGTGCCTTTCTCTGATAAAGAAGTATGGTACGACCCATCAAAGAAAATAGGCATCGCCGCAACTAAACTCGGAACATCATCAGCAGTATGCATCGGAGCGTATGCTTTTGCAATGAATAAATAAAGTCGCAGAGTTTATAAGAGTATGAGAAAGATATTAATTTTTTTGATATTTTTTTTACTAAATCCTTGTAGCAATCAGGCGCAAGGATTTAGTCCATATCATACAAATATTATTGATTATAACGGTTACTCTTATCCTTTTTTCCCTGGTTGTGACGAATGGGATGACATGAATTATTCTCAACGTTTAGAATCTCTCCAGATTCCATCCGACACTTTGGAAAATATATCTACATCAAGATTGCTGGAAACCTGCCTTTACTATCCATACAACATAGATATTTTGTATTCTGACAATTATTTTACAGGTTTTGAAAATATACGAAACGATTTTAACGGATACACTGAATTGTTTCTGCGCAGCACTTTCATTCAAGAACTGATTGATTTATATGCTTCAAGAGATGTGTTTTTTATTGAACAAATAAATGATGATTACGACTGCGGTCAATACTCTTTTGATTTCATGTTATTAGAACTATTGATATTTGAAGGCATGGAGCACGCAACTGAGACGCAGCTTAATCAAATCATTACATTAGTGACAATTAAAAAAAGTCAACGAGAATCTCTTAAAGAATATTACAGCAACAATGGAATAGCAGACGAAATCTTAAATAAAGCAGAAACATTAGAAGTCAAAAACGAAACTATTGAATTCGACATCAAAATATCACCGAATCCTTTGACAAATATTCTTACTGTCACTTATTCGTTACCTCTTGAAATACACCATGCCATTATAACCATTTACGATTTAAGCGGAAGAAAAATCAAGAGAGAAAGACTTGATAGCGAAGAAAAGACATTGACTTTAAATCTTGAGAATCTCCATCCAGGGACTTATATTTATACCATCAATTGCAAAGATTTTTCAAAAACAGGAAAACTGATTAAAAAATTATGACACTAAAAATAGCTTGTGTGCAGACTGATATTATTGCACGAAATCCTTCAGAAAACTTCAAGCATCTTGATGAACTTTTTACAAGAATTCAAGATGACAGAGATATTATCATTTTGCCGGAGACATTCACTACTGGTTTCCCAGCAGAGGCAGAACTCTTCGCCGAGACAGAAGACGGTCCTACCATGACATGGCTCCGTCAAAAAGCCAAAGAGAGAAACTGTGTCATCTGCGGAAGCTTTATCACTTCTTTTATAAGTCAAAAAGACTACAAGACTACAGGACAACAAGCAAAGGCGAATCACAATACCCTTATCTGGATGAATCCTGATGGTTCTTATCATGCTTATAACAAACGTCATACTTTCATGGGTGGCGAGAAAGAACTTGATTGCGGTCAGGATCTTATCACCATAAATTACAAAGGATGGAAGATAAGACCATTCATCTGCTACGACCTTCGTTTCCCAGTATGGCTCCGCAACAGTTATAAAGACGGCGAGTTTGAATACGACTTGGCAATACTTATCGCCAACTGGCCTCAGCCTAAGGCATATATCTGGAACACTTTGCTGTCGGCCCGCGCCATCGAGAATCAGGCTTATTTCATTGGCGTCAACCGTGTTGGCATCGACCATAACAAAGTGCCTTATATCGGTGAGACAAAAATCGTCAATGCTAAAGGAAGAACAGTGGCAGAACTTACGGGCGCCACAGAAGACATACTCGAAGCTGAAATAGATATGGAATCTCTCGTAAGTTTCAGAAATCATTTCACTGTTTATAAAGACTGGGACGATTTTAGAATTATGTAAGCGATTTTTTTCGTACCTTTGCGTAAACTATAAATTATGAATATTATCATAGCAGGAGACGGCGAAGTTGGCATGCATCTGGCTGAGGCCCTTGAACATGGCGATCATAACATCACCATCGTTGACCCGCATGAAGAACTTCTTAAAATGATTGAATCACAATCCGACTTGATGACAATTGTCGGCGACTCTACTTCTATACGAGTCTTGCAGCAGGCTAATGTCAAAAAAGCCGATTTGGTTATCGCCGTCTTACATGATGAACATATCAACCTACTGACAGCTATCCTCGCGAAGAAACTCGGTGCCAAGAAAGTCATCGTGCGCGTCAACACTATGGAGAGTCTTAGCAAAGAATCGTTCCGTATCTACCAAGACCTCGGTATTGATGGCATCGTATCTCCTGAAGACATCGCTGCTCAGGAAATCATCAACTTGTTGAAACAGAACGTGGCAACAGAAGCTCACGACTTCGCAGGCGGAAAACTGGAACTTCTTATGATTAAGTTGGAACCTACCGCCATCGCAATCAACAAGACTTTAGAAGAAATTATTGAAAACTATAAGCATATCGACTTCAGAGCTCTGGCTATACATAGAAGACAAAACACTTTCATCCCAAAAGCCAACGACGTGTTTCTCGAAGGCGACCTCGTTTATGTGATAACTAAGCCTCATGCCATCAAGGAACTGATGGAATTAAGCGGCAAGGAAAAATTCAATATCAACAATGTGATGATAGTCGGTGGAAGCCGAGTCGGTAAACTCACAGCGAAACGTCTCGAAGACGACCTTAACATAAAGGTCTTCGAGATGGACAAAGAACGCTGCTATGAACTGACTAACTTCCTATCAAATACATTAGTCATAAATGCCGACGCTCGTGATGTTGACCTACTCGAAGACGAAGGCATCAAAGATATGGACGCTTTTATCGCCGTTACCGACAACACCGAGACTAATATCTTGACTTGTCTGCAAGCTAAGAGTTTCGGCGTGAAAAGAACCATCGCTATGGTGGAAAACATCGACTATATCGACATATCTCAAAACATCGGTATCGATACTATCATCAATAAAAAACTTATCGCTGCTAGTTATATGGTGCGTTATACTCTCGGCGGCAACGTATCGTCTCTCAAATGTCTGAGCGGCATCGACGCCGACATCGTTGAGTTCGTGGTACGCGACGGCGCTGCTGTTACCAACAAGCCTATCAACAAACTCGATATGCCAGAAGGCGCCGTGATAGGCGGTATCATCAGAGGCGAAGACAGTTTCATCGCTACTGGTAACTTCCAGATTCAGGCTGAAGACAGAGTAGTAGTTCTCGTATTGCCTAAGACAATTCAAAAAGTAGAGAAACTATTCCGTTGACAATATGAAGAAATTATCCGCGACCATAATAACACTGAACGAAGAAGATAAGATTCGTCCTTGCCTCGAGTCATTGAAAGACATCGCCGACGAGATAGTGGTGGTCGATTCTCTTTCAACAGATTCTACAAAAGCAATATGCGAGGAGTTTGGCGTCAGATTCATAGAACAGAAATGGTTGGGATATTCGGAACAGAAAAACCTGGCTAATAGAACAGCGACATACGACTGGATATTATCTGTCGATGCTGACGAAGTAATATCAGAAGAATTGAAGAAGTCAATCTTAAAGATAAAAGAAAACGATACCGACGACAATGTAGTTTTCTCTTTCAACAGATTGAACAATTACTGCGGCAAATGGATTCATCACTCTGGATTCTATCCGGATAAGAAGATAAGAATCTGGAACCGTAATATAGGCAAATGGGAAGGCTTGATTCACGAAGTAATCAAATTCGACAGGAAAGTGAAAGAAGAACATCTGAAGGGAGATCTCTTGCATTTCTCTTACTCCAAGCCGGAGGACTTCGAAAAGCAGTTGTTCAAATTTGCCGAGATGAGAGCTCAGCATTATTTTGATAAAGGAAAGAAGAACGCATCTCTGCTCAGCATCGTCTCTCCTATATATTATTTCATCCAGCATTATATCATAAGATTAGGATTCCTGGATGGAAAAGAAGGACTCACAATGTGCTGCGTAGGAGCCAAAGCGACAAGACATAAATATAGAAAATTAAAAGAGATTCAGAATCTCAGAAACTCAGAATTATCAGAAAACAAATAAATATATTATCATATGAAAAACATAGAACAAGTTAATTTTGCTGGAAAACGCGTTATCGTTCGCGTCGATTTCAACGTTCCGTTGGACGAAAACTTTAATATCACTGACGACACTCGCATCCGTGCAGCGATGCCTACTATCAACAAAGTCATCAACGATGGCGGTATGATCATATTGATGTCACACCTCGGTCGTCCTAAGAAAAACCCAGACGAAAAATATTCACTCAAACATATCGTTAACTACCTCGGCCAAGTCATCGGCAAGGAAGTAATCTTCGCTGACGACTGCATGAAAGCTGCTGAAAAAGTTGCTGCCATGAAGGCTGGCGACGTTCTCTTGCTCGAAAACCTCCGTTTCTACGCAGAAGAAGAAGGCAAGGTACGCGGCATTGAAAAAGGCGAAGAAGGCTACGACGAAGCAAAGAAAGCTCTCAAAGAAAGCCAAAAAGAATTCACCAAGACATTGGCATCATACGCCGATTATTATGTAAACGACGCTTTCGGTACAGCACACCGCGCTCATGCTTCAACAGCACTCATCGCTGACTATTTCGACGCTGACCATAAGATGTGCGGCCTCCTCATGGGCAAAGAAGTAGAAGCTATCGACAAGGTTATGAAAGACATCAAACGTCCTTTCACAGCTATCATGGGCGGCTCTAAAGTATCAACAAAGATTGATATCATCGAAAACCTTCTCACTAAGGTTGACAACCTCATCCTCTGCGGCGGCATGACATATACATTTAAAAAAGCTCTCGGAGGTAACATCGGTAACTCAATCTGCGAGAACGACAAATTAGATTTAGCTCTCTCATTGTTACAAGAAGCTAAAGACAAAGGCGTCAACTTGGTATTGGCAGTAGATGCTGTCGTAGGAGACAATTTCAGCAACGATGCTAACACTTTAGTTGCAGATCCAATGGATATTCCTGAAGGATATGAAGGTATGGATATTGGTCCTAAGACAAGAGAATTATTCGGTGAAGTAATCAAAAATTCAAAGACAATATTATGGAACGGTCCATGCGGCGTGTTTGAATTTGACAGCTTCTCACATGGTTCACATGCTGTAGCAGAAGCTATCGTTGAGGCTACAAAGAACGGCGCTTTCTCATTGATAGGCGGCGGCGACTCAGTAGCATGCATCAACAAATTTGACATGGCTAACGATGTTTCATACGTATCAACAGGCGGCGGTGCATTGTTGGAAGCTATTGAAGGAAAAGAGCTCCCAGGTATAGCTGCTATAAAATAAAAAGAGACGCTTTAAAGCGTCTCTTTTTATTTTATAGCTGTTATTCCACTATCGTCATTTCTTCAACTAATCTTGTTGCGCCAGCGTATTTGTCGATGATGAACAAAACGTAACGAATGTCGACAGAGATATTCTTACAAATTGATGGGTCGTAGATTAAATCGCTCATTGTGCCTTCCCAGGTGCGGTCGAAGTTGAGACCGAGGAGATGACCGTCGGCATTCAAGATAGGGCTGCCTGAGTTGCCTCCTGTTGTGTGGTTGCCAGCGATGAAAGCGACGTGCATGCTGCCGTCTTTGTCAGCATAACGACCATAGTCTTTGTTTTCATAAAGTTCACGGAGACGGTCTGTAACGACGTAGTCGTAGATATTAGGATTTTCCTTTTGCATGATACCGTCTAATGTTGTGAAGTGTTTGTAGTTGACAGCGTCTCTTGGACTGAAACCGCCTATCTTACCATAAGTGACGCGCAATGTGAAGTTAGCATCTGGATACATCATCTTATCAGGATTTTTTTCTGCATGATATTCCATCTGACCGCGCATGAATACTCTTTGCATATCAGCGATTTGGTTGTTCAAATCGACAGTCTTTGTTCTGATGTTGTTGAGATAGAAATCCATGACGTCGTTGTATGCCATAAGAGCTGGGTCTTTTGCAAGTTTCTTAGCCTTAGGAGCCTTGAATTCGTCTAAGAATTTGTAGATGCCTTCTTCTGAAGTGAACATTGTCTTAGCGAACAATTCATCGACGTAAGCTTGAACGTTGTCATATTTATTTTCTATTGTGTTGAGAAGTTCTGGACGGAAGTCTGCTGGTTGGTTAGCGATGTATTCTGTTAACATTGCAACAGCAACTTCTTCATCGATTGGTTGATGGTAGTCTTTAAAGAAGACCTTTGTTGCTTCTTTAGCAGCAGCAATCATTGCGTCGATATCTTCTTGTGAAGTTTCTTTTGTTACTTGAGAGAGTTTGTTGAACTCAGCAGCGAATGTCAAAATCTCGATGTTGAGAGCTGTCTCTGAGAGATAAGTTGTTGCGAGGCGATAAGGTTCGTATTCAGCATAAACCTTTTCGAAGTCAGAAATCAAATTGACGTAAGCGCCTCTCTGACGGCTCTTAAGAGCCCATTCTGTAAATTTCTCATCGAATGCTTTTTTCTTTTGTACGCCCTTGAAGTTGTTGATACCTTCAATCACGCCCATCCATTTTTTCCAGCCATTGCCGAGGCTAGCGTGTTTTGAAGCATATTGTATTCTTACTTTAGGGTCTTTTTCTTGATGTTTGTTGTAGATGTCGAGAATCTTGCCACGGAGGTCAACGCTGACAGGATAGATGATGTTAGCTTCTTGGTTGACAGCTACTGCTGGGAGATATTCGTTTGTACGAGCAGGATAACCGAATACGAAAGTGAAGTCACCTTTTTCTGCGCCTTTCAATGAGATAGGGAAGTGGTAGTTAGGTTTGTAAGGGACGTTATCTTCGCTATATTCAACTGCTTCGCCTTCTGGAGACACGTAGATACGGAAGATCGAGAAGTCGCCTGTGTGACGAGGCCAAACCCAGTTGTCAGTGTCGCCACCGAACTTACCGATGTTTGAAGGAGGAGTACCTACCATACGAACGTCTTTAAACACTTCGTTGTAAATCATGTAATATTTATTGCCATGATAGAAAGGCTTGATAACGACTTGATAGTCTGTTGTAGCTTCAGCTTCTTCCTTTACTTTCTTGATATTTTCACTAACGATTTTTGCTCTTTCTTCGTTAGATGTCTCTTTTGTAATGCCTTCTAAAACAAAATTTGTTACATCTTTCATGCTTTTGAGCATGACAGCTGTGAGGCCTGGACAAGGAAGTTCTTCTTCCATGCTCATCGCCCAGAAACCGTCTGTGAGGTAGTCGTGTTCTACGGTGCTATGATATTGAATCCAGCTGTAGCCGCAGTGATGGTTGGTGAGGAGAAGACCTTGGTCGCTGACGATTTCACCAGTACAACCGCCGCCGAACAAAACGACAGCGTCTTTCATACTGCTATTGTTGATAGAATAAATATCCTCTACTGTGATATTCATACCCATCTCTTGCATTTCTTGTTCATTGTTTTGCAACAACATAGGAATCCACATTCCTTCGTCGGCTCTTAACTGCAAAGAGAACGACATCAATACGATAAATGATAAAAGGAGTTTTTTCATATTTAAAAATTTAGAATTTTTCTTAAGAATGCAAAGATAATGAAAAAAGTCTACAAGACAACGAGACTACAAGACAACAAGATTTTTTTGATACAAGAAATTCAGAAACTCAAGATTAGTTGAAAGTGTAGAGTGTAGAGTTTAGAGTGTAGAGTCCAATCCCTAACGCAGGGGAGAATTCTAGAGTTCTAGAACTCTAAACTCTAAACTCTAAACTCTGAACCTTTTTAGTAATGTAGTGATGAGAAAAACTCCTCTAATTCCTCTTGTCCCTATAAATCCTGAATTCCTAAAAAAAGAACCCCAGAAAAAAATTCTGAGGTTCTGATTTTCTATAGTTCTAGAATTCTAGAGTTCTAAAGTTCTTATTTAACAATGATCTTCACCATTGTTTCATTGACTTTCATGAATCCACTCAGTAATTTTTTGCTCTAACTCCGCTGCGGTGCATAGTACTGTTCGTGGTTTGCAGCACACAGCCTCGCCAACAATACCCGCCCTCTCCAACTGTTCCAGGATGCGACCTGCACGATTGAAACCAAGTACAAAATCATGTTGCAGAGCACTCGCTTGCGCTTTGCCCGTTTTTACTACAAATCTTGCCACCTCAACAAACAGAGGATCGGCTTGCGAAAAATCAAATTTCTGTTCCATAGGTCATATTAACTTAATGAATTATTCAGATAGTCCTAAAAGTTTTCGTGCGGCACTACCAATATAAGGAAGCACCCCTTCACGAAAACTCTTTGTTTTTCGACGTGCACTCGGGTGACTAGTCCAGATAATTTTGGTTCGATACTTCTCTAATTCATAAATAATTGCAAACTCATTAGACTCAACCTCTTTTACACCTAATCCTTCGAGTACATCCATTCTCTTCCCTCTTTCGCCTAAAACAATTACTAAATCAGGAGTTTCATAAGCCTCGAATAGTGTTTCAAACCGCTCCATTTTACGAACATAGGAGCGTAAATCCTTAACAAACTCCTTATCTATTTTCTCGTACCCCTTGAGTGTCCCCAACCAACCTTTCTTTATCTCTACCAAAGAGAGATTTCCGTAAGCAGCTCCTTCTAATAGGTTATAGTGCTTTTTCTCGAAATCGGTTACATTTACCCATTCGCCTGTCATAATGTAGATGTAGAGTTTTTGACAGAATGGCCAAAAACGAGACATATGATTACATCTCCACGCGGTATTCTTATCAAGGCTGTGGAGGTCAGTTCCATCTTGATTTTCTCCTTGAACGGATACCACTTTGGTGTTCTTCTCAAAATAACTATCAATGTTGTTGTTGCTATAATCAGTCAGCATTTCAGACGTTTTTATCCAACCCGCAGTGTCGATTCCGACAAAGAATATCTTCTTCTTAACATTGGCATAGTCATTAAATGTGTATGGAATGAAAATACCTGATTCGGGCTGATAGTCTGGAATTTGCTGTAATTTTTCACAAAATTTAGAAATAAAACTTCGATAATAATCTTTGTTAATGGTCTTATTCATAATATTTTGTTGTTAAATTTTCTACAAATGTATGGAGACAGACTGATAAAAGAAAGCAGAGTTAAAAGTGATGGATAAAACAACTTATAGTAATGCTGTCACTAAATTCAAATGAGTCAACAAGAATATAAAAAGACCAACAGCCATTATACAACGGCAAGATGTGACAAATCTCTCGATAGTATATTTGACCTTAAACTCTAAATAATTTACTTTACTATTGCGATAAAAGAATCTACGCGACAGAACCTCCTCGACATTGTTGTAAGCAAATTTAGCTATACAAATAGCAGGAATTATTGATGTGATAGCAATTATAGCACCCCACAGGCAAAGACTCGTGGTAGAAATAAGGCCCTTATCAACAACTATCAGCAAAGGTATTGCTAACAGAAATAAAGCTACTCCAAGTGCTGTCAATGAATCGCGAATCCCCTTTCCAGGCATAGTCAAGCCGACAAATGCTGCAAATAAACAAAGAATAGTATTTAATCCGTTCTCCGAGTTTGAAACGTTCTCCGAGTTTGAAAAAACCTCACCAGTTTTTATCAGACACACTATTAAAACTACTGTTAATGATACCACAATAACCTCAGTGATAGCTTCCAAATTGGCTATCAGCCAACTCTTAAATGTATTTTTCATACCTATGCTTAGTTAGAATAATTTGGTTAGATATTTTACAACAGATGTTTCGGGAAGCGCATCATAAAAGACTGTTGTATATGGCGCATCTTCTACATTTTCAGGATCTTGTGTTGGCATAAAGAAAAACGTACACTCTTCGCCATATATATCACAAGTTATTTTTGTCGTTGGAATCGAAAGGAATAACATAGAATGTGATACAATATCCCCCTGCTCCCAAGCATCTATATAGTCCATATAAACGTCATATAAATCGAGGAGATGTCGTTCAGATAAACCAGCGTCTAAAAACATTTTTTTGCCATCATCAGCATCTTTTACGACATAATTGGCTTTATTTATCATTGACTGAATCTCTACCGCAGCTGCGTAATAATGAGCAAAATGCGCATTATCCATATGCATCACCACATCGTTGATATTAGACCACAAAGCTCCCGATTGTAATCGCCCCGAGGCACTTATAATACGTTTCTTATTTTGAGTTAAGGATTCCAAAATAGGTGTGCTTATTTCTTCGTCAGCAATGCCTATGGGCGCGTATAATATGGTATTAGAATACGATGTTAGTATTGAGAATCCTACATTTTGAGTATATTTTCCATCGCTACAAGTTTTACCACCAAACAATAATTCGGGAGCATACCCGGAATCTAAAAGCGATTTGTCAAACTCAGATGCATTGTTATCGCAGATGCTCTTGTTTCGCAATGTGGTGAGGTGACATACAAGAACGGTCTCTTGATTACTCTTGCGGATATTAGTGGCGACTTTGGATATTATTTTTGCGGTGCGGAATTCTTCTGCATCCAAACTATCCTTAGTAATGGTGCGTTGAAACTCTTGAATGCCTATTTTAGCATCATAAGGAATGCTATACATACCAAGTACATGATCGAAGTATTCATTGAATTCCAAACTCAAGTAATTTGAAATCTCGCCAAGATTAATCTTTCGTATTTTCATACTATGTTAAGGCAGGTTCTATTTATTGATTTTTTTCTCTTTAATTATGGACAGAACCGCATTATTCCACAATTAAAGATTCTTTTTGATTTTCGTTCCGCAAAGATATAATTTAACATCAAAAAAAACAAAGGTTTTATAATATTTATATAAACTAAGGATGTTGAACCAAAAGCTAAGAACTCTAAACTCTGAACTCTAAACTCTGAACCTTTTTAGTAATGTAGTGATGAGAAAAACTCCTCTAATCCCTCTAGTCCCTATAAATCCTGAATTCCTAAAAAAAAGAACCCCAGAAAAAAATCTGAGGTTCTGATTTTCTAGAGTTCTAAAATTCTAGAATTCTAAAGTTCTTATTTAACAATGATCTTAACCATTGATTCATTGACTTTCATGAAGTACATGCCAGCGTTGAGGTTTGAAACATCGATAGTGTTTGTTCCTTCGCAGATTGTCTGTGATGAAACCATCTGTCCGTTGATAGAGTAGATTGTTACTTCAGCTTCTTTGACGCTTTCGATCATGACGTAGTTTTCTGCTGGATTTGGATATACTACGAATGCAACTTCATTGTTTTCGTCGATAGAGACTGTAACTTGAACAGAAACAGGACCTGCTGGTGATGACTCGCCGTTTTCATAGACTGCTGTCACTGTGTAACGATGCAAACCTGGGGTCAAGTCTTCATCATTATATGTGAATGCTTCGGTATTACCGATCTTAGCATCGTTTCTATAGACGTTATAACTTATAGGTTGCATTTCCATTGTTTGAGGAGCTTCCCATGTTAAAATGACATCCTCTTCGCCGACGAGTTCTGCTGTGAGATTATGAGGAGGGAACAAGAAATTGTATGGCATAAAGTACATACCAGAAGCCTTGTTGCCATTTGTCACGTCGGTATATAAAACGCATGGGTTATCGTTAATCATTGTCATTGACATATATGAGTCGCCTGGATCTGAGTATCCTCTTTGACCGACGAATGACCATTCTTCGCCGTTATATTTCAATGTTGACATTCTGTTTTCCATGTTCATGTCGGAGAATGAAACGTAGAAGTTTTGTTCGCTGTCCAATGCAACGTCGATGCCTTTGATAGGAATTGATGTTACAGAAGAACCTATTGATTCCCATTCTGAACCATTATAACGATATACGTTCAATATGTTGTCTTGGTAACCGCAATAAGCTACATAGATGTTGCCTTCTTTGTCAATAGCGAGATCTTGGTAATAGTAACAACTTTCATCAGACACCTTAGTGCCACCCACTTTAACCCATACTTCGCCGATGAGTTTTGATACATATATTAAATTACCAGCATAAGTGTCGGACCATGAGACATAAGGAGTATTGTTGCTATCCAATGCGAGTTTTGCCCATGCGCCGCCGCTCACTTCACCACCAAGACGTTCCCATTCGTTGTTAACAAATCTGTAAACATAATATCTTGAGTTAGCGTTGTAGTCTCTGAAACTTAAATAAAGAACGTTGTCTGAACCCATTGCTAATTTTGTAACGCTGCCGACTTTATTTATGTCACCGACATCACTCCATTGTCCATTTTCATATTTTTTTACTTTAACATAATCATCGTCGTCTGCCTGTTGATTGCCCATAAGAGAATAAACGATATATACAACACCATTTTGGTCAACAGTGATGCCACCGTCATAAGCCATATTATCATCCAAAGAACCTAATTTTGACCATTGTCCAAGAACGCCATCATATTTATAAACTGTAGGACAGTTGTATTCCTTAACGAATAAGAATACATTTCCGTTTTGAGAGCATGATCCGAAGAGATACATATAAATGCTGCTTTCAGTGATACCTCTGAGACCTAAATATTCCCATGATGCTTCTAAAGGCTCGCTAACGACAAGTGTATAAGATTGTACTGTTTCTGTTTCACCATCTGTAACTTTAATTACGATATCGTATTCTCCTGCAGTTTGTGGCATACCATATAAAGCAGCAGATTTGTTGTCATATTGTTCAAATGTGAGCCATTCTGGTTTTTCTTCAACAGTGATTGTCAAGTTCTTGTCGTCTGTATCGTGAACATAAATGTTATAGATATAATTTACAAGAGCGAAATTTTCTGTAACAGGAGTTGAAGTAAATTTAGGAGCAGCGTTTTGTTCGCCGTTGACATAAGCACTTTGACCTGCATTGTCGATAGTTCCGTCTGGAGCAATCAAGACACCGATGACCTTCAAATAATTGTGGTCGAAGTTTTCTGGGACAGTGTATGTGAATGTATGAGTGTAAGACTGTCCTGCAGCGAGAGTTGATGGCATGCCTGTCTCACCGTTGTAACCACCGAGGAGGTGACGAGCTACGTGGTCGAAAGCCATTCTGTTAGCTGGAACAGGGTTTGGAAGGTTTTCGAAACCGCCCATTGGGAAGTAGTTGTTTGAATATTGGTTTGCTTGGTTATATTGAGGTGCTGGACCTGTAACAGCGTCTTCTGTGATGATAGCGCCTATTTTGTAGTTGCCTTCAATATTTTCGATGGCATCTATTGTTATTGTTGAAGTAAGCAAACGTGTTGACTCATTAAATTGATTCTCTACAGTAACAGTTGACTTAGGCTGCACTGCCATCTCTTGTTGAACAAAGTTGAACCATTGGTCTGTTGATTTGTTTTGGTAACGACGACCGATGTTTGCTTCTGGAGCCATGATGAATCCTCCTGCATTGAAATATTCTTCAACAGCCATTACGTCATTGGTATGAATTGCTACAGCGATGACATTGTCGTACATTGTCACCAATGAGTCAATGTAGTAAATGCCTGAAGGGCAATACTGACACCAAGTTCCTGTTGCTTCTTCAAGAAGCACATTCTTTTGCGCTGTCAAAACATTCAATGACATAATTGCGCAAAGCAAAAATAAAAACTTCTTCATAAATAATTTTGTTGATTAATTTTTAAGGGTGCAAAGATAGTGAAAATGACTAAAGACTAAGACTAAAGGCTAAAGTTTTTTGAGTGAGGAGGGGTTTTTGAACCATTGAACCGTTGAACTAAGAGCCTTTGAACTTTGAACCTTTGAACTTTGAACTTTTTTAGTGATGGAGAGAATTCTTGAAATCTCTGGTATAATAGACAAAAACAGTTGGTAAAATCATTATAAAACAATGTTTATCAATTGAATATAGTAACTTTGATGAAAACGCTTTCATCAAAGTTATTATTTTATGTCAAAAAAAAGTATACTCAAATCAGCTCCGAAGGAGCGGCAGTTTATAGGCAGGCGGTGAAGCCTACGGCACTATGATTGATATCCGATTATTTTAATTCTTTATTTCAATAACTTTAAAACTTGGCATCATTGAATAACAGGATTTAGGGTCGGAAGGTCCTATTTCATATCCCAAATCTTCGAACTTTACAGTGCTTTTAACATAACATTTTCTTGAAAAATCAATGTTCGACAGCATATCTGGATTGTCACCAAATATTGTCACATCATTAGGAGTATACTCAGTATCCATAGCATCCAAGGAGTCTGAAATTAAATAACAAATCCAATAATTCTTGTAATAGTCTGTTGTTATGCCATATCCATGTGACACAAATCCTTTGATCATTACTGTGTCACCTTCTTGTGAAAGGAAATCATTTGCTTCAGGATAATGCTCCATGTAAGAATCATCGAGCCATTTGGCAAAGTACATATAATTTTGATTGACTATTTCACAATCATTGTAGTCATTTGCGATCATTTCAGGCACATTGCCAATAATGTCTTCGACTTGTTCACATTCTTTAGGCATAATGTTGCATGAAAACATTATAACTAATAAAGAAATAAAGATCAACATTCTTTTCATAGTTTAGTCCTTTCTTTTAAGTTCGTTAATTTATTTCTGCAAATATATGAAAATATGTAAGTTCTTCTATTTCTTCTAATATTTTTTGAACTTTTTCCATTTTCAACTTTCCATTTTCAATTATTTACGTTCTCCATTCTGTTCGTTGGCGATTTCCATCTCGTGGAATTCTATGTCTTCAAGAATGACATCAATTTTTTTATTGACATCGAGGTCGATGTTATAGGCGTGAAACACCTGAGGTATGCTTTTTATCTTTGATATCAGAAGCTGATAGTTAGATTCTTTGATATAATTTCTTATGATAAGCAGATATTCTGTCTTTGGCTTGAAAGAGACCCATTCCTTGTTATCACAAACCAATCCAATCATATTGAAGGTATTTGCGTTCTCGCCTGCATCGTAACGATAGAAAGAGTAGAAGTCCTCACCATTGTTGGTGATGCTTTTATACTTGACTAAATCTATCTTAAGGGTCTTGTTGAGGAAATGCGCCAACTGATAATCAAACATGCTTGTATTGATGCCTATTATCTTTATATCATCAAATGTTTCAATAACAAGTTTGTTCTTTCTCTTAACCATTGCGCATTATTTTATAACATTGCAAACTTAAGAAAAAATATCGAACTGAAATAAAAAAAAGAAGAGACGATTTTTCACATCGTCTCTTCACGTCAAAGACCTATTTGACAACAACTTTCTTCGTCACCGTCATGCCGTCTTTCATCAGACATTTCACGAAGTATATTCCTGGCTTGTATTGAACGACATCAAGCTGTTCCCTGACATCGTTCATAAGTCTTGTACCGGCGACGCTCTTTCCAAGCATATCGTATATTTCGTACGATGCTACATCACCGACGATATTGACATAGTCTACTGCAGGATTAGGGAAAAGCATCAGCATTTCCTCCTCTTGTTGGCAGGAGTCGTCGCTGAGAGGAATCGCGTTGGTCAATATCGGGAATCCCTGATTGGCGAAAGCAGCGTCATACATCCACACATTAGTGTTGTTGTTCAACATCGTGACAAAATCCAGCGACTGCATCACACTTGCCGACAACGCCTCACCATATTCATCGTTCTGATCTATGGAAGAGTCGAGATAATAGACGTTTTCCACTTTAGCGGTGCCATCCAATTTTGCAACAACAGCTCCTTTATACTCCGCCATATCATAGGCGTCAATGTCGCCTGCATTATAGCAGTTCATTATCGTTCCTTTAATAGCTCCAGATGTGATGCCGCCTACGTAACCACTTCCGTTGACAGCACCCATATTATAGCAATTCACTATATCAAATTTTGAGAAAGCAGTGATGCCGCCTGCAAAAGTGCCAGCATTGATATCACCATAATTGGCACATTCTTCAATAGCATTGGAATACATTGCCACCAAGCCGGCGCCTTCTTTTTCTGTCTCGACATCAACATCGGAGACACATCTAAATATATTGCCGGAACGTCCTGACACACCTGCGCAGGTTTTGTTATCCACGCTAATATAACCTTCAACATAAAGATTTTTAACGACAGACTCACTATGCAACTCACTGAACAAAGCGGCATTCGTATTGGCATACCAGATAGAGTTATTGTCGGCAACGACAGAATTGTTGTCAATGTAAAGTCCTGTTATCTTATGACCGCCGCCGTCGAAAGTGCCTTTCATGCATTTACCGTAGACAGTATTACCGCCGCCAGCGCCTATCGGCAGCCATTGGTTGTCTTCACTTCCGTTAAGGTCGATGTCTGTTTTCAAGAGGAAATACTTGCCTTCTGTCCATTCGGAATAATCATAATTTATCAGATAGGCGAGCCATGCCAGATTTTGAGCGTTCTCGATGAGATAAGGATCCGATTCTGTGCCAGAGCCTTTTCTGATAGCTTCGCGCTTGCCGTCCCATACGCTTTGTGCGCCGAGACTCATTCCCAACAAGAGGAATATGATGGTATATGTTAATCTTTTCATAAGGCTTATTTATTTAAGTTGTTGATAAAATAATTTCTGATATAATCCGCCCACTCATTCATCTCATCTCTATCGAAGGCATCAGATGGCCAGTAAGTCACGAAAGCCTTGTCGATGACATGAACCTCGCCGCTGCCGAAGTTGAATGGTCCTGATGAAGCGAGGCCTCTTCTGTCGCCATCGTCATTAGGGCTGCCATCGACAGCAGTTTCTTCGCACCATTCTTGCACTCCTGGATTAACGCCGCCTGTTCCCCAGTTGTCAGGGTCGGAGTTATGAGGGTACATGAATCGGCATGGTATGTCGGTGACGCCTTCGCTGCCTGGGAAGCCATTACCTCCATAATGTATCTTCACGCCATTTTTCCATTCTGCCTTAAGCAATCTGTAGTATTCTTCAGCATTTTCCGGATCGCCGTGATATGTAACGTCATTAGTATGATAGACGAAGCTGCACATACCTAAACGTTCATTATCGACCACGCCATCGCCGAATCCCAATCCGTTGACGCTCTCGTCAACAATCTGGAATCCGTTCTCATCGAACTTAGGATTATCGACGCCATCTGCTGGCATATCAGGACCGCCCAAAATCATAACCATCTGTGCAGGAGGATTGTGACCATAAGACTCAGGCTCGCCATTGCCGTCTATAGGCAATGCATTATATCCGTAATAATATCCTCGCTCAACATTACATCCGATAAAATCGTCCAATGCATAACCAATATCGAAATCGGTCCAGTTGCCGACATATACATTATTATAATCGTTGTTAGAACGGTTGTAAATCCAGGTACGCATGAAAAGAGTGTTGTTCAACATTTCATCGCCAGGAGCATAGAATCCATACAACATACAATGCAACTCGAATCCGAATGCCTCACCGCCTGATTCTGTATGAGCACTATAGTTGTCATTATAGATGCAATACAATGCCATGTCGCCGAGTATGTCAGGATAATCGCCCTTGCGAGGGTCGTAGATTCCGTCGTTGTCGGTATCAACGAAAGGAGCGAGGTTTGCAGCATAACCATCTTCTACATTGCCGTGAGCAGGCCATGTCAGGACGTCTTCAGGGATGTCGGCGGCTGTGTTATTGATGATAGCTTCAATATCAGAGCGTCTCACTTTCCACACATGATGGTAGTCCATCACCGCATAGATATCTGTAGAGCCGTCGTTGACGCGCAGCGGTCCCGACCAGAAGTCATCGCCCACTTGGTTGAAACGTACTGCAGAACAGTGAATATTGGCATTGCCGTCGAGTCCTGCAATCCATAAGGTATTACTATAAATAGTGCCTGCATCGCCATTGGCAGGGACTCTAAAGTTTTCAACATAGCCGATGCCATAAGAACCGTTACCACCGCGCATAATGCCGAAATTGCCTGTTCCATAGAAGTCTGTCTTAACATTATTAACGTCCATTTGTGCCTCGGGATGCCACTGAGCGCACAGACTGAATGCCGCAAGGAGCATTACTGTAAGAATAATAATTTTGTGTTTCATAGCGATATAATTTTGAATTAACGACGCAAATATATGATGGCGATTATAGGGTTTGCAAGAAAAAACTCTATGCATTTTTATGCGTTTTTATGCGTTAAATCACATATCATTTTGGTTTTCAGTTATATATAAAAAAAATAGAGACGACATACATGCCGTCTCTACCTTATTTATAATAGATTTGTCAAATATTAATAGATGACAATCTTATGTGTTTTCATTGTGTTGCCTAACACTTTAACGAAATAGACACCGCTTGGGAAGTCTGAAACGTCTATTGTTCTGCTACCGCTGAAAGCGAATTTCTTCATTTCTTGACCTTGAGCATTCAAAATCAAAACGCTCAACTTACCGTTTTGGTAATCTGATGAGAAGTTAAGATTTGAAGATGCTGGGTTAGGGAAGATGTCAACATTATAGTCAACGAGGTTTTCATTAACATCGACATTGCTACCATCGAGAACGTTGATATTATTACTGTAAGTAACAACTTTACCTGAAACGCGAAGAACTGGGTTGTCAGGAGCGTCACATTTTTGGCAGCTGTTTTGACCGTTGACACAGTCAGGGTAGTTAGGGTGACATTCGTCGATGTAAGTTGGGTCTAATTCGTAGAAGATATTAGCGCAGCCGTTGCCTACGTAATCTGTGAGGTCGAAATCCCAAACCATAGCGATACTACCTGGGCACCATCCCGAACGTTGGTATGTCCATGTACCAGCTTGTGGTTGGCAACCTGCAGGGTTAGGGTTACATGTTCTCCACAAATGTTGGTCGTAAACCTTAACATCATTGATTTTAATTCCGTGAGTTGCTTCGTAGAACTCAGCAGCATTACCTGTGTTGTATGTTCCGTTAGCGCCGCTGCTCCAGTTGTGACCTGAAGAAATGATTTTCAATCTTGCAGCTTCTGTATATTCTGGGAATGTATAATCTACGTCAGGGATAGATTGTTGGTTAGCATAGTCACCGAATGAGAAGATGTCGAACCAGATTTCATCAACGTTATAGTAATCGAATTCTGGAGTACCTTTTGTCATATCGAATGTAAGTGTTGGGTTGTAACCGTTACCATTCCATGATTCGAAGTACAATTCTAATTCTACCAAACCTTGGAGTACTGAAGAGAAGTCTGTTACATCGAGGTTGTCTTCACATTCTACGCCGAAAGGAGTTGTATAACGGAAGAGTTCCATCCATTGTCCACGGTAGTTTCTTACTTTAACACCACCAACGCGGTCGTATGTATCACAGACGCCGTCAACGCAATTGTGGTCATAATGAGCTTTGATGTTGTTGAATGCGCCTACGTGAGTTGGCATTACGTAGTTACCGATAGCAGAGTGAATTGAAGGTGTACAGATGAGGTCGCCGTTGATTGTTGTAACAGTGACGTCATCGTAATCTTTTGTAATATTGAATGAAGATGTTTTTGTTGTAACGTTACCGCCTGATGTTGTAACGCTTACTGTCATAGTATGATCTCCGTAACGTGCTGGAGTCCAGTAGTTATAGAAGTAACCGTTGTCTGGGTTGTTAGGAGCGTCAGTGCTTAAGACTACATCTTCGCCATCGATAGTACATCTTACATCTTCGAAGAGAAGAGCGTCGGCGTGTTCAACTTGGAGGCTGACGTTCAAGATGATAGGTTTCAATTCTGGGAGATATACGTTTGTTGCATCGTAAGGACGACGAATTGTAATGTCTGTTGAATAAGCCATTGGGTCGATTACTTCGAAAGTCTTCACTACGTCTGGAGCAGCGAGCCATTCGTCATTACCTGCTTGAGTAGCTTTCAAAGATACTGTACCTACTTCACCTGTGAGTGTCAAGATGTTGCCTTCTATTGTAGCAGGACCGCTAATCATTTCGAAAGAAACAGGGAGACCTGATGTTGAAGTAGCTTCCAATGTATAAGGAGGGTTGATTGTCAATTGTTTTGGAACGTCAGGTAAGTTGATGTATTGCATGTTACCTTCTGGCATTTGACGTACTAAGAAGTTGTCGAAGCCGCCTGTACCACCTTGGCAGTGGAAGAAGATACCGTCCCATACTTTATAGTCGCGCATGTCGCCAGAACCTGGAGTCATACCCATATTGAGTTCAGTAGCTTCTGACAATTGCATCCATTCGCCCCAGCTAGTACCGTTGAAGTCTTTAACGAAAACTGTCAAAGAACCAGCGCCGTCGTATGCTGAGAAATCGAATGACATTTTATATCTAGCCCAGTTTTCTTGACGATAGTTGGTGATGAGGATGTCTGTTCCATTAGGAAGGACGATGTTAGGATGTTTGTCGTTGCCGCTACCAGCTATACGGAGATAGACGCCGCCGTCGCCGTCTGTCATGCCTTGGAGGATGTTGCCATCGCCGTCAGCGTCGTAACCAACGCCAGCGAAAACGCCCCACCAAGCAGGAGTGATGTCGAATTCAAAGTCGATGATGCCACCGTTCTTGAAATTGAAATCGAAGTTACTTGAAGCTTTACGTGTAGCTGTTCTACCAACGCCAGGACCGCCGTATGGATAATAAACAGCAACGCTTTCGTTAGGTGACAACAAACCATCGCAGCTGTAGTCAACGTCGAAGTCTTGTGAAGTTGATGCTGTTTGATAGTGTGTTGACCAGTTATCTTGTCCATTAAGACATTGAGTACCTTGTGTATAATTGTCAAAATTGATTACGTACTCAACTTGTGCGTTAACGACTGTTAAGCACAACATCATTGATAATAATAAGAATACTTTTTTCATCTGTTAAAAAATTTTAATTATTAATCTGCCATCCACCATACCTTGGTTTCTCTTGTATCGCCATGACTCATAGTCTTGACTTGTTCGTTATAATTGTCATAATTGTATGTGACTTCTGATTGAGGATAAGGCAATCTGTATGTAACAAGTTTTTGATGGTCTATTGTTGTTGGTGTTGTAGCACCAGTGTCTTTTGTACGACGAGTGAGGTTCCATGCTTCATTAGCCTGACGGAACAAGTCTAACCAACGTTGTTGATAAATGAATTCGAGGTAAGCTTCTTCTGAATAAGCGAAGTCGAGGTTGTTATAAACCATTTCGTTGAATACCTTAGAAGCGTATGCATATGAGATTGAATATAAATCGCCATCATCCAAAATCTTTTGAAGGTCTTGATATATATATTTATATGTAGCCTCAGTTCCGTAGATAGGGAGTTGCAACCACATAAGGAATGAGTGTTCAATACCTTTTCTTATCATTTCGTCTGTCATCATGCCGATGCCACCAGGAACGATACCTTTAATCATCATTTCAGCTTTGATGAAGCATACTTCAGCTGGACTTATCATGATTTGAGGTACGAAGACGTGGTCGCGGATGAGGTAGAAGTTGAATGGAGAATACAAGCAAGCAGGGCCTTTAAATCCGTAGTTCTTGTCTCTCGCTGATGAATAAGGGGAACCACCTTCTGTAGGAGTGTTAGCATCTTTCAATTGTGGATATGCTCTCCAAGCGCCTTCTGGATAGTCGGCTGTCTTGTTGTTTGTGTCGAAGAAGATATAAACTCTTGGGTCGAAGATTTCGTTATCTACAGAGTCTGTTGGTTTTGACATCTGAGCGAATACTGTTTCACCCATTCTTAAGTTCTTATGTTCTCTGAAAGACCAGCCTTCATCGCCGAATGTGTTACCGAGATATTGTGGCCATAATGCGAAAGCGCCGTTGCCGCTGTAGTAATAATCGTCGATAGCAGGTTTGTTGTAAGCTGTCTGTAATAATGTGTCAGCGAAACCTGGGTCTTTGTCACGCATTCTCAAGCCATGACGTAAGATCAAAGAGTTAGCGATTTTGCCCCATTTGTTATAATCGTTGTGATACATAACATCGTATGCGCCGAGTGAATAATATTGGTTGCCGAGTGATGTTGTTGCAGCACCGCCATTCAATATTTCTCTTGCCCATACCAACTCTGCCAATACTGTCTTATAGATTGACTCTTGAGTATCGTATTTTGGTTTTCTGTTAGCTTCTGTGTCATACCAGATGTAACCAGCTTCTGAGTAAGGAATATCGCCGAACATATCTGTGACTTTGAAAGTCTTGTATGCTTCCAAAACGATGAGTTGAGCTCTTACCTTATCATCTATTTCATTGTCGCCAGTTTTTTCGCACATCTCATCGAGACGTTTGTCGATGTCGTGGATGTTAGCCAAAGCGAGGTAGTAGTCGTTCCAAACAGCGTCAACGCCAATGCTGTAGTTACCCCATGCCTCTGATGTGAGAGCACCGAGTTCTGTCTCAGGATAGAAAATCTCATTCCAGAGATAGAATTGTTCGTTGCTGTTCCAGCGGAGTGTGCTGACGACGCCATTGAACATAGGACCGATGTCGGTACCTGTAGGGTTCATAGGATTTTTATTCATCTCATCGAATCCTCTGTCGCAAGAACCCAAGAAGAGAGCAGCAACCATTGTTGATGCCAAGAATATGTTTTTAAGATTTAATATGTTCTTTTTCATAATTTTTCTCCTTCCTTATATTAATTAGAGACCGAATCTGAGTGAGAAGATAAATGAACGTGTCATTGGGAATGAACCATATTCGAGACCTTGAGCGTTACCTGTTCCCAAAGTACCTTCTGGGTTGATGTTGTCAGGTAATGTCTTGTAGATATAGAATAAGTCACGTCCTGTCACTGAGATAGAAGCGTTTTGGAACACCTTGAGTTTTTCGAGTATTCTGCTTGGGAAGTTATAGCTGAGTGTTATCTCGCGCAATTTAATCCAAGTGTTGTTAACGATACCTGGTGTTGTGAGGTAGTTGCCCCAACCGCCGAAGTTAGGCATGTAGTTATAATAATAATGTACCACTTCAGTGTTTTCTGTTGCTTCACCTGTTTCAGGGTCAACATAAACGCCTGGGAGAACAACGCCGTAGTTACCTAAGAAGTTACCTTCTGCGTCGTAGAGTGGAAGACCATTACCTTCACGTTCGTATAATGTCTCATTGCTTTGACCTGTCTGCATTGCGATGACGTAAGAACCGCAGTAGATTTCACCGCCAAGTTTAGCATCAACCAAAGCATAGATAGAAAGGTTCTTGTAGTTATATTTCATGTTGATACCGCCTGTAACGACAGGAGCGCAGTTACCAACAGGAACGCGTTGGTTTGTCTTGAGATATTCTGTTCCTTCAGCATTGATGAGAGGAAGTGGGTTGCCGTTGTCATCATAGAATGGACCTACGACAGTACCATCTTCTGTTTCCATTGTGTAAACATAATCCCAACCGTAGATTGTACCATATTGCTCGCCTTCTTGAACAGCGATAGCAGGACCGTTAGAACCCCATACTTCTGACAAGATGTACATATCAGCACCGCCTAAGTCAACAATACGGTTAGTGTTTCTTGCGAAGTTAAGACCGATTTGGAGGTAGCTGTCAGGTTTTTGGAATACGTTGTAGTTCATGATAGCTTCGATACCTTTGTTAGTAACGACACCTGTGTTGATACGAGCGCTGCTTGAACCCGATGACACTGCCATAGGAGAAGCAAGGATTTGATCCCATGAGTAGATGTCGTAGTATGTGAAGTCCATATTGAACTTATCCCAGAGACCGAAGTCAACACCGAATTCATATGAACGTTGACGTTGTGGTTTCAATTGAATTGGAGGTACCTGTGTTGGAAGTGTTGATGACAACTGACCGCCGAATGAACTTGTGTTGTATGTGAAGTCTAACTGATAAGGGCTGTCGTCGCTAGCTGTCATAGCAGCAGAACCTCTGAACTTCAAGAAACTGATAGGTCCCCAGTTGATCTTGAAAGCTTCTGTAGCGATGAAGCTCAATGTTGCTGATGGATAGAAATAACTGTTGTTATCCATTGGCAATGTTGATGACCAGTCGTTTCTTCCTGTGATATCCAAGAAGAGATAGTCTCTATATGATACGTTCAAGAAACCATATAATGAGTTGACTTGTTTTTCATAACGTGACTCGCCTGGAAGCATGCCTGATGTGATAGGATTAGCACCACCGCTGATGTAGTTGTAGAATGTATATAAGTCAGCATAAGCCCATGTGCCTGTGCCTGCCCATAAACCGTATGTGTTTCTGTAGTAACGTTCACCACCGAATGAGAGTCTTGCGTTGAACAATGAGCCGAAGATGTAATCTTTATGAGCTGTCAAGAGGAAGTCTGCGTCAAGAGTGTAGTCTCTTGTCAAGCTTTGTTTGTAATAACCTCCTGTCATTCCATCTACAGCTGTAGGTTTGTTCTTGGTTTCATATTGGTCTAAGCTGAAGTCGAGAGCTGCCTTACCAGCTAATGTCAACCAATCTGTAATCTCGTAAGTAAGACGCATAGAACCATAAGCCTTATCACGATCGAGAGTTGTGTTGTTGTTATAGAATGTCCAGAATGTATTTGAGTTGATATATTGGAAAGGATAGTTACCCCATTCTGTCATTGAACCGTCAGCTTGTTCGTATGTTGTTGACTCGATACCTTGCCAGCTTCTTGGCCAACTGTAGAGAAGACCTTTGTTGAAGTTGCTGTATGATTCACCGAGCACTGGTGAGTTGAGACGATGGTAATCGAAATAAGTGAAAGAGATGTCAGCCTTGATCTTTTCAGAGATGTTCAACAATGAACCTACGTTGAAAGTTGTTTGCTTGAGGTTACAGTTGTCGATGATAGCATCTGAACGGTCGTCGGTGACAGAGACTCTTATTGAACCGAAGTCGCCTGCATTTTGGAATGACACGTTGTTAGTGAAAGAATGTGAGTTCTTGTACAACATGCTGAGGTTGTCTGGCTGTGGAGAGTAGCTTCTTGTAACGCTGTCCCACCAGAGCATTTCTGTTCCGTCCATGACAGGGCCCCAAGAAACAGCGCCACCGTAATAACCGAATGTGGTGTTTGTAGGCTCACCTTCTGGACCTTGGTCTGAGTTATAGTTGCCGTTATAAACATAATTGCCGTTAGCGTCTTGTGTCAAAGTAGGAGTCATGAATGAAACAGGACCGCCAGCGCCGTATTTGTTTTGAACGTCACGATAGCCGTAAGGATTTGTGATTTTATATGTAGATGAGAAGTTGATACCGAGACCTTGTTGCTTCTTACCTTTCTTTGTTGTGATGAGCACGACACCGTTACCACCACGTGAACCGTAAAGAGCTGCTGCGGTAGGTCCTTTCAAGATGCTGAGGTCTTCAATATCTTCTTGGTTGATATTGTTAAGAGCAGTACCCCAGTCTTGACCGCCGTCCCAACCAGTAACACCGCCTTCGTTAGTCATAGGAACACCGTCAACGACGATGAGAGGCTGGTTGTCGCCAAAGATACTGTTGTTACCACGGATAACGATACGTGAAGAACCGCCGGCAACACCGTCACCAGTGATGATCTGAACACCAGCAGAACGTCCACTCAATGAGTTGATGACGTTGTCACTACCAGAACGTGTCAAATCGGCACCACTGATGTCTTCAGTAGCATAACCCAATTCTCTCTTCTGACGTTTGATACCCAAAGCTGTGACGACGACATTGTCCAACATCATAGCATCGTTCTTCATAACGACATCGATTTGGCTTCTTCCATTGACAGGGATATTCTGTGTCTGATAACCGACATAAGAGAATGTCAATGTGTCTCTGGATCCCACAGTAATTACATAATCACCGTCAATCTCAGTGATGGTACCATTACTTGTGCCTTTAACTTGAATTGTAACACCCGGCAAACCGTAGCCGTCTTCAGCTGAGGTCACATAACCGGAAACTTTAATATCCTGTGCCTTAAGGGAGAATCCCATACAAAGGAAAAGGATTAAGAAAAAGTAAACTTTCCTCATATCAATAAAATTTAATTTTCGAAAATAAAATTCCCACAAAAATAATAAATATATATATAAGTTGACACAAGTATTTTTTTAATTTTGTGAAAATTTAAAACGGCAAAAAATGGCTAAGACTAAGACTGTATTTTTTTGTAAGGAATGTGGCAATGAATCGCCAAAATGGATAGGTCATTGTCCAGGTTGTGGAGCATGGAACAGCTATGTGGAAGAGAGCGTTGTGGTTGGTAAAGACAGTAAATCGGTAAAGAATTCCATACTTCCCGAGTCCAAGTCGAAGCCTACTCGTGTAGCTGAGATAAGCAGCGTGAAAGAAGCACGCATCGACCTCGGTTATGAGGAGTTGAACCGTGTTCTTGGAGGCGGTCTCGTCCCAGGCTCTCTCATCTTGCTTGGAGGCGAACCTGGCATAGGAAAATCAACGCTACTACTCCAAGTCGCTCTTAATATCCAAGACAAAAAAGTACTTTATGTCTCTGGCGAAGAAAGCGCTCAACAGATTAAAATGCGCGCCGAGAGAATAGGGATACGCAACGAAAACTGCTTCATACTGACAGAGACCAACACCTCCGATATCATCAAGCATTTCGAATCGACAAAACCCGATATCGTCATCATCGACTCAATACAGACTCTGGAGTCGCCTGCCATCGAGGCAACAGCAGGAAGCATAAGTCAGATACGTGAGACAGCCGCAGAGATGAACAAGATCGCCAAGGCTCATCATGTGCCGACTTTCCTCATCGGTCATATCACTAAAGACGGAACCATCGCTGGCCCGAAAATTCTCGAACATATTGTCGATACCGTCATACAATTTGAAGGCGACCGCCACTACGGATTCCGTATCTTACGCACCGTAAAGAACCGCTTCGGATCATCGTCCGAACTAGGAATCTTCGAGATGAACGCCGCAGGTCTGCGCGAGGTAAACAACCCAAGCGAGATATTACTTTCACAGAGAGAAGAAAATGTCAGCGGCATCGCCGTCGCTGCTATGGTAGAAGGATTACGTCCTATGATGATTGAGACTCAGGCTCTTGTGAGCACCGCTGCATACGGCACGCCACAGCGCAGCTGCACCGGTTTCGACACACGACGACTTAATATGCTGCTCGCCGTCTTGGAGAAAAGAGCAGGATTCCGACTCTCCGCAAAAGACGTCTTCCTCAACATCGCAGGTGGTCTGCGCGTCGATGACCCAGCCATCGACCTCGCCGTGATGGCAGCGATTTTGTCATCCAATGAAGACATCGCCATAAGCAATAGATACGCCTTCGCAGCAGAAGTCGGACTCTCAGGTGAGGTGCGCGCCGTCAACAGAGTGGAAGCAAGAATAGCCGAAGCCGACAAACTAGGAATGGAAAAGATTTTCGTCTCAAAATACAACTGCCGCGGCCTTGACACATCGAAATATAATGTAGAAGTGGTGCCATTGGCAACAATAGGTGACTTGTTTAAAGAATTGTTTTAAGTTAAAACTCAGAATCTCAAAAAACTCAGAATCTCAGAATATGTTTAAGACACGTTTTGCTAATTGCGTAAAACTCGCAGGACCAAGTGCTTTCAAGACAATTTGGTGGCTCACCAAGATAATGGTGTTATTGTCATTCGTTATATTATTGTTGCAATATTTTGGCATCATCGAATGGATTTCATATTGGCTCACCCCTTTGTTTTCACACTTCGGCCTTCCAGGCGAAGCAGCGCTCGCATACGTCTCTGGTTATTTCGTTAATTGTTATTCCGCCATCGCAGTGATGACGACCTTGGACTTAAGCGCCAGAGCAGCGACAATTTTGTCGGTCATGGTGCTTTGTTCACATAATATGATTGTAGAAACAGCAGTACAGCACAAGACCGGCTCATCGGTGTTGAGCATCGTTTTAATCAGAACATTATCAGCATTTATCTTAGCATGGGTCTTGAATAAAATCATGCCTGGCAGTTTTGAAAATATCGTAGTTGAAGGCTCTATGCAAGAGCAACTTACATTTGCCGTGATGCTGAAACAATGGGCGCTCCGGACAACAAAGAATGTAATAACAATGGCATTGCTGGTCTATCTTCTGACTGTATTACAAAAGGTGTTGACCGAATTCGGCATAATACAATACATCTCAAGATTCTTGAGACCTGTTATGATATTCTTCGGATTATCACCAAAGACAGCATTCTTATGGTTAGTATCTAACACCTTAGGTCTGGCATACGGAGCAGGCATCATGATTGAGGAGGCGGAGAAAGGCGAGACCACCAAGGAAGAAAACGACCTCCTGAACAGACATATAGGAATATCGCACAGCAATTTAGAAGACCTCCTTCTATTCTCGGCAGCCGGCGGAGCCTACCTCTGGATGCTACTGTCACGATGGGCGATGTCGTTTGTATGGGTATGGCTGAAAAGAATTTCCATGATGATGACTCGATGACTAAAACCTTGAAAAATCATTTTGAAAAAAATATTTTACGTAAAAACGTCGTCTTTTTTACACCTTATTTTTATTATGTAGTTAAAAAAACTATGTGACTTTATCTTAATTTTCTTTCACAATTCATTGATTTTTAAAGAAATAAAAAAAAAGTTTTAAAAAATGTAAAATTTACAATTTTTATTGTAGTAATTTTGCACGTGCGAAGCGTTATACATTTCGTCACTATTTTTAAGAATTTAACACATTTATATATATGGTAAAGAATTTAGTCATTGTTGAGTCTCCTGCAAAGGCAAAAACCATCGAAGGATTCTTAGGAAAAGACTTCGTTGTGAAATCTAGCTACGGTCATGTGAGAGACTTGAACAAGTCAAACTTAAGTTTAGATATGGACAACGGTTTCCAACCATTGTACGACATTCCGTCAGACAAGAAGGCTTTGGTCACCGAGTTAAAGAAATTAGCAGAGAGCGCCGAAATGGTGTGGCTCGCTTCCGATGAGGACCGTGAAGGAGAATCTATTTCATGGCACCTTTTTGAAACATTAGGATTGCAAGACGATAAATATCGCCGTATCGTTTTCCACGAAATCACAAAAACCGCTATAAACCACGCTATCGACAACCCACGTAAGATTGACATGGACCTCGTTTCTGCACAGCAGGCACGCCGCGTCCTCGACCGCCTCGTAGGTTATGAATTGTCACCACTCCTTTGGAAAAAGGTGAAACCAGCACTCTCAGCAGGTCGCGTTCAGTCAGTTGTCGTACGTCTTATCGTTGAATGTGAAGAAGAGATAAAGAACTTCAAACAACAAAGCGCATTCCGCGTGACAGCAGTGTTCACATTCACTATCGACAATCACGAATATTCACTCTCAGCAGAATTGCCTCATCGTTTTGAGAAAGAAGAAGAAGCTCACGCTTTCTTGCAAAACTGCAAAGACGCTGCTTATAAAATCAAGTCTGTCGATAAGAAACCTCTTTCTAAATTACCAGCTCCTCCATTCACAACTTCAACATTACAACAAGAAGCTGGCCGTAAGTTAGGTTTCTCCGTCAGCAACACAATGCGAATTGCTCAACAACTTTATGAGTCAGGTAAGATCACTTACATGCGTACCGACTCCGTCAACTTGTCGCAATTTGCTCTCATGTCAGCAAAAAAAGAAATCGAGAACTTATATGGTCCTCAATACGTAAAGAATCGTCAGTTTACAACAAAGAGCAAAGGCGCTCAAGAAGCTCACGAAGCTATCCGTCCAACATACCTCGACCAACAAACTATTAAAGGTACTGCCGACGAACGTAAACTCTACGAACTCATCTGGAAACGTACTATCGCTTCACAAATGGCTGAAGCTCAGATCGAAAAGACAAACGTAAGCATCGAAGTATCTAACTCCGACAAAGAATTCACAGCAAGCGGCGAAGTTGTTTTATTCGACGGCTTCTTGAAAGTTTATACAGAAAGCACTAGCGACGAACAAGGTGAAACAGTCAACACAATGTTGCCTCCTCTCATCGTCGGTCAAGCTCTCGACTTGGAAAAGATGGAAGCTCAACAAAGATTCACACGCCGTCCTCCTCGCTACACCGAATCAAGCTTGGTTAAGAAAATGGAAGAACTCGGCATCGGACGTCCTTCAACATACGCTCCAACAATCTCTACTATCCAAAAGAGAGGTTACGTGGAAAAGAAAGACATCCAAGGTGAAGTACGTAACTATAAAGTCCTCACTCTCAAGAAAAACAAGATTACTGAAAAGACAGGAAAAGAAACTATCGGCAATGAGAAAGCTAAACTCGTTCCAACAGATATAGGTGTTCTCGTCAACAGATTCTTGATTCAGTTCTTTGAAACAATCGTCGATTATAACTTCACTGCTAACGTCGAAAAAGAATTCGATAAAATCGCTGAAGGCGAATGCAAATGGAACGCTATGATCAACGAGTTCTATAAAGATTTCCACAAACAAATCGAAGAGACATCCGACAACTCAGGCAAGTTCAGCGGTGAGAAATTCCTCGGCGTTGACCCTGTATCAGGCAAAAACGTATTCGTGAAAATCGGCCGCTTCGGCCCTGTCGCTCAAATAGGTGACACCGATTCAGAAGAAAAGCCTAAGTTCGCTGGTTTACATAAAGACCAAAGCATCGAATCTATCACTTTGGAAGAAGTACTCGACTTATTCGCATTCCCACGTACACTCGGTGAATACGAAGACGCTGAGATTCAAGTTGCTATCGGCCGCTTCGGTCCTTATATCAAACATAACAACACATTCTACAGCCTCTCTAAACTCGATGACCCTTCATTGGTGACATTCATGAGAGCTGTTGAAATCATAGAATCAAAACGTAAGTCTGACTTGGATAATATCGTTTCAACATATCCTGAAAACGAAGACTTGAAAGTTCTTAAGGGACGCTTCGGCATCTATATCGCTTTCAACAAACAAAACTATAAGATTCCAAAGACTTACGACCCAACAAACTTGTCATATCAAGATTGTATGGATATCATCAACGATCCTAACAACGCCTCAAAGAAAAGAGGAAAGAATAAATAAAGGCTAATGTCTAAAGTCTAAAGACAAATGACTTTTGCCGTTTGTCCTTAGACTTTAGTCTTAATCAATGCGCTTCCAGCCAGTTAATTCCAGTATTGAGATTTACTTCAATAGGAACACAGAGTGGGAGCGCATTTATCATTTTATCCTTGACGATACCACTCAAGAAGTCTAATTCTTCTTTATAGACATCAAAGACCAATTCATCGTGCACCTGTAATATCATCTTAGACTTCAGTTTATTGTCTATCATCTCTTTATGGATATTAGCCATCGCTATCTTTATCATATCTGCCGACGTTCCTTGGATAGGAGCGTTGATGGCGTTACGTTCGGCGAAGTTACGGACAACGCTATTCCCAGCGTTAATGTCTTTTAAGTAACGACGACGTCCGAGCATTGTCTCAACATATCCATATTGCTTTGCGAAGTCAACTTGTTTGTCGATATATTCTTGAATGCCAATATATTCCTTGAAATAATTCTTGATAATCTGCGATGCTTCACTTCTTGAAATGCCAAGACGCTCTGCCAGACCAAATGCCGACATTCCGTAAATGATTCCAAAGTTGACAGCCTTCGCATTGCGACGCATCTCTTTTGTAACATCATTTATATCAACATTATAGACGCGTGACGCAGTGTCTGTATGAATATCTTTACCGCTACGGAACGCCTCCTGCATAACAGCGTCGCCACTGAGATGAGCGATTATTCTCAACTCAATCTGCGAATAATCCGCTGCTAACAATATATGATTTTCATCTCTAGGAACAAAAGCCTTTCTGATCTCACGACCTTTGTCGGTCCTTACCGGAATATTCTGCAAGTTAGGATTATTGGAACTCAATCGGCCAGTCGCTGTAATAGCTTGATTATATGAAGTATGAATCAAACCGTCATTAAGATTTACTAACGAAGGTAAAGCATCCACATATGTTGACTTAAGCTTCGTCAATGAACGGTAATCCAAGATATTCTGAACTATAGGATTCTCATTTACAATCTTTTGCAGAATCTCTTCGCCTGTAGGATATTGACCAGTCTTAGTTTTCTTTGCCGGCGCTTTGATGTTCAACTTCTCAAAAAGAATCTCGCCAAGTTGTTTAGGTGAACCTATGTTAAACGAAGTTCCAGCTATATCATAAATCTTATTTTCTATCTCAAGAATCTCCTTCGCCTGTTCCTCGCTTATCTGTCGCAATCCCATAATATCAATCTTAACACCATTAGATTCCATTGTCGATAAAACCTTAACTAACGGCATTTCAATCATATGGAAGAGGCCTTCCAACTTGTTTTCTGTTATTATAGGCTTGAATTTTTCATAAAACTGAAGAGTAATATCGGCATCTTCTGCAGCATATTCCTTCACTTTTTCAACAGGAACATCACGCATACTTATCTGATTTCTGCCTTTGCCGATAAGTTCTTCTATTGCGATAGGAGTGTAGTCAAGATAAACATCAGAGAGATAGTCCATGCCATGATTCTGCTCAGGTTCAATAAGATAGTGAGCTATCATAGTATCCCAAAGATTGTTTTTTATCTCTATTTCATATCTCGCTAGAATAGACAAATCAAATTTTATATTATGACCTATTATTGTCTTCTCTTCATTTGAAAATATCGGCAAGAACTTATTTAACAACAACTTACATTGTTCCTTATCAGCAGGTAGCGGTAAATAATAAGCCTCGTGCGCTTTGACGGCAAACGACATTCCAACCAAAGAAGAAGAGTAAATATCCAAGCCAGTAGTTTCAGTGTCAAAAGCAAAGACATCATTATCATTCAATAACTTAAGAAGTTTTTCTATCTGATTTTCGTCATTCACCAAATGATACTCATGCTCTTGCGTCTGATAATTTTTCTTAGATGAAAAAGAAGAGAAGACGCTGCTGTCACCATCAGCGCTACCAAAGAGATCCAACTGACCATTTGAACTCCGAGAGACTTTATTTTTATCACTATCATTTCCTAACTCCTCATTCCTAATTCCTAATTCCTCATTATCAACTTGTTGCCTTGTTGTCTTGTAGTCTTGTTGACTTACCTTAAGTCTCGACATAAACGTTCTAAACTCAAGTTCTTCAAACAACTGTGCAAGATATTGATAGTTTGGATCTTTCATTCTAAGACGCTCTTCATCAAACTCAATTGGCGCATCAATATTAATTGTTGCCAATTGTTTTGACAAGAGACCTTGCTGCGCGAAGTTGATCACATTTTCGCGCATTTTACCTTTCAGCTTATCGGCATTATTGATGATATTCTCAACAGAATCATATTCAGCAATAAGCTTAGCTGCAGTCTTCTCGCCAATACCAGGAATTCCAGGGATGTTATCAGAAGCATCACCCCAAAGTCCGAGAATGTCAATCACTTGTTCAGGACGAGCTATACCGAATTTCTCACACACCTCTTTTGGACCCATCACTTTTGCAGGTTCGCCGCCTTTAGCTGGTTTGTAAATAAATATGTTGTCTGTAACAAGTTGACCGAAGTCCTTGTCAGGAGTCATCATATAAGTTATAAAACCTTCTTTCTCAGCTTTTTTGGAAAGAGTACCGATAACATCATCTGCTTCGTATCCTTCACATTCGAAGATAGGAATATTAAAACCTTTTATTATTTCTTTGATATAAGGTACTGAAATCTTGATGTCGGGAGGAGTTTCTTCGCGATTTGCCTTATAATCCATGAAAGCGTCAGTACGAAGGGTAGGAGCGCCCAAATCGAAGGCGACACCTATGTGTGTTGGTTTCTCATTCTTTATCACTTCATACAAAGTGTTAAGAAAACCCATAATTGCAGAGGTGTTCAAACCCTTAGAATTAATCCTTGGATTCTTGTTTAAGGCGAAATATGCTCTATATATCAACGCGTAAGCATCGAGTAAAAATAATTTTTTCATCTTTGTAAATTTATAGTAAAAATAAGAAAAAAAACTTTATGACAGTGAACAAAAAGTCCAAAAATATTTTATTTGCAATATACTGATTATCAAGAATTAGCTTTCCTGCAAATCAAAATAATCAAAAAAAAACATTTCCATTTAAAAAAATGGTTTAACTTTGCAAAGATTTTTTTTCGAGCAGAAAAATAAAGTATTATTAACTTAAATTTTATAATCATGGCAGACGTAAAAGAAAAAGTTGTGTCAATCATCGTTGATAAATTAGGTGTTAATCCTGAAGACGTAGTAGAAACAGCAAGTTTCACAAATGACTTAGGTGCTGATTCACTTGACACAGTTGAGTTAATCATGGAATTTGAAAAAGAATTTAACGTATCTATTCCAGACGACCAAGCAGAGAAAATCTCTACAGTGGGTGATGCATTGAAATATATTGAAGAAAATATCGGATAAAGCAATAATATATGGAGTTAAAACGTGTAGTTGTCACTGGATTAGGTGCTATAACGCCTATAGGCAATACAGTCTCAGAATTCTGGGACGCATTATGTAAAGGTGTTAATGGCGCAGGTGAAATAACCCGTTTTGACTGCACAAAGTTCAAGACCCGCATTGCTTGCGAGGTTAAGGACTATGACCCACAAAATTTCTTTGACCGTAAAGAATCTAGAAAATTAGACTTATACACACAGTTTGCAATCATTGCATCTGAAGAGGCTATTTTAGATTCTAACATCACTAAAGACAATACTGACTTTGATGAAGTTGGTGTTGTCTTTAGTTCTGGTATAGGTGGCATCAACAGTTTCTACGAGGAGGTCGCAGCATATGCCACCGGCGACGGCACTCCACGTTACAACCCATTCATCATTCCAAAATTATTACCTGATTTGGCAGGCGGCCATATCTCTATCAGACATGGTTTCCGCGGACCTAACTTCTCGACAGTATCGGCTTGCGCCTCATCAGCTAATGCAATCGCTGAAGGTTATAATTACATTCGTTACGGCATGTACCCTGTCGTTGTTGTAGGCGGCTCTGAAGCAGCAGTGTCACCTCCTGGCATAGGCGGCTTTGAAGCAATGCGCGCCATGACAACACGCAACGACGACCCTATGACAGCATCTCGTCCTTTCGACGCAGAACGCGACGGTTTCCTTATGGGTGAAGGTTGCGGCTGTCTCGTATTAGAAGACTACGACCACGCTATCGCTCGCGGCGCTAAGATATATGGCGAAATGGTGGGCTGCGGACTCTCAAGCGACGCTTATCATATCACAGCTCCTCATCCAGAAGGACTAGGCGCTATGATGTGCATGCAACGCGCGCTTAAATCTGCTGGATTACAACCTACCGACATCGACCATATCAACACACACGGAACTTCAACACCTGCTGGCGACACTTCAGAAGCAATGGCTATCAGTCAATTGTTCGGAGAGCATATCGCAAATATGCCTATCAACTCTATCAAATCAATGACCGGTCACTTGCTCGGAGGCTCAAGCGCAATAGAAGCAATAGCAACAATATTATCATTGCGCGACAGCATCATACCGCCAACAATAAACCACTTCACCGATGACCCATCCATAGACCCTAATCTCGATATCGTCTATTGGAACGCTCGACAAAAAGAAATGACCTACGCCATAAGCAACGCTTTCGGATTCGGCGGTCATAATGCAAGTATCATATTCAAAAAATATCAATAAAACTTAAAGCCTTGTCTCTACTAGCGTTTTTTAGATATAAAAATAGTGAAGATAGAGCATTGGCTAGTTCTATCAATAATATCTTTGGCTTCTATCCAAAGAATATCGAGTTGTACAAACTCGCTTTCACTCACAAATCTTTATCCTCAAAGACAACATCTGGACTTACCATAAGCAACGAACGCCTTGAATATCTCGGCGACGCTGTGCTCAGCTCTGTTGTGGCAGAATTCCTCTTCAAAAAATTCCCTACCAAACAAGAAGGTTTTCTCACAGAAATGCGCTCTAGAATTGTGAGTAGAACATCATTGAACAAACTGTCTATCAAATTCGGCCTTAACGATTTAATACATTACGCCAAGTCTCACGAACAACATAAGTTCAAATCAATGGGTGGCAATGCCTTTGAAGCTTTCACAGGCGCTTTATTCCTCGACTTCGGCTATAAATTTGCGTATAAAATCATCGTAAACCACGTGATTAAAATGCACATCGACCTCGTCGAACTTGAAAAGAACGAGAAAAACTACAAGAGCAAACTCCTCGAATGGGGTCAAAAAGAAAAACATCATATTGTCTTTAAACAAATATCAGCAAAAGGCGTTGGCTATAACAAACTCTATGTCATTCAAGTTGAGATAGATGACAAAGAATACGCCCAAGCTTCCGACTATTCTATCAAAGGCGCAGAACAACTCGCAGCAGAAAAAACATGGCAAATGATGCACGAAGTCGTTGAAGAATAATTCTTCATTCTTGACTATTTTCCCTATCTTTGCACTTATAAAAACCAATAATTTCTTGAAACATGGCAACACATAATGATTTAGGTGCTATGGGCGAACAATTTGCGCTCGAGTATCTCCTTGAAAAAAATTATCAAATCCTTGAAACTAACTGGGTATGCGGACACAAAGAAGTGGATATCATCGCTAAAGATGGTGACACTATAGTATTTGTTGAAGTAAAAACCCGTCATAGCTCATGCCTCGTCAACCCGGAAATAACCGTAGATTATTATAAACAACGGCACCTCATCTGGGCAGCAAATTCATACGTCAACCGCTATCAATATGACTTAGATGTCAGATTCGACATCATCGCTATCGTCATTGATAAAAACAATGAAAAAAGGATAGAACACATTGAAGATGCATTCTATCCTTCTCTTAAATAGACAAAAGTCTAAAGGCAAATGGCTAAAGTATTTACCTTTAGACTTTCGTCATTAGCCTTTGGTCTTTTATCCTACAGAACTTCCTGGAGCTACAGGTTGACTTGGTGACATAACAACCAATCTTCCGTCTTTGTCTTCAGCTGACAAAATCATGCCTTCGCTGACGATGCCTTTTAACTTACGAGGCTCGAAGTTAGCGATGAAGCATACTTGCTTGCCGACTAATTCTTCAGGATTTGGATAATATTTAGCGATTCCTGAAACGATAGTACGCTTGTTCATACCATCGTCGATCAAGAATTGTAACAATTTATCTGCTTTTGGAACTTTAACGCATTCTAAAACTGTACCGACTCTGATATCCATCTTGCCAAATTCATCGATGTTAGTGTTAGGTTTGATTGGATTTGGAGCCCATGCGTTGAGTTCGTTTTGCTTCTTTGTCTCTTCCAACTTATTGACTTGTGCTGCTACTGTTTCGTCTTCGACTTTTGTGAATAACAATTCCACTTCGCCGATAGTAGCGTTTTCGCTCAATAAGATTGTTTCCTTAGCTTGATTCCAGCTGCTTACTTCCAAGCCAATCATTGATTGTAACTTCTTAGCTGAGAATGGTAAGAATGGCTCTGACAAGATAGCGAGTTTAGCAACGATTTGCAATGAAACTGCGAGAACTGTCTTGACTCTTTCTGGATCAGTCTTGAATTGTTTCCAAGGTTCGTTTTCTGTGAGGTAACGGTTACCAAGACGAGCGAGGTTCATCAATTCTGACAAGCCTTCACGGAATTTATAGTTATCGAGAAGGTTAGCGATCTTGTCAGGATATTGATTCATTTCTTCGATAGCTGCTTCATCTTTTTCGTTGAGGTTTATCATAGCTGGAACCTTACCTTCGAAATATTTATGAGTAAGGACCAAAGTACGATTTACGAAGTTACCGAAGATAGCGAGCAATTCGTTGTTATTTCTGTCTTGATAATCTTTCCAAGTGAAGTTGTTATCTTTTGTTTCAGGAGCGTTAGCTGTCAAAACATAACGGAGAACGTCTTGTTTTCCAGGGAATTCTTCAAGATATTCATGCAACCATACAGCCCAGTTACGAGATGTTGAAATCTTGTCGTTTTCGAGGTTGAGGAATTCGTTAGCAGGAACGTTTTCAGGAACGATATAATCGCCGTAAGCTTTCAACATGCATGGGAAGATGATGCAGTGGAAAACGATGTTATCTTTACCGATGAAGTGAACGAGTTTTGTTTCTTCGTCTTTCCACCATTTTTCCCAGTCTGTACCTCTTTCTTGGCATACTTCTATTGTGTTAGAGATATAACCGATAGGAGCATCGAACCAAACGTAAAGCACTTTACCGTCAGCGCCTTCAACAGGAACAGGAACGCCCCAGTCGAGGTCACGGGTAACAGCGCGTGGTTGCAAACCATTGTCCAACCAACTCTTAACTTGTCCGTAAACATTAGGTTTCCATTCTTTATGACCTTCGATGATCCATTCGCGGAGCCATTGTTCATATTGGTCTAAAGGAAGATACCAGTGCTTTGTAGCTTTCTTGACGAGTTGAGCGCCGCTGAGAGCTGAGTGAGGATTGATGAGTTCATCAGGGCTCATTGAAGAACCACATTTCTCACATTGGTCGCCGTAAGCATGGTCGTTGCCACATTTAGGGCAAGTACCGATGATATAACGGTCTGACAAGAACTTATTACGTTCTGGGTCGAAGAATTGTTCTGATTCTCTTTCGATGAACTTACCTTCTTCGTATAATTTCTTGAAGAAAGCAGCAGCTGTCTCATGGTGAGTCTTTGAGCTTGTACGAGAATAAATGTCGTAGCTGATGCCGAGTTTTTCGAAAGAATCTTTGATTATATTGTGGTATCTATCGACGATATCTTGAGGAGTGCAGCCTTCTTTTTCAGCTTTGATAGTGATAGGCACGCCGTGTTCATCGGAGCCGCCGACAAACAAAACCTCTTCGCCTTTCATTCGTAAGTAACGAACATAAGTGTCGGCTGGGATATATACGCCTGCCAAGTGACCAATGTGCACAGGACCATTAGCGTATGGTAATGCTGTCGTTACCGTGTAACGTTTAAAATGTTTGTCGTTATTTTCCATTGTATGTGATGTTTTATAAGATATTAATTAAGGTGCAAAGATAATAAATATTTTTCTGTGAAATATCGGTAAGATTAACATCTTACAACCCAAATTTAATCAAGTTTCTATCAGCTTCTCCAGCCTTATCTACTTTGTTCTGTTTGTATGAATTGAAGTTATAAGAGACTCCTATCCACAACATTCTGCTTTTCTGCTTGCTGATGTTGGTAAGATCGTAAATTCTGTTGTAAGAATGAACTTCCCATTCATAAGTATTGAAGACATCTGTGACAAGCAACGATAATGTCAACGCGCCTTTCATGAGTTTCTGCTTAACTCCCACATTCATCTTATGAGTGAAAGAAGTGGTTAGCTGAGGATAATATTGCGGAGTCATTATGAAATATTGCAGCTGCATGCGTCAGGATTTGTGATGACATCGATAGTTTTGATATTAGCAGCAGGAATTGTTGATAAATCTGTGATTGTTGTAGGAACGCCATCCATAAGGACGAGGATGTTTTTGTTGCCACGAATTGAAATTTCTTCGTTTTGTACTGACACAGAAGAAGAAGCGCTGAGTATATCAAGAGCGCTGCCCTTTGAAGAAGCTATATTCGCCGAGGCATTTATTGTTGTATGTTCCACTGTCGATTTATGAGATACTGCCGTAGAAGAAACAACGACATCTTCAAGCATCACTACATTCTCTTTCATGACAATATCACTGATATCAATTTTAGCTTTGTTTGGAATTATTTTTATCTCTTCTTTGATATAACCTATGAAATCAAAAGTGATACGCAGCTCTTCATCAGACTGTTGCATTTTCAATGCGAAAATACCTTCATCATTAGTGATAGCTCCAGTTATTATTTTATCATCCTGATAGACAGCGACAGAAACATAAGGAAGAGGAGCTTCATTCTCATCAAGGACTTTACCTTTAACAGATGAAATATTGTTCTGTGCAATGACATTCAGATTAAAAATAAAGAACAAACATAGAATTAAAAAGTACTTTATAGTAATTGTGATTTTATTCATATTATATATTGTTAGTAAATAGAAGGAGTTATAAAGACGCGCCAGGAGCCTTTATCATCTTTGACAGTTTCATCTTTTAGTTTTAGCCACCTTTTTTGGTGGTACCCTTACCACCAATTTACCTACAAAGATACAATTTTAATTTAAAATAAGTTTCTGTTTCAAAAACTTTTTTTCCTTAATTTTGTCTTTCATTAAACATTAAAATCAAATCATCATGATAACTTTTGAAGAACAAATTCGTAACGAAAATATCAAAGACATCGCCAATAAATTGATGTGTGCTGCTCGCACCGCTCCTAAGGCTAGAGGCACCGACAACCTCGTGCTTGCCGTCGCGACAGACGACACTATCGTAGCATTAGCAGAAAAAATGAAACAGCTCGCAGCTGAACGTGATATGGAATTCCTTAACCGCGACGCTGAAAACATCTTACAATGCGGCGCTGTCATTTTGTTCGGAATGAAAATAAGCCCTCTTGGATTGAACTGCGCAGCATGCGGTTTCCCTACCTGCGGCGACAAACCTAAAAACGTGCCTTGTTTCTTCAACGCTAACGACCTCGGCATCGCAATAGGATCAGCAACTTCTCTCGCAGCCGACTTCAGATTAGACAGCCGCGTTATGTTCTCTGTCGGTCAGGCAGCATTAGAACTTAAGCTCATGCCAGAATGCAGCATGATATTAGCGCTCCCTCTCTCAGTAAGCGGAAAAAGCGTTTTCTTTGACAGAAAGTAATTTTATAAGAAATTCAGAATCTCAAAAACTCAGAATCTCAGAATTTTATGAGTATAAAAAAAGGCTAAAGGTGTTAAATTCCTTTAGCCTTTTAACTTTAGCCTTTAGCCATTATTTAATAACAAGTTTCTTTGTTACCATTTGTCCGCCGATGACGTTTACAAAATACATTCCAGGTGCTAAATCTGAAACGTCAATTGTTGTTGTTTCGCTGAAGACAAAGTTACGAACTTCTTGTCCTTGCATGTTCAAAATGTGAACACAAACCTTACCTTTTTCATAGTTTGTTGTAAGTCTCAAGACATCGTTTGCTGGGTTAGGCAACAAGTTAACTTCAAATGGATCTTTGTGATCGATTATAGTTGGAACTTCAGTGATTGAGTTAACGTCATTGCTGTAAGAAACGACTTTACCAGAAACTCTCAAGATTGGGTTGTCGGCTGCTGAACAGTAAACGCAAGTTTGACCGTCAACGCAATCAGGGTGATTAGGGTGACATTCATCGATGTATGATGGGTCAAATTCATAGAACAACTTAGCGTGACCTGCTGCAACATAATCGTTGAGGCTGTAGTCCCAAACCATACCTAAAGAACCTGGGCACCATCCTGAACGTTCGTAAGTCCAAGTACCAGCTTGTGGTTGGCAACCTGCAGGGTTAGGGTTACATGTTTGCCACAAATGTTGGTCGTAAACTTTAGTATCGTTGATGATGATGTTATGTGTTGCTTCCAAGAATTCAGCAGCGTTGCCTGTGTTGTAAGCGTTATTTGTACCGCTGCTCCAGTTGTGACCTGTAGTGATTATCTTCAAGTTAGCCTTTTCTGTTTCAGGAGCGAAGTGATAATCTATTTCTGGAACTGGTTGTTGGTTAGCATAATCGCCGAAGTCGAAGATACCGAACCACAATTCGTTCATGTCGATATATTTATATTCAGGAGCGCCTTTTGTATAGTCGAAGATAGCAATTGGATCATAGCCGTCGCCGTTCCATGTTTGGAAATATAATTCAAATTCTACCAAACCTTGAAGTACTGTTGTGTAATCTGTTACGTCTAATTGATCTTCACATTCGCCACCGAAAGGTGTCACATAACGATAAAGTTCAACCCATTCACCACGATAGTTCTTAACGCGGCAGTAACCAACTCTGTCGTATGGGTCGCAAGTACCAATACAGTTGTGGTCATATTGCATTGTGATGTTGTTGAAAGCACCTACGTGTGTTGGGAAGACATATTCGTTATAACCATATTGTTCTGATGGAGTAATCTTAAGATCACCGTTCATAGCAGTTACGCTGATGTTATCAAAGCTGTTTGTTACTTCGAAAGTATTAGAAACGCTTGTTGTTTTGCCGCCTGATTGAACGATAGTTGCAGTCATATTATATGTTCCATAATCAGCAGGTTTCCATGAAGCATACCAGTAACCGTTTGATGGGTCATCTGGATAAGCTGTCATCAACTTAACTTCTTCACCATCGATGTCGCATGTTACAGATTCAAATTTGATAGCATCGCCATGTTCGATGTAAGCGCTGAGAACTAACATAACAGGAGAGTTCAAATCTGAAACATAAACCATTGTTCCATCATAAGGACGACGAATTGTGATTTCTGGAGTAAATTCATCTGGATTAACGACTTCGAAAGTACGTGTTACAGAAGGAGCTGCTTGCCATTCTGTGTCGTTACCATTTTGACTAGCTTTCACTTTTACGATACCAGCTTCGCCTGTCAATGTTAAAGTGCTGCCTTCCAATGTAGCAGGACCTTCCAAGAGTTCAAATGTAACAGGCAATCCTGATGTTGCAGAAGCTTGCAATTGAATAGGAGCTGCTGATACAAGTTGATCAGGAATCATAGCAAAATCTATGAATTGTGATGCTAAACCTGCTGGGATATGACGAACTACTAAATTGTCGTAACCAGCATGAGAGCTGTTCAAGAAAAAGATACCGTCCCATTTTGCTGGGTCGAAGCGGTCGCCTGAACCTGGTGTCAAACCAGCATTGATACCTTGAATTTCTGGAACAGGTTGAAATTCACCAACACATCCATAGTCAGCAAATAAAGTAACGCTACCAGCTCCATCATTAGCCTCAAGGTCAATCATAATTTTCCAACGTGTCCATCCAGCTTGTTCATAATCAAAGTCAACAGCTAACTGATTATTAGGCAATACAATACCATTGATGAATTTAGGTCTCTCATCAAAACCTGTTGTTGTGAAATAAATACCGCCATCTTGAGTTGGTAAGTTAGGATTTGGCTCTGTTGTCTCATAATTCATTGGAGGCAAAACAACGCCATCGCCGTTAGCATCATAACCTACTCCGAAAACAGTACCCCAGTGGTTACGCAATACATCTAATTCTATCTCTATAGTACCGCCTGATGAAAAATCAAATTGGAAATTTGGAGTAGATTTATGTGTAGCAATTTCACCATAGTTAGTATTAGCATTGTCGAAAAATACTGCCAATGACTCGTCTGGTGAAGTTTGTCCGCCAGCACCTAAATATTCTACCTTAAATTGACCGCCACCAGCACTATGTGCTCTAGCAACCCAATTATCTTGGCCATTCAAAATTTGATCTTCATTATAATTGTTAAAGTCAATTGATATAACTGATTGTGCATTAACAGTTAATATCATAAAGACAGAGAGGAATAATAATGCAAATTTTTTCATATTAATTTTTTTAAAAATTATTCTTTAACAACCAATTTCTTTGTTGTTGTATTCTCACCGATAACTTTAACAAAGTAAACACCAGCATTCAATTCATCGATGTTAACTGTTGTTTCATTCATGAATGAAAATTCTTTAACAACTTGTCCAACAGAATTGATGATTTGAACTTCGTTGTTACCGTTAAATTCGCTAGCGATTGTCAATTCGTTCTTAGCAGGATTTGGGAACATTGCAACAGCATTAGCAATATTTTCTTCTACTGATTCTGAATCTAAAACAGCTAATGTTGAAACACAAGCGATGTTCATTTGTGCATAACGTTGTGACATTTCGAATGAGTTAACACTTGGTCCGATGAGGTCATTACCTGTGTGGATGTATGGGCTGTAGTTTTGATAATCTTCGAAAGGATAGATACCCATGAAACCATTGTTGTTGAATGATGTATGGTCGCTGTCTCCTGCTTGGAAGTTAACGTGACGAACTTGCATTTCTGGGAAATAAACATTAGCGAGGTTCATATAATATTCACCGATTGGTTCAACGCTGTTAGGATAAATCAAGTCGATATGGATTTCTGAACCTGGATTTAAATAACCATTCATATCGTTGTTGAAATAACCAACTACATTCATACCCATTTCTGCGCAATATTCTGCGTAAGCAGCACTACCAATCAAACCTACTTCTTCAGCACCGAAAGCACAGTAGATGATTGAACGTTCAAATGAATGTTGTGATAAGATTCTTGCTGCTTCTAAAACTGATGCAACGCCTGTAGCATTGTCGTCAGCACCTGGACACATACCTGAATAGCTATATGAATCTAAGTGGCTACCACAAACTACAAATTCTTCTGATTTTGTAGTTCCCCATTGAATAGCAATAACGTTTGGTGCGCATGGGTTACCATAATATGAAACAGGGAATTGTTCTGTTTCAAGAACTTCCAAAGCATCAAATTGTTCTTGAATCCAGTTAGCTGCATCATAAGCTTTTTCTGAGTTGTAATATCTTTCTTCGTAAGCTTGTAAATATTCAACTGTTGCTGTCAAATTTTCAATGCTTACTTGATCCATGAAACCTCTAACTTTTTCATCTTCCTCTGTGATTGAAGGGAAGTCGCGTGTTGCCTTTGCTAATCTTGCAGTCTTGTTGCTGATAGCAACCATACCATCATTTTTAGCTGGTCTTAAGTTTGCGTTTAAAGGTTTAACAATGTTGATGTTAGCATCGCTGTAAAGAACTTCCATATTGTTCTTTTCTCTGCTTGCATAACTTGCTTGTTCACTTTCGTTACAGTAAACAATGAAATATAATTCGTTAGAAGCAAATGAATTTTCATCTAACAAAATCATATCTTCACCAAGGTTTTCTGATGATGCAAGAACAAAATTATCATTGTAATAATGAATGTTAATGTCTTGTCTTGCAAATAATTCTTGTAAATTTTGTTGATTTTTAACTTTAATCATGACAAAATTTTCTGCATACATCATTGTTGAAACGAATAATGCTAATAAGAGTAATAAAGTTTTCTTCATTTTTTATTGATTTAATTTGTTAATATTTTTCCAATATTCTGAAAATGATTCCTTTGCAAATTTTGGCAGTTCTCTTCTGTTTCCCCATTTTTTCTTGATGTGATAATTCAACTCTATGTCTTTAAATGTAGAACCATGTTTATCGAGATTTTTTCTATTGCTCATTTTCTTGACTAAAAAAGAAAGGAAACCTTTTTCACCTATCAGTGATTTGTCTTCTTTAACCAAGTCTTTCCTATTTTCTAAAAATAAGTCTTTCAATGAAATATTAACAGGACAAACCTCATCGCAACGTCCGCACGATGTGCATAAAGAACAGAAATGAGCTGAATCTTCCATTCCTTTAGTCAATGGTGAAATTATTGACCCGACAGGACCAGGAAGACAATTATCATAAATGTGACCGCCTACTGTATTATAAATAGGGCAAACTTGAACACAGGCTCCACATTGGATACATGATAAAATTGCTCTCTGCTTTTCTTTGGCTAAGACATTGGTTCTGTTATTATCAAGCAATATTAAATATAACTTCTGTACTTTATCTCCTTCTGCTTTAGGTTTATTTATGAAATTATAGAAGGAAGAATTTCTGTTCACTTCATAATAAGAAGATAAAGGTAATAAAACAGATAATTCATCTATTGAAGTTATAAGTTTATCTATACCTGCTACAATAATATGAACTGGAGCAAAAGTAGTAGATTTTAATATATTACCTTCATTTTCAGTCAATACCACAGTTCCTGTATTCGATACAAGAAAATTAGCTCCTGTAATTAATGTCTCAGGATTCTGCATATCGCTTCTCAAAATCTGCTTCGTACAAATGGTAAGTTGCTTGGCATTACAATTTTCTTTAATGCCAAATTTTTCAGTGTAAAGATCAGCTATTTGAGAAGTTGTCTTATGTGCTGCTGAAGAATGAAGATCATAAGGTCTCTCGTTGAAAAGATGACAGACATAATCGCCGATGTTGGTTTCAACAACCTTAACTTTTTTCATTTCAAGATAAGATGTCAAACCTATTTCTTCAATTGTGGAACTTTTTGTCTTGACGATTTTTTTGACTTTCTCCTGATTTAAAATATTATAAATCATTTGTTTTGCATCGTCAGCATCATTAGCCCACATTATTTTACCACCATTTTGAGTAAAATTGGTTTCAAAATCGACTAATAGTTTGTCAAGTTTTTTTAAGGCTTTGATTCTTATGTTAAAAGCTCTTTCTTTTTCAAGCTTTAAATCTGAATAGTAATTGGTGTAGTTTTCATTATTATGCATAAACTGCTGATAACGAGACATCATCATTTCATAATGCTCGTCATCAAATGCAATATTTTTAGCATTCTGATTAAAAACTACACCATTATCATTCATAAAATATTATTGTAAGTTGATTTTTGCAACTCTGTTAGCGTGACGACCGCCTTCGAAATCTGTTGTCAAATAAGCTTGAACTATTTCCCAAGCAAGCTCGTTGCTGATGAAACGGCCAGGAAGTGTTAAAATGTTTGCGTCATTATGTTGACGAGCCAATTTTCCTAATTCAACATTCCAGCATAAAGCAGCTCTTACGTTAGGATGTTTGTTAGCTGTCATCTGTGCGCCGTTGCCACTTCCACAAAGAATGATACCCATTGGATAAACACCGTCTTGTATGTCTTGTGCAATTGGGTGAATATAATCTGGATAATCGACACTATCTGCTGAATTTGTGCCGTAATCTTTTACTTCATAACAGCTTTCTTGCAGTCTTTCAATTAGATATTGTTTCATGGTAAATGCACCATGGTCACAAGCTATAGGAATTATTCTTTTCATATTACAAATTGTTGATAAATTTTTACAAAGTTAAAAAATTATTCCTTATCAAAAATCTTTTTTCTCACTAATTATGAACATTTTAGAAAATAATAACAATTTCATTAAAAACGCTATCTATTTACTGCTCAATACGCTAATACTTATCAACAATTTTAATGTTAAAATCTTTATTTTTTGTTAATAAAATTTTATAACTCGACAGTAATCAACATATCATATTTAAACAACTGAAATTATCAATTGTTTTTAACATGATTTAACATAGTTATCAACAGTAAATTCAAACGTAAATTATTGTTATTATTATATTTAAGAAGTTATCAACAATGACTTATTCATCCTTTCATTTTTATTAATTTTTTAAAAATTTAAATTAATAAATAGATAAAAGATTAAGTGTTGTTAAGATCTTTTCCAGGTAACTTTTAATAACAGTCCGCTTATTGCTGTAAAGACAACATAGAAAGGATAAATGAATTCCAGAGGCAATGTCCATTTAAGAATTTTACCCTGATTCATAAAGTTTGTGATGCCTTTCAAAATTGGGTAATCTATAAAGAATTTAAGCAATGTTAACAAGAAATATAAACTCCATAGAGCAGGGATGAAAAATGCGCTTAAAAACAACGAAAATATGCTTAAATTGAAAAATAAAACAACCAAAGCTGTTATTATGATTTTACTATTTGTGTAAGACTTGCTTTTAGAAACCCAGCGTCTTCTTTGTCTGAAAAATTCTTTTATAGTTTTACAAGTCTTAGTTTCAACAATTGCCGATTTGTTTAATAAGAATCTAACGTTTTTATGACCATATTCTTTAACAAATTGTTCCAGAATAAACATATCGTCACCTGAAGCAATGTTGAAATCATGACGTAATTTTTCCACTTCCAATGCAGCTTCTCTTTCGTATGCCATATTTGCTCCATTACACATCACAGGAACACCAATGCTGGCTGATCCGGCAGTGCTAGCAATCAGGCTTAAATGTTCCAAAACCTGCATTTTTTCAAATAGATTATTAGCTGGCGACAATAAAACCGGAGCCAATATCATTTTGCATTTTTTCTCTTGATAAAAAGAAACAATACTCTCAATCCATTCTGCTTTTAATTCACAATCGGCATCAGTAACCATAATTAATTCATTTTCAGCATTATGTAATGCCTGTGAAATAGCTTTTTTCTTTCCTTCTGATTCGGCTTTTAAAACTTTGATATTGATATCATTATGATTGTTGATAAAATCTTCTATAAATTTTCTTGTATTGTCTTCCGAATGATCATCAACAATTATAACTTCATAAAATTCTTTTGGAAAAGTCTGATTATAAAGAGACTGTAATAATCTTTTAATATTATTTTCTTCGTTGCGTGCGGCTATTAAAACAGAGACTTTGACAATATTCTTTTTGTTGAAAAAATAGAATTTTTCTTTCAGATTATATAATCCGAAGGTAAAAGCCGCTATGATAATCAAGTATAAACCTGTAATTACCAAAACTACATTTAATAATATTTGAAGAATATCAAAGTTCATTTCTATTTCTGAAAAATTTTAAACGATTTGTTAAAAATAATCCTATCAAAGCCGGAATAGCTATATTGAAAATCCAAAGTAATGAGCTCGCTGAAAATACCATCATTCCGAATGATGTGTTTATTTCATTCAAAATCAGCCATTTTTCAAAAACTAAGATACTAACAGAACCTCTAATTGCTATTTCTGTAATAGTTATAAAAGGAACTATCATCATCAATAAATAAGTCAATGAGATAGGAATCATGGCGTTAAAATAATTTAAAGGTATTTTAAAAGCCCAAATTAAAAGTACAAATTGGAATGTGTAAAGAAAATATCTAGCAAAAGATAAAATCAATATTTTCAACAATTCAGTCTTGTTGTATAATGCAAAAACTTCTAAATATTCTTCTGTCTTTTCTTTAAATTTTTTAGGAATTAAAAACTGAAAATATTTTAACAAATGAATGTTGAAATACATTAATAATAATAATGAGATAATTAAAATTACACATAATAATATAATGTGTTTCTTTATAAAAAATATTGACGCTATCAATCCGATACTGACAGTTGCTATCATCTGAGCCATACCTCCGACTAAATTCGTTAGCGATGCTTTGATTCTATCGCCTTTTTCCAGCATGAAAATTCTTCCTAAAAAATTACCCATTCTGTTAGGAAAAAACATTCCAGCGCTTATACCTGTAAATATAGAAAGAAATGATTTCCAATAACTTATATTTTCTATAGGTTTTATTTGGAGTTTCCATTTAATACATTCTAAAAAAATATTAAGTGGAACTAATAATAAAGCAAATGACATAAAAAAAAATTGATTCTTATCGGTGAATGTAGTTTCTATTTCTTTAAAGATTTCACTAACATTTTGATTAACAATCAATTTTTTATATAAAACAAAAATGCCCAACAGTACGATTGCTATTTTGACTGTCAGTTCTGTTAATTTTATTATTTTTGCTTTATGATTCATTTCGTATTGTGATTCCACAAAAATAATAAAAATTGGTGAAAGAAAGAATAATATTAGGCATCGACCCGGGAACTATGGTGATGGGATATAGTTTGATCATGCAGAGAGACAAACAATTATCCTTATTAAGAATGGGAGTTTTAAAGTTGAAACAATTTGATAATCAAGCTTTAAAACTTAAAAAGATTTTTGAAAGAGTTCTTGAAATCATAGAGGAATATCATCCAGATGAGTTGGCTATTGAAGCGCCATTCTTCGGAAAAAATGTTCAGTCGATGTTGAAATTAGGTAGAGCTCAAGGAGTTGCAATGGCAGCTGCTTTGTATAGAGACATACCTATTTTTGAATATTCGCCAAGAAAAATAAAACAGTCTATCACAGGAAATGGAGCAGCTTCCAAAGAACAGGTAGCGCTTATGTTACAAAAAATCATTAAGTTTGAGCAGCTTCCTGAATTTTTAGACGCTACTGATGCAACAGCAGCTGCCGTGTGTCATTATTTTCAACGTTCACTCAATATTGTTGGTGATAACGATGAAACAAAGACCGTTAAAATTCCAAAAGGAAAAAAATCTTTCAACAGCTGGTCTTCATTCCTTGAAAATAATCCAGATAGAAAGATTTAATATAAAGACTCTGCGTCTTTATGTCTTTATTTCTAATAAAAATTACATCAGTTTCTGATAGAATTGCCACCATTTATCTGGAAGTTCGTTTTCCATAGCAATTTCATAGTCTTCTCTTGAACAAGGAATGTAATGATGTCGTTCGTATTTTTCTCTGTCTTTGCTCTTGAACGACAAATCCATCCACCATTTCCCGCTCACTTTGTGGCAAAGGAAAACTATATCATCGTCAACGTCTTCAAGTCTGACATTATATCGTTTGAAATCTTTGCTGTTTTGTGTAGGATAATCATCCATTCTAAGACTGAATCCTTCGATGAAATACCATATCATTTGTGATATAGTGTTGGCTGTGATGTCATTAACATCACATGATGGATTATATTCGAAGAAACCAATAGAGGTAAGTTTTGGATTTAAACCTGCATAACGTGTCATCTTACAACCGTCTTCTGATGAGAATCCATTTGGTGAATTATATTTGACACCTGGCGCATCAGCAGCACGGAAAGCAGAAGTATCTATTGTTACAATGTCGGCATTGCGAATCAAAGGTTCTGTTATTTCAACGTTATTCTTTATATTTCCAATTCTATGAACATCGAAAAGAAGATCTTTCATTAAATTAACACTTTGGTTGTCAACGTAATAACTTTGATAACCTATATTAGTGTAATTGAAAAGGAAATTAGGCTGATGTAAAATAATATAACTTAAATAAGAATTGGAATTTAATTCTTCGTTGTCTTGACCTATATCAAAACGAGAGTCTATTGACGTGATATTTACAAGTTTACCTGTGTTTTCATAAACTTGGTAAACAGGATATGTCAAATCTTGGCTGCCGCCTAAAATGATAGGAACGATACGATATTTCATTAAAGTCATAACGACTTTATTGAGAGCGAAATAAGTGTCTTCTATTCCGAAACCTGTTTTAATATTTCCTAAGTCAATGATTTTTATATCTTTCCAATGATTGAAAAGTTGGTACAATGATTTTCTTATTGCGTTAGGAGCTTCTTTACAACCTATATTATTAAAGGAGTTGCGCTCTTCTTCAATGCCTATAATAGCAAGTTCAAATCCATCTAAATCTGGAATATCATTTTCATCTTTATAAATTGTAATACTGTTTCCTATTTGATTTGGATGATACAAATTACAACTTTCAATAAAATCTTGCTTTATATTATTAAGAAAAACACTGATTTCCATTATCTTATATTTTATGTTTATTTTTTTCAAAGTTATAAAATTATTCTGATTTTTTTCTTTTAAAAAATGTTTAAATTTGCTTATGAAAATTTTGTTTTTGGTTATCGGCAAGACCGATGAAAGTTATTTAGAGACAGGTATAAGTAAGTTCATCAAAAGGTTGGAGCATTACATTCCTTTTGAAATGAAAGTTATTCCTGACATTAAAAATAGGAAGACTCTTAACGAAGAGCAACAGAAAAAACTTGAAGGCGACCTGATTTTATCTCAAGTAGCCCCAGGCGACGATTTGATACTTTTGGATGAGAATGGAAAGACATTTTCTTCGGTAGCTTTTTCACAATGGATTGAAAAACAAATGAATACAAGTACAAAAAGAATCATATTCGTTGTTGGAGGTCCTTATGGTTTCTCTAAGGAAGTTTATGCAAAAGCGAAGTTCAAAATAAGTCTTTCAGAAATGACTTTCTCACATCAGATGATTCGCTTGATTTTTGTTGAACAACTTTACAGAGCATTTACTATTATAAAAGGTGAACCTTATCACCATGTTTAGTCCTTTTGTTAATATAGTTTAACAAAAAAAATTTCTAAAGTCATTGACAAGTGCTTTTTGATTTTGTATATTTGTAAGCATATCTGACTAATAAACTTATTATTAACTTTAAAAAAATAACTATATGGAAAACTTAATTGAATTACTGAAGCAGCAGCAAGAAGGCTACGATGACATCAAAGCAGAAAAAAAGTTAAGCTTGTTTTACCACAAAGCAAATTCTGCAGGAATAAATTCATTTTTAGATGAATTTTTTGAATGGTTGTTAATAAACAAAAACATGGATTACAAAGATATCATGAAAATGACACATGAAGAATTGCATGATATTTATGAAAACGAATTTAAGAAATAATATGAAAAAAAGTGCTAAATTATTATGTTTGTTAGGTTTAAGCTTTTTAATGTTAAGCTGTAACGAGCAAAACAAAGAGACTGTAAATCAAGAAATCAACAAAGAACAGATTGTTGTTGATAATTTAATGACAAGAAGAAGCATCCGTGTTTACAAAGATGAACCTGTTCCACACGACATTATGAATATTATTTTAGAATGTGGAATTTATGCTCCAAACGGAATGAACAAGCAGCCTTGGGAAATCCGCATTGTTGATGATCAGGATTATATAAAAGAACTTACAGATTTGCATCTTTCAGAAATGGACGAAGATCATCCACGCAATCCTAAGAAAGATCCTAATTTCCGTAATATGTTCCGTAATGCTCCAACAGTTGTTTTCATTGCAATGGAACCAGGTTTATGTTCACAAGTTGATTGCGGTCTTCTCGCAGGAAATATGGTTAACGCAGCATGGGCTTATGGAATAGGTAGTTGTATTCAAATGGCACCTGTTCAATTCATGAAGTCAGAGAAAGCAAAGCCATATCTTGATAAATTATCATTTTCAGAAGGTTACGAATTGTTGATGGCTATAGGTTTCGGTTATCCAGACGAACAGCCACAAGCTAAACCAAGAATTCAAGAAAAGATAAAATTTATCGATTGATATTTTAGCATTAAAAACAAAAAGAGTTATGATTTTCACCATAACTCTTTTTTTATTTAAAACGACTTCTATCGTTTCATTGTAAATTATTTATTGCAATAAACGCTTCTTCTGGAGTTTCTATATTAAGGCAAAGAGTCTCCATCGGGCATAATCCATCGCCTTTTCTGTTGATGATTCTCTCCACTTCTTTATCGTAATGAATCTCTATATTATAATTTTTAAAAACTTGTAGAGCAGGAGCGCTTATAGTCGGTGTATAAACTTCTTTAACTTTGCCATATGCCATCAATAAAGCCGCAGCTTTACCTATCACTTTGTCGGCAATCATGGCGTCTTGAAGTTGTGTTTTATCTTCTTTTAACAATTTCATTAAAGGAGCAACGCCCCTGTCGTTTGAAGTATGAACAGAGGCGTCGTTTTTGTATATCACTATAGTGTGATTTTCCTTTAACAAAATATTTTTTAAATCAAATATATTGTTGATAATCATTATTATGATTAGATTTTATCTGTCTGACTTAAAATGAAGTAACATCCAAACAATTGAACCAACATTCCTGGAATACCGATTCTAAAATCTTGAATAGCAAGATAGAATGATGATGTCATTGCCCATTCTGCTAAAGTGCCTACAACTTGATATATCAAAATAATAGCCAATAAATTTATTAAAGACACTTTGTTAGTTTTATTAGCAACAAAAGATGCTGCAACAGCCAAAATTATTGATTTTGTTAATATTGCAGGAAGTATTGCGAGAGCTGGCATTCCGAATAAGAGACTATTAATAATAGGTGATAAAACAGCTGTCATCAAACCTACTTTAAATCCATATTTGTAGGATGCTATCAAAGTGAAGAAATAAATAGGCAATAAAATTTTTCCTCCATTAGGAATCAAATGGCATAATTGAGGTAATAACAAATTACCAATAACAAAAAGAGTAACAAATAAATATGTTCTTAACTCTTTAAATCCGTAGTTATAAATTCTTATTTCTTTTTCCATATTATCTTAAATATCTTGCTACAAATAACTTTAAATTATCTCCGCTTAAATTTTTAGCGACTATTGTACCTTCTTCATTGATGAGGACATTTTGAGGTATGAAAGCTACGCCGTATTCGGTAGCAGCAGGGCAGTTCCATCCATTCAATGCTGAGAGATGGTTGTTCCAGTTGAGATTATCTTCTTTAATACCTTTAAGCCATGCTTCTTTGTCTGTATCTAATGATACGCTTACTATTTCCAAGCCTTTGTCTTTGTTTAATTCGTATGTCTCAACTACATTAGGATTTTCAACGCGGCAGTCAGGACACCATGATGCCCAGAAGTCAATCATTATAAGTTTTGACTTGCCAACGAGTTCAGACAATGTAACAGCTTCACCGTCAATATTATTTAAAGTGAAGTCGATGTATGGCTGACCAACTTCTGTACGTTCTAACATATGGATATATTCTCTGATTTTTGTGAAATATCCGCTGTTGATGTCACGTGAGAATTGTTTTGCTAATGTTTTAAAATCATTCAAATTGAAAGCCCATTTGTAACGATATAAGATGTAAGGTGCCAAAGCATTGCTTCCATTATTGATAACATAATCGGAAACAATCATTTTAACAACGTTATCATCAGATTGGCTTAATTTTCTATTGATTTCATCTAAAGTTTTTTGTGTTTCTGATGCGGTAACATCGATTTTGTGATAAGCATTAAAATCGCCGTTTATCATTACGTTTTTATTATCAGCGAAGAAAGGCAAGGCGCGTCTCCAACCTTTAATGTAAAGATGATAAGCGTCGTTGTTATCACTTTTTTTAACATCGAAGACAGCTTTATTATTTTCTATCAACGCTGAATCGATGCTAACCAATTCATTATTCATCATTCTTTGAAGGTAAGCAGTCTTGCCATTGGCGTTTTGCATTTTAACATCAATGGTAAATTTATTTCTGCTGCATGAGAAGAATGATAATATTACGAGTGAGCAAATTATTAATTTTTTCATATTGAGTTTTTTATTTATAAACAATATTATTTAAGAATTTCTTCAACTTTATTTCTTAAATCTTCACCTCTTAAATTCTTGGCAATGATGATACCGTTTTTGTCGATTAAGACGTTGCTTGGAATAGAAGAGACACCGTACAATTTAGCACCTTCGTTGTTCCAATATTTCAAGTCAGAGATGTTGTGCCAGATAAGTCCGTCTTTTTCTATAGCTTGAATCCATTTATCTTTTTCCATATCTAAAGAAACGCCGATGATATCGAAACCTTTTTCGTGATATTCGTTGTAAACTTCAACAACGTTTGGATTTTCAGCGCGGCAAGGACCACACCATGAAGCCCAGAAATCTATTAATAAAAGTTTTGATTTACCAACGAGTTCTGAAATAGACATCAAATCGCCTTCTGGAGTTTCCTGTGTGAAGTCGACAAAAGTTTGGCCGATATCAACTCTTTGAAGAATAGCGATATAATCGTTGAGAAGTTTTGAATATTCGCTTTCAACTTTTATATTGAAGTTGTTAACATAATCTTCAAGTTCGTTCAATTCGTAGTTGTAACGGTTGTTATATAAGATATAAGGAGCAATGAAATTGTTTGAATTTTTTGTCAAGAAAAGAGAAATGTAATTGTTTTGATTTTTCTCTACTTGATTATATTCGTTTTCAATTCTTTCCAATTCAGCTTGATTGCCACCTTGAGCAACTTCTCTGTATTGTTGTCCTAATTCTCTCAATTGATTGTAGAATTTTTTGTTTTCGTTGTTATATTCTTTGATAAGTTCTTGAGCATTAGAACCTGTCACAGAAATATTTCTATTGTCTTTCACGTCACCTGTAATAGACATATCTTTATTTTCACTGAAGAAATTTATTGGATACTTAACATCTTCAATGCTAATTGAATAATAATCAGCAATATTACCGCTTTCAACGATGAAGTTAGTCTTATTATCTTGCATTACAGCTGAATCGATGAGAACGAATTCTTTATCGAGCATTTTTTTCAAATAAACCATTTTGCCTTCAGCATTTTGTAATTCAACATTAACATTAAATGTTGATTTGTTGCATGATACGAGTGCAATTGTTGCGATAATGAATGTTAATAATTTGGTTTTCATAGTGTTATTTTTTATATTAATTTCTTATTTGATTTCTTGAAAAGTAAAAGTATGATGAAAATCAACATCAATGAGCTGAATACGCTCAATAATGTTTGGATGAATATTGTTCCTATGAGTTTGAAACTGAATGCTTCAAACATGAAGAGTGTAAAATTATGTATTGTTAGCAATATTATTGAATAAACAATGAACCAGCTGAATCCCATATTGTTAAGTGAAGGTTCGTCGTTCATGTTAATATCTTTTCTTCTTGTCATGTTGTTTATCACATAAGGTCTAACGAATGCTAGGAATACAGTTGCTGCTGCGTTGAGACCAGGTGTGCCGTTAAATAAATCTACTGCTAATCCGGTGAAGAAACCGAGTAGGAGCAGCTGCCATTTTTGAATGTTAAATGGCAATAAGAAAATGAACAATACATAGATACAAGGATGAATATAATAACCGAGTCTAATGTTGTCGATCACCAAAACTTGTAGCAGTAGTAATCCAATAAATCTTAAAGTATTTAAAATCAGTCTGTTATTCATTTCTTACTTGTTTGATATAAGGGAATCTATTTCTGTTTGGTGTAAATTTTCGATGACATACACATGGCGTAGAGTGCTGAAGTTTGTTGAGAAGCGAATCTTGGCCGTGTTGAAGTCTTTGGAGTCGTTATCTATCATTTCCTCTATAGTTCCAATCATAATATCTGCAGGATATATGTTTGAGAATCCGCTTGTTACGAGAGTGTCTCCTTTTTGAGGAAACAGATGAAGAGGAATATCCTTCACTGTACCGAAACGATAGTCTGTTGTTTCCCAGCATACATTAGCTAGGTGTTGGTTTTCGGTGAATCTAGCGCTCACGACCGAGTATGGGTGGAGCATGCTTATTACTGAGGCATAATTGTCGCTGACGTTAGCAACTTTACCTACGATGCCGTTTGCGCTTATCACGCCCATGTCTTTTCTGATGCCGTCTTTTCTTCCTTTGTCGATAAGAATGAAGTTGTTAAGATGATAGATGCTATTGTTGATGACATTAGCAGGAATGAATCTATAATCAGAATCGACGGAATCTTTTGACGTGATGTTATCGTTGTTAATATACAACTTACTCATAAGCATAGCATTATGATCCATCATCAACTGATTTTCCTCTTTAAGTGAGAAGTAATTAGTGAAGTTGGTTTTTGATTTAAACAATTTGCCGGAGATGGCGTTGCCTACGCTTACGAGTTTGCGTTTCTGATATGGAAGATTGTTTACCAACAATATGATACACAATACTTCCAATATCAAAAACATCAATATGTTGCTATATTTTTTTAAAAATCTTAATAGGTTATACATGACCTTTGCAATCCAGATTATTTAATCAGGAATGGGAATTTGTCGAAGTTCTTAAGTGCGATGCCAGTACCGCGAGCAACGGCTCTAAGTGGGTCGTCGGCTACGTGGATAGGGAGCTTTGTTTTTGCGTGGAGACGTTTGTCGAGACCACGGAGCAGAGCGCCGCCGCCAGTGAGATAAATACCTGTGCGGTAGATATCAGCTGACAATTCTGGAGGTGTTTGTTCCAAAGCGTTAAGCACAGCAGTTTCAATCTTAGATATACTCTTATCCAAGCAATAAGCTATTTCTGAGTATTTTACCTTAATTTCTTTAGGGATACCAGTGAGCATATCGCGGCCATGAACAGCGTATTCGTCTGGTGGATTTTCGAGTTCTGTCAAGGCTGAACCAACTTCAATCTTAATCATTTCAGCTGTTCTTTCACCTACGTGCATATTATGTTGCTTGCGCATATATTCAACGATGTCGTCAATGAAGTCGTCACCTGCAGTGCGGATAGACTTGTTGTTGACGATACCGCCGAGTGCGATGACAGCGATTTCACTTGTACCGCCGCCGATGTCAACGATCATATTGCCGATAGGTTCGAGAACGTCGATGCCGATACCGATAGCAGCTGCCATAGGTTCGTGGATGAGTCTGACTTCTTTAGCGCCAGCTTGTTCTGCTGAATCTTTTACGGCTCTTTCTTCAACTTCTGTGATGCCAGAAGGGATACAGATAACCATCTTAAGAGCAGGAGGGAAAATGCTGTTGTGGAAGTTGATCATCTTGATCATCTCTCTCAGCATATATTCTGCTGCTTGGAAGTCGGCGATGACACCGTCGCGCAAAGGTCTGATAGTCTTAATATTTTCGTGGGTCTTTCCTTGCATCATCATAGCGCGTTTACCGACAGCCATGATTTTTTGGGTGTCTCTTTGTATAGCGACGATGGATGGTTCGTCAACGACCACCTTATCATTATAGATAATGATGGTGTTGGCGGTTCCGAGGTCGATAGCTAATTCTTTATTGAAGAACGAAAATAATCCCATTGTTAGTTCTTTTAATAATTAGTGTTTAAAATGACGGTAGCCAGTGAACACCATTGCCATATCGTGTGTGTTGCAGTAATCGATAGAGTCTTGGTCTTTTATTGAGCCACCAGGTTGTATAACAGTAGTAATGCCAGCGTTGTTAGCGATTTCAACGCAGTCGGCAAATGGGAAGAATGCGTCTGATGCCATCACAGCGCCGTTGAGGTCGAACTCGAATGAGCGAGCTTTTTCGATAGCTTGTTTTAAAGCGTCAACGCGTGATGTTTGACCGATGCCTGAAGCGTACAATTGTTTGTTTTTAGCGAGAACGATAGCGTTTGAACGGCTATGTTTAACTATTTTGTTTGCGAAGATCAAATCTTCGATTTCTTTAGCTTCAATGTTTTTGTTTGTAACAGCTTTGAAATCTTCAACTGTTTCAGTATGAAGGTCGCGTTCTTGCATCAAGATGCCGTTGAGAGCTGTCTTATATGTCTTTGTTGGGAAGTCGTTTGATTTGAGTTTCAAAACGATTCTGTTTTTCTTTGCGAAGAGGATATCCAAAACACCTTCATTATAATCTGGAGCGACTATTACTTCGAAGAATATTTTGTTGATTTCGTTAGCTGTTTCAACGTCGATAGGTTTGTTGCTTACGAAAACGCCGCCGAATGCAGAAACAGGGTCGCCTGCCAATGCTGCTTGATATGCTTCAGCGATTGTTGGACGTGAAGCGATGCCGCATGGGTTGTTGTGTTTCAAGATAGCGAATGTTGGTTCGCTGAATTCGCGGATGAGGTTGAGACCAGCTTCGAGGTCTAACAAATTGTTGTATGATAAGTCTTTGCCATGGAGTTTTTCGAATACTTCATCAAGCTTGCCGTAGAATGTAGCTTTTTGATGAGGGTTTTCTCCGTAACGTAATTCGCTGCGGTCGCTGATATGGATGTTCAAGTCAGCTGAATCTGAATCTTTAGCAAACCAATCGTAGATCATTCCGTCGTAGTGAGAACTTGTAGCGAAAGCGTATTTTGCAAAACGTTTACGATCTTCTAAGCTTGTGCAGCCGTCTTGGTTCTTGTAGAGTTCCATGAATTCGAGGTAGTATTTTGAATCAGGAACGATGACAGCTTCTTTGAAGTTCTTAGCGCCAGCGCGAATCAATGAGATACCGCCGATGTCGATCTTTTCGATAATCTTAGCAGGATCGTCAGTTGTCTTAACTGTTTCTTCAAATGGATAAAGGTCGACGATTACGAGGTCGAAAGCTGGAATTTCGTATTGCTTCATTTCCTCAACGTCTTTCTCATTATCTAAACGACCTAAGATGCCGCCGAATACTTTTGGGTGTAATGTCTTTACACGGCCACCGAGAATTGATGGGTAACTTGTCAACGATTCAATTGTCTTTACTGTGCTGTCAAGTTCTTTGATGAAATCATAAGTTCCGCCAGTAGCGTAAATTTGAACATTTTGCTCTTTCAATAAAGCAACTATTTTATCTAAATTAGTCTTGTAAAAGACTGATATTAAACAACTTTTAATCTTTTTCAAGGGACAACGATTTTAAAATTAAACATATTGCAATAATAATAAATATATCTTATTTAAAAAAGAATTTCTGTAACTTTTTTTCAATGATTTATGAACAATTTTCAATGTTAAAAAACAAGGCTTCATGTGTTTTTATAAAAGCGGTTTGCGCTCTAAATCTTTGAATATTAAACAAATATTTTTTTATTTAATTTAATGAAAAAAAACTTGGAAAAAGTAATTATTTGTTGTAATTTTACAAGTTCAAAAAAAATATTGTGAAAACACGTTGGATTATAAATAAAGAAGTTGACAGACAAACTGTTGGGAATTTATCGAATGCCTTGGGTATCGATGAAAACCTTTCTACTTTATTGGTGCAACGTGGAATTGAGAACTATGACGATGCCAAAGATTTCTTCAGACCTTCTTTAGAGCATTTGCACAATCCTTTCCTGATGAAGGATATGGACAAGGCCGTTGCGCGTATCAAGAAGGCTTGCGAAAATGGAGAGAAGATTTTGATTTATGGCGATTATGATGTTGACGGAACAACGGCTGTCGCATTGATTTATATGTATCTCAAGAATTTCATCAATAAAAAGAAAATTGAATTCTATATTCCAGACAGATACGATGAAGGTTATGGCATATCTTATAAAGGTATAGATTATGCTGCCAAAAATGGCTTTAACCTCGTTATCGTTCTCGACTGCGGTATCAAGGCTGTCGATAAAATCGAATATGCAAATAACCTTAATGTCGATTTCATCATATGCGACCACCATCGTCCAGGTGATGAGATTCCTAATGCAGTGGCAGTCCTCGATTCCAAACGTTCCGATTGCGAGTATCCTTATAAAGAATTGTCAGGCTGCGGCGTAGGCTTTAAACTTATAACAGCCTTATCGATGGAACTGAACAGATCTATCAATGAAGTTTATGAACTCCTTGATTTGGTAGCTGTTAGTATAGCTGCAGACATTGTCCCTATTACAGGTGAAAACAGAGTCCTGGCATATTATGGATTACAATTAATTAATAAAAATCCTCGTCCAGGTCTGGAAGCTGTTTTGAGTCATGCTAACGTCTTCCGTCTTGAAGAAGAAACACCAAGCGATTCTGAACATCCACAAAATGTTCTTAACAAAGAAGTTACGATCAGCGACTTGGTGTTTATGATTGGACCAAGAATCAATGCAGCAGGACGTCTGGAGAAAGCTAGCGATTCTGTACGTCTTCTCATCTCAGAAAGAAAAGAGCATGCCGATAAATTGGCTAATTCAATCAACGACTTGAATGTAAAACGCCGTGAGTTCGATAATAAGATAACTGAAGAAGCTCTCGCAATGATTGCAGAAAATGAAAAGATTCTGAATGCAAAGAGCACAGTTATTTTTAATGAAAACTGGCATAAAGGCGTTATAGGAATCGTAGCGTCAAGACTTACCGACACTTACTATCGTCCAACGATAGTTTTGACAAGATCAAATAACCTTATCACAGGTTCAGCTCGTTCAATAAAGAACTTCGATATTTATGACGCAATAGATAATTGCTCTGACTTGTTGGAACATTTCGGCGGTCATAAATATGCTGCTGGTCTTTCTTTAAAACCAGAGAATCTTGAAGAATTTTCAAGACGCTTCGAAGAATATGTAGCTGAAAATATTGACAGAGAAGAACTCATCCCAGAATTAAATGTCGATCTTGAAATAGATTTCTCCGACATAACTCCAAAATTCGTGAGAGTTCTGAAACAGTTTGCACCTTTCGGTCCTGGAAATATGGCTCCTGTATTCTTGTCAAGAAATGTCGTCGATAATGGAACATCTCGTTCTGTTGGAAATAAGAAACACCTTAAACTTACCATAAATCAGCAACAAGACTCAAACTTGATCTTTGCTGGCATCGCATTCCAAAAAGGCGATGACTATATGAGAGTACATTCTAAAGAACCATTCTCAATTTGTTATTGCATAGAAAAGAATTTCTGGCAAGGAAAGACAAATCTTCAACTTAATGTTAAAGATATTAAGTTCTCTGATGAGATGGAAGAGATTGGTTTATAATGAGAATGGGCAGACAAGCACTCTGATAATAAGATATAATCCAAAGAGAATAAGGGCAACTCCTGTTATTTGATTCAATCTTTTTAACATACTTTCGGTGAAGAATTTCTTCAGGGAATATGCTCCGGCAGCTTTTATAATGTCGAAAAACAGTACCGTTGAGAAAACTCCTATAAAAAATAAAATCAATGAATTTTTGTTACCGCCGTAATTGCTCGATGCCGTCGCTACACATGTGATCCAAAATATCCATACAAAAGGATTGAAAATATTGATAACGAAGCCTTTGCTTATATAGACAATCCAAGATGGTTCATCGTCAAACTTTTCATTCATCTTTTCGATGGTGAGATTGTTGCTCTCACTAATTTTTATGATTTTTTGCGGGGATAAATTGAATGTATATATTCCAAATATTATCAATATGATACTAGCACTTATGCCTGCAAGCGTAAGATTTTTTTCATCTGTAATATTGAATTGAAGGTTCGTCATCATCATTAGGCAGACTATCATCACATCATTGAGAACGATACCAAAGTCTAATAACATAGCAGATTTGAAACCTCTATTTATACTTGTCTGTATCAATGTGAAAAAAGAAGGACCGAATCCCATAACTAAAGCAAGGGATAGCCCGATTATAATACCTTCTAATACTATCATTTGTCAACTTTTAATGAGGAAATGAATTCTTGCCAATCTTCGTATCTCTTGCCTTTTAACACACGTGGGAATTTTGTTGCTCCGCCAATTTTTGCTGTCTTTTCCATAAAATCATAGAAGACGTGTGTAGGCAAAACGTCTATATACAAATCTCTCAGAGCTTCTTCTCTTTCAACACGATAGTCATCGTTCAACACTTTTAGGTGTTCGTCGATTCTCTTGATGGCAGCTTCTTTGTCGATAGGTTCATCGCAGCCTAGATACCAATGATGTGCAAATGAATTGTCTTCGCGGAAACCTGCTACGGTAAACTCATTGATATCGACTTTAAATTCATTGGAAATATTTTCAACTGCTTGATTCATATTGTCTTGTGATAAATGTTCTCCAACAAGACTCAAGAATTGTTTTGTTCTTCCAGTGATGATTATCTCACATTTTTCTTTGTTGACAAATTTAATGACATCGCCGATGAGATAACGCCAAGTGCCGGCATTGGTTGAAAGCAAAATGGCATAATCGACGTTTTCTTCAATTTCATTTATTGTAAGAGATTGACAATCTTGTCTTATGTTGCCATCTTCGGTGAAATTATTGTCGTTGAAAGGAACAAATTCGTAATAAATGCCATTGTCGACGATAAGCTGCATTATGCGTTTGTTCAAGTCAACTTGATAAGCTATGTAACCTTCTGATGCCAAGTAGCTTTCGCTGTAGACCACAGGCTTTCCGAAGAGTTTTTCGAAACTCTTTTCATACGGAGCGAAAGCGACGCCACTATGGACATAGGCTGATAATGAAGGCCATAAGTCGTGTATTGTGTTCAAGTTGTATTCTTTAATGATACGTTCTAAAAGTATCTGTACCCAAGATGGTACGCCAACGAGAACGCCGATATCCCATGAAGGGGCTTTCTTCACCATCTCATCGAGTTTGGTGTTCCAGTCGGTTGTTTTAGATATTTTTCTTCCTGGCTTATAGAAATACTCGAACCAGAATGGCAGTTTGGCTGCTGATATTCCTGACAAATCGCCGGAATAATAAGTGCCGTTATATTGCAGGTGCGTGCTGCCTCCTATCATCAAGAAGCCTTTGTTGTAAAAATCCAAAGGGAAATCATATTTTGTAGCAGCTAAAATTTGTCTAAGACTGGCTTTCTTGATGGAATTCAGCATATTGTTGGTGATAGGAATAAATTTGCTTGACGATTCTGAGGTGCCAGAACTTAAAGCAAAATATTTGATTTTTCCTGGCCATGTGACAAATGTTTCACCATTCAAAGCGCGGAACCACCAATTCTTATACATTGAGTTGTAATCGAAGATAGGAACACTCTTCCTATATGTATCAAGTATATTGTCGGATTTAAGTATTTCATCAAAGTGATAGTGTTCTCCAAAAGCAGTATTGGAAGCTTTTTTTAATAGTTTCGTTAATTCTTTGGTTTGTGCTTTAATAGGATTTAACCTTTTCTGTTTGATGTCAATAGGTATGTTTCCAACAGAATAGACTGTCTTCAATAGTGAGCCAAAAATCTTAGACATAGTAGTGCTTTTTTTATACTACAAAAATAGAAAAAAACTTTTGTTTTAAAAAAAAATGTTATTTTTGTAGTCAAATATTAACAACTTAAAAAAAATAAAATCATGAAAAAATTTTTACTTTTAGTAGTAGCATTTTTATTCTTAGGAATCGGTGCTCAAGCACAAACAACAATGAAAAAAGGTGATCTCGTTGGTAGTGCAAGATTGGGATACAACACATCAGGATTGCCATTGGCAGTTTCATTGGATTATGGTATTATTAATGGTTTCATCAATGGTAACGCAGCAGTTTCTGTTGGTGGTGAAGTTGGAAGTTTGTTGTATACCAAAACTGTAGTAGCAGATAATGGTACTACTGAATCTAATCTTGCTCTTAGTTTAGGACTTGCTGTAAGAGGTAATTTCCACTATGAATTCGTTCCTAATTTGGATACATATGCAGGTTTGGAAGCTGGTATTAGCTTCAATGCTGAAACTTTATTAAATCCAGGATTACATGTAGGTGCACGTTACTATTTAGGTAAATTAGCTATTAATCTTGAACTTGATGGTAGCTTCGGCGGTGGCCTTATTCCTGGTGGCTCAATCGGTGTTTCAATGAAACTCTAAGAAAAGCTTAATAATAAAAGAAAGTCTGTAAGTTCGCTTACAGACTTTTTTTTATTGCCAAAACCGTAACTTTTTTAATTCTTTTTACAAATCCATTCAAGTCAAATATCTCCGCTTGAACAATATAAATTCCTGGATCAAGGAGGCGGTCGTTGTCGTCAGTGCCGTCCCAAGAAATAAAACCTTCGTTATTTACAAGACTGTTATTCAATAGATTATTTACTAATATTCCTTTTGAATTGAAGATTTTGATGTTTAAAGTATAGGCGTTTTCATCGAAATTATAATATATGTTGCAAATGTCGTCAAAGCCATCGTTGTCTGGTAAGAAGACTTCAGGGGCGATATTTATCTCGTTATCGTTATTGATCTCTATCAAGTCGGTCGACATAGAGTTTTTATATCCTGGCGTTCCGTAATTGACATTATATGACGCAGAATGCCAATTGTTTTTGTCGTTAGAAGGATTCTCTGACGATATTCTTTCCAGAGAAACTCCTTGTGTCTCAACTAATAAATCGTAATGCATCTTTTCTGAATAGAAAACTTCGTCAATTATATTTCTGCTTTTGTCACATATTATAATATGCCCTTCTTCATTTGGTAATGAAGGAAGCGCTTCTATGTCTAAGAATTCGTCAGAATTGCTACTGTATTGATATTTGACAATTTCGCAATCTGTGGATAACAAACAATAAGATTTGGGAAGCAAGATTCTGCCAGTTGAAATTATATCTTTGACAATAGTATCTGCTGGATTTGGAAAACTTTCTTTTATTGTCCCAATCATGATTTTGCTTAAATCGATGACTTTGTCGGAACGATTGTAAAGTTCAATGTATTCAACACCTGGAGAAATAGGGTGGAATAGAATCTCATTTATAATTATATCATTATTATTTATTTCGGAAGGAATTCCGAAGACGGCATCGATTTCTTTTTCCAGAGCGATGTCTTTACAGTTTCTTGCATTATTAATATTAAGCGTATATAATCTATCTTCTTCGAATTCCTGATTAAAGATAAGTTCGATGTGGTTTTTCTCATTGGGTAAAATATAAACCTCTTCAGGATGAATCTGCATCTCTTTAATGAAATAGTTTTCAGCATTTTGCAATGTTTCAACATTCATATTCTGATTGAAATATAATTCAATGATATTGTTTGAAATAGGGTTTACATAATCGATTTTTGGTAAAATAATGTTTTCATTTTTAATGGAATTGCTTTTCCCAGGAGTGCCTCCTTCATTGTAAATCGAACTTCCCCAATTGGATTTTCCAGCGCATGGGTTGTTGGCGTCGATCTGTTCTAGCGACCAGCCTCCGTCTTTTTTGTAATCGGAATCATGCCATGAGATGTCAAAGTCTATAGAGGAGATGTAATTCTCATTCTTGTCTATCAGTGTCAGTTTTGTTCCTGAATTAGTTATCTGAAAAGAAGAAAATGAGTGGCATTCCCCATAGTCTGACATTTCGTCAACGGCATCGTTGTGGCATAAAATCAAATAATCATCAGCTTGTATTTCAATATTTTCATTTATTATAAGTTCTGTATTTCCAATAATGAATTTCCAATCTTTTATGTTGATAGGAAAATCTGTTGTATTGTATAGTTCTACGTATTCCCATTCGGGAAGATCAATATGCGGCGAAGGGTCTGACATTATTTCGTTAATGACGATATCGTATTCTTTTGCGTTGTAATACAAGAACTTATGAGTTGTGTCTTCGGATATGTTGCCTTCTAAATCTTCAATGTTTTTTATTGTTAAAGTATGATGAATTCCTTCTTCGATTGTATTTTCAAATTCTAAAATCAGAGTGGAATTATCATTCCCATAACTTGCTTTTTTAGGATTTGCATCAAGGTTTTCAATTATGAAGTTTTCTGTCTTTAATGATTTTTCGCTTATTGCTTCGTTGAAGTTGAGTAGTAGGTTAAAATCATCAATAATTTCGCAATTCGATAATTTGGGAGCGATGCTGTCGATGACTTTTACACCTATATATATATTGTCGAAATAGAATTGTTTTATGTTGCTGTTGGTATATGTGCAGCAGAAACCAAAGCGCGTGCTTTGATTCCATAAGGCGAATATTTCATCGAAGGCTGTCGCTTCTAATTTATAACTGCCGCTTCCGTCTTTATCGATATAGATATTCCAAGTTCTTGATTCATCATATGTTACTTTGACAAAAGTGGAGAATGACGAAGCGATAAATGTATCGGTGCCACGACAAAGGCTTGTAGTTTCTCCGTTGTCGATACGTAGCAGTTCGATAACATCTTCGCTTCCAGATTCCCCGAAACGTAAGATATATGATTTATTGTTTGCTTTTAGATTTTGAGTATCTGCATACAAATAAACATCACAGAAATTTTTTGCTGAAGGTGAGAATTTTTCCTTTATCCAGAAGCGCCATTCCATCTCGTTATGTTTTTCATAAACTACAGATAACCAAGCATCGCCAGCGGATTCTGCATTGAGTTGCAATTGCTTCTCGTCATTAATTATAAAGATGCTGTCACATCCAATCCAAGCTGGATTTTTGTTGAAATCACCATCGTTGAAATCGTCGAAAACCTGTGCTCGACAAATACCAAATATTAATAAAAATGAAGTTAACAATAAAATGGGTTTCATAGTTTTCAGCTTTTTACATTTTACACTTTTAAGATTCCTAATAAATTCGTATTTTTGCAAGTAAAAGTATAGCTTTTTTTATTTAAGTTCTTGATTTTTAACTATATTTAACTTTTGTGTTAATAATTGTTAAAAATGAACTTGAAAGAGGTGTAAAAAAGCCATTTTTAATTAATATTTTTTAAGAAATGAAAGTAGCAGTTATTGGTGCAACAGGTTTGGTGGGGCAAAAGATGTTACAGGTTTTGGAAGAACAGAATCTGCCTATTGACGAATTGATTGTAGCAGCATCAGAAAAATCTGTTGGCAAAAAGATAATATATAAAGGTAGAGAATATACTTTAATGTCTGTAGAACAGGCTGTTGAAGAAAAACCAAATATCGCGATTTTCTCGGCTGGTGCAGAAGTCTCTCTTCAATATGCCAAGAAATTTGCAGCCAATGGAACCTATGTAATTGACAATAGTTCGGCATGGCGTAGAGATATTGACATTCCTTTGGTAGTTCCAGAGATAAACGCATCTGATATAACTGTTGATAATCATATAATTGCGAATCCTAATTGTACAACCATCTGTATGTTAATGGCTTTAGCTCCATTACATAGAAGATATAACGCCAAAAGATTGGTTATTTCAACATATCAATCTGTGAGCGGAAGCGGTCATAAAGGTCTTAATCAGTTGGCTGCTGAACAAAGAGGCGAAGTCTCTGATAATCCAGCATATCCTCATCAGATTCATGAGAATGTAATACCTCACGGCGGTTCGTTTTCTGATACTGGCTACACCGCTGAAGAAGAGAAACTTATGTTCGAGACAAACAAAATTTTACATTCCGACATAGCTGTCACTGCTACTGTGGTTCGCGTTCCTGTTTATGGCGGTCATTCTGAAAGCGTCAATGTTGAGTTTGAACAACAGTTTGACATAGATGAAGTTAGAGACATATTGTCAAATGCTTCTGGTGTAACTCTCTACGATAATCCAAGTGAAAATATTTATCCAACACCGGTGATGGCATACGATAAAGATGATGTTTTTGTCGGTAGATTACGTCGTGACTTCAGCATCGAAAAAGGATTGAATTTCTGGGTCGTTTCGGATAACATCAGAAAAGGCGCTGCCACCAACGCAGTGCAGATTGCTAAATATATAATCGAGAACTTTGGAATATGAAGATTTACAATAACTTCTCTGATTTTGTAAAAGTACCTAACGCAATAGTCACCATCGGTACTTTCGACGGTGTTCACCTTGGTCATCAGGCTATTCTGAAAGATATGGTGAAGACAGCGAAAGACATTGGCGGTGAAACAGTTGTGATTACATTTTATCCTCATCCTCGACAGGTTCTCAATATAAATGCAGCTAACCTCAGATTCATAACAACACAGGAGGAAAAACTTCAGCTTTTGGAAAAGTCTGGTGTTGATAATGTTGTTGTTGTGAATTTTACAAAAGAATTTTCACGCGTTTCATCAGAAGATTTCATCCGCGATTATATTATTGAACATATAAATCCGGTGAAACTTGTAATAGGTTATGATCATCATTTTGGAAATAACAGAATGGGTGATTTTAATCTTCTCAGCGAGATGCAGAATAAATATAATTTCCAGGTTCAACGTATTGAAGCACATGATGTTGAAAATATCGCTGTTAGTTCTACCAAGATACGTCACTCTTTGCAGCAGGGCGATATTGAACGTGCTAATGCTCTCCTTGGTTATCAGTTTTCATATATCGGAAAAGTCGTTTCAGGAAATAAGATAGGACGCGAAATAGGATATAGAACTGCGAATATTGAGGTTGAAAGAGAATTTCGTCTTATTGAGACTTCCGGAGTTTATGCTACATACGTTGATTATGAAGGAAAAGAATATAAATCAATGACTTATATTGGAAAGAAACCAACTGTCAATAACGATGAAGTAGAAAATATAGAAGTTCATCTCTTTGATTTTGATGGCGACTTATACAATAAAGAGATAAAAGTGCGTTTCGTTAAAAGAGTTAGAGGCGAACAGAAATTCGAGAGTCTAGATGCTTTGAAAAGACAAATCCAGATTGACGAGAAAAATATTAAAGAAATATTATAAATTATTGATTAACAACATTAAAATTTAATTGATATGAAAAAACTATTAACACTTTTAGTTATGATGTGCGTAGTTTCTTTTATGAAACCAGCACAAGCATGTACAAACTTCTTAATCACTCCAGGAGCTTCTGCTGATGGTTCTTCTATCGTTTCATACGCAGCCGACTCACACGTACTTTACGGAGAATTGTATCATTATCCAGCAGCTGACTATCCAGAAGGCGCTATGAGAGAAATTGTTGACTGGGACTCAGGAAGATACGTAGGTAGAATTCCAGAAGTAGCTCATACTTACAACGTCGTTGGTAATATGAACGAATGGCAACTCGTTATCGCTGAGACCACATATGGCGGTCTTCCAAACTTAGGTAATCCAGAAGGTCTTATCGACTACGGCAGCTTGATTTACATCACATTACAACGTGCTAAGACAGCTCGTGAAGCTATCAAGACAATGGCTGAATTAGTAGCTAACTATGGTTATATGAGTGATGGCGAATCATTCTCAATCGCTGACCCTAACGAAGTATGGATCATGGAACTCATCGGTAAAGGTCAAGAAAAAGGTGCTGTTTGGGTAGCTCGCCGTGTGCCAGATGGTTACGTAGCAGCTCACGCTAACCAAGCTCGTATCACTACTTTCCCATTGGCTAACAAACAAAACAAAAACAGTATCACTTCAAAAAATATCGACAAACTTTTGAAGAATCCTAACATCGACTGTGTTTATGCAGAAGATGTTATCTCATTTGCAAAGAAAAATAATTTATATGCTGGTCCTGACGGACAATTCTCATTCTCAGACGTTTATGCTCCAGTAGATTTCAGTGGCGCAAGAGCTTGTGAGATTCGTGTTTGGGCTATGTTCAACCAAGTTGTTGACGGTATGGATGAATATTGGGATTATGCAACAGGCAGAAACATCATGCGCGCTAAACCTTATGTAAGCGGCGAAGTTCAAACTCCAGAAAATTTCCCAACCAACAGAATGCCTCTCTGGGTTAAACCTAACGAAAAAGTTAGCGTTTTAGATGTTATGGCATTTATGCGTGACCACCTCGAAGGTACAGAACTCGATATGTCTCAAGACGTTGGCGCAGGTCCATTCCACTGTCCATACAGATCACGTCCAATGGGCTGGGAAATTGATGGCGTTTCTTACGTTCACGAACGTGCTACAGCAACACAACAAACTGGTTTCTCATTCGTAGCACAATGCCGTCCTAACACAATCAAAGAAATCGGTGGTATCATTTGGTTTGGCGTTGACGATGCAGCTAGCACAGTATATTGCCCAATGTACACATGTATGACAGAGATACCACTCTGCTATCGCGAAGGCAATGGTAGCATCATGGAATATTCAGAGACAGCAGCATTCTGGATTTTCAACCAAGTAACAAACTGGGCTTATACAAAATATGAATACATCCACCCAGAAATAGCAGAAAAACAAGCAAATTACGAAAAAGGTTGGGTTGAAGCAGTAGCTCATGCAGATGCTCGCGCTGCTAAACTTTATGCAGAAGATCCTGCTAAAGCAGTTGGCTTCCTCACTTCATTCTCATGCAAAGAAGCTGAAAAATTGACAGCTGACTGGAGAGAATTCTACAAATATTTATTTGTAAAATATATGGACTTCAACATCAAGACAGCACAGTCAACTCCAAAAAGCCACAAATATATTGCTCCAAAAGTAGAACAACCTAAATATAGCGAAGAATACTACAGAGCAATTATCGAACAAACAGGCGATAAACTTAAGGCTTATTAATAGTCTAATGACAAAAGAGAAAAGGCTAAAGGGGGAGTAACCTTTAGCCTTTTTTATTTTCAATATCTATAAAGATACGTGTGATACGATAGATTTGCTGAGACTTTAGAAAGGACCTCCTCCGCCACCGTAAGTGGTGACCATTCCTGAGATTGTCACGTTTTGGTCTGTTGTGCTTCCTGTGTATTCTGCGCCTATAAAATATCCGTGGAATTCCTCGCCACCTGATATTGTTCCGCCTTGTTTTACGGTTATTGTACCTTGTTGCAAGTTGGCAGAAGAGAATAATAATGAGATGCTATCTCCTCCACCTCCTGGAGGCCATCCTCCGCCACCTCCACCGCCACCATTGCCGGAATAGGTTGGCATTTGGAATGTCATGAGGTCTTCGTTGTTTTCATTGACGATGCGCACTGCTGTGCCATTAGTGATGCCGTTATAAACGAGAACTCTTTGTGTGCATGCTGAAGATGTTGGTGTTGAATGATGACCTCCAACGCCGATGAGAGTGCCACCTGTGACAGCAAAAGTGTTTTGGTCGCAGTCGAAAGCGCCTTCTGGAGCCATCTGTCCTACAGCGACGAGCAATCCGCCGTTCATATACATAGTGCCGTTAGAGTCGATGGCATCGTTGCCTCTTGAATTGGCGTAGATTGTGCCACCGTCAACTTGAACGTTATATTTGCCGTTGATAGCGTCGTCGTATGTGTCGATGATGATATATCCGCCTAAGATATAAACGCCGTTCTTGCTTTCAAGACCTTCGCCCCCGTCATTTTCTGTGTAGATATTGATGTTGCCACCATAGATATAAAGATTACCTTCTGCTTTGAGAATCTTAGGGTTCGCATAGTCGGCGTCTTCACCATAGCCTGACTCGTAGAATTTCTCGCCAGTAGTCTTCATGTCCATAACGAGTTCTGTCTCGCCATTTTCTACGCCAATATGTATTTCGCCTTCAGCGTCGATACATTTTCCACCAGAGCCTGTAGCTTCAAGTGTTATATCTCCATTAATAATATGTATGTCGCCATCGGCTTTTATGCAACATGATTTGTAAGAATCAGGTTCGCCGTCGGAGTTGGTGTAAGTGTCACCGTTAGAATTTGAGAGGATATTGATGACGCCGTCGTTTATGATGATGTTGCCGTCCACTTTGATGCCGCGGCCGGCGTCGTTGCTGACAGGAAGAGTGATATCCAATTTGCCGTCAACCATTTCGAAATTGCCGTCAGCACCGATTGCTGTACAATAAGTTGCGTCGTAACCATTATCCAATTCTTCCAAAGTGAGTGTGCCGGATGAAACGATAGTGATATCGCCATCAACGATAGTGATGTTGGTGTCTGATTTCAATCCTTTAGAAGCTTCGCCACTGTGATTGATTGTTAATGTTACACCATTAATATTAATGTCGTTGTCGGAAGATATGCCGTGTTTCTTGTTGGCGTTTACAGTCAAGGAGCCGTTGCCGCTGATGGTGGTAGTTCCTTTTGTGTTGATAACAGCTTTGCCATCGCTGTCGGTGTTGTCTGTGAGAACGTTAGTTGTTCCGTTGGCAACGATGATTTCTCTGTCAACTTTTTTAGTAAGATTCAAAGGAACGGTAGTTGAAGAAGTAATGTCAACACCATTGAGAATCAATTCGAAGTCGGTGTCGCTTTCCAATGAGAAAGAACCGTCAGAAGTTTGTCCGCTGAGATAATATTGAAGGTTTTCAATACCTGCATTTGTTACAATGCTGACGTTTGCACCTTCCACATTAACAACAAAATCTTCTGATTCTATCTCGTGAAGAACGGTTGCTCCGTTATTTGAAAACTCGACAAAAACCATTGTTGGTTCAATTTCCTGCATTGGTTTAAAAACGATGCTATCGATGTTTTCTACAGATAAATTGTTGCTGTTTCCATTTTGGAACAAAAGCATATCAATCATATTGGAGGTGAAATTCAATGAGTCGATTTCAGAGACTTTATATGTTGTTATTGTTCCGTTGGAATTATAAATCCACATTGCATTTTGTGCGGACAATCCAAAAGACATTATAAGACTTAATGTCAAAGCAAAAAATATCTTTTTCATATCTTATTGAATTTTAATGTTTGACAATTGGTTTTGATTATATAAAGTCCTTGAGGAAGTGAAGAAACATCGATATCTTTTCCGTTATAAATTTCTTTAAGAATCAATTTTCCGTCGGTAGAAAATATTTCTATCTCCTGATTTTCCACACCGAAAATCTTGATGTTGTCTTTTGCTGGATTAGGAAATACGAATGATGCTTCGTCTTTGTTTAATTCAGTGATAGCCACTCCGTTTTTGAAATAAATCTTGTTGATTTCAGCGAGGTCGTACTGATGTGTAGTAAGACTTTCGTTTTCCACTACGATGAGCGTTGTTTCTCCATCGAAAAGAATGTTTCTCAACGACTCGTGAGTCCAGACTGTCTCACTTTGGTCGTTCATTTGTATGACGAGTTCATACGACTGGGCGTTTAATTTGCCCCAAAATAGTACAAAAAGTACGAGTAAAATTTTCTTCATAATTAAAATAAAAATTAGAAATAAATAGAAATACAAAATAAACTCATATTTCACTATTAAGATAAAATATGAGTTTGAAATAGATAATAATATGGTTGAAGTATTGTATTTTAAATACGACTTACTTTTTCAGCATATTGAAGTAAGTCTCCAATAGTTTATTGGCAGCCATGTAAGCGCTAGTCCTCTTGTCTTTTACGTCAGTTTCGGTAAGTGCAATCATATCTTTGATAAGAGAATTTTCGAAGAAGTCGTTTCTAAGAGCCTGTTCGATGCTGTCGTACATTGTCTGTACATCTTGTCTAGCTCTTTTCTTGGCGAGGAATCCAGAGTTGCGGATATTTTCGACGTGTTCGGTCACCATTTTCCAAACTTCAGGGACGTTGTGATGAGTCAATGCTGAGCAAGTCATTACGTTGACTGGTTGTCCTGATTCAGCGAGAGGGAAGAGGTGGACAGCGTTTTTCACTTCAGCCATGGCGCGGTTAGCTCTTTGTACGTTATCGCCGTCGGCTTTATTGACCACGATACCGTCTGCCATTTCCATGATGCCGCGTTTGATACCTTGGAGTTCGTCGCCGGCACCGCCTATTAAGATAAGCAAGAAGAAATCTACCATAGAATACACTGCTATTTCCGACTGACCGACGCCGACTGTTTCGACGAATATTGTATCGAAACCTGCTGCTTCACAGAGTATTATAGCTTCACGTGTTTTACGAGCCACGCCGCCGAGAGTGCCTGCTGAAGCGGAAGGGCGGATATAGACATTACGTTGTTGCGACAACTCTTCCATACGAGTCTTGTCGCCTAGGATACTACCTTTGGAGCGTTGGCTGCTAGGGTCGATGGCGAGGACTGCCAATTTATGACCGCTGCGACTCAGTTCCATGCCGAGAGCTTCGATGAAGGTGCTCTTTCCTGCGCCAGGGACGCCTGTGATGCCGAGACGTATCGCGTTGCCAGAGTAGGGCAGACAGGCTGTTATAATATCTTGAGCCATCTTTTGATGTTCAGGAAGTGCGCTCTCGACAAGAGTGATAGCCTTGCTCAAAATAACAATGTCGCCTTGAAGAATGCCGTCAACATAATAATCGAGAGGCATCAGCTTCTGACGTTTGGCCATAATACGTTCTAAAGCCTTAGGGTTTACCTGTATAGGCTGTTCGGTAGGAGCGTTCACTTGAAGTGCAGACTCCCACTCGTGCTTCTGATTTTCAAAATGCTCGTGTAGTTCCATAATGTGGCAAAGATAAGAAAAGACCAAAGACTAAAGACAAAAGGCTAAAGTTTTTTTTAGTGTGTAAAAAAAAATTAAAAAAATACTTGTTTATTAAAAAAAAGTTGTACTTTTGCACACCGAAACAAATGCTTCCTTAGCTCAGCTGGTAGAGCAATTGACTCTTAATCAATGGGTCCAGGGTTCGAGTCCCTGAGGGAGTACAACCTTAAACGCCAATTCGTTGATAATCAACGGTTGGCGTTTTTCTTTTTTGTGTTTTTATCCATATTTTGTCCACAACAACACGTTACCTCAATAAAAAAAGCACCAAAGCTGCGGTGTGTCGTTGAAACTACCCATGGTAATTTTTCGTGTAAGAATTTATTTTTTTAAGTTATTATTTTTAACTTTGGGTGTTAATTCAAAAAAATAATAAACAATGAAACGATTTTTTATTTTTTTACTTGTCATTTGCTTGTCGGCAAACACTTTTGCCCAAATTACAAAACAACAAGCAGCAGATTTAGTCTTGAACACTATTGTTGGAAATAAGATAGATAGTGTAAATATTGAAAAAGAGAATACAATCATGCCTGTTGATAGTCTAAATATTGCTTGTTTTGATGTATATGGTGATAGTTTTTATAATTTGTTAACATGGAAAGTGCCGGCTTCGGTAAATTTGAAAGAAAAGCTTCTGTCGTGGTCGAATGGATGTTCCATTAATGCCTTTGCTATAGGTGTTCCTGAAGATAGAGATGCTGCTCATAGATTTACAACAGATGACATCGCCGAATATGTCGGTTGGAAAGTAAAAAAAATAGGTTTTGTCCCATTATCGAACGAAAATATTCATGCCGTAAAAATATGGAATAAAATTGGTGATGAAATTGTATTGATATATGAAGAAGAACTTGATAATAAAGATCTTGTTATTAGTGATTATAATAATGGAACTTGGAATTATGTGGAAGTAAAGAACGATATTTATATTGAAGCTGATAAAGAATTATGGGTTGGTTTTTCTTCAGATGGAAGCGATTATAACGTTTTTCCTGTAGATAACGGTTATGATTATAAAATGACGGATAGAAATTGGTATAAAGTTGGGGATAATGATTGGGGATCTTTCATTCCATCAAAAAACTTTAGCATTCAGGCAATAATAGAAAGCAATGAAGGAAAACAAAAAATCTTATACGAGGAACCTCAATTGACAGGCTATAATGTTTATGCTAATGATGTTCTTGTCAAAAGCATTCAAGAACCTGTTGTTACATATTATTTGGATTTGCTCTCATCTTTTTCAGACATCCTATATTGTGTGACTGCTGTATATGGCGATGTGGAGTCGGAACCGCTTTGTATTGAATATGTTTCTATAGATGAGATGGCAGAAACACATTCAACGCTGAATGTTCATCCTAATCCAACGAATGGTAAGATAATGATAGAGAATGTAAACGTAAATTCAGTGGAGATTTATAATACACAAGGACAAAGTGTTGGTAGATTCAATACTAACGAAATCGACATGGCAAATCTTCCATCGGGAATGTATATCTTAATGGTAAAGGATATTGAAGGAAACGTAAATGTCGCAAAAGTGGTGAGGGAATAGATTTCAAGGCTCATCTTATTACGGAATAAATATTACATCAAAAGAATGATAATCTTATGATGCTTAAACTATCATTATGGAAATCAAATAATATAATAACAACTGCCTGATTTCTTAGGCAGTTGTTGTTTTACTTAGGGTTTCCCATACCTTCCATGTTTAACATGTTTCAGTTGGGCGGAGAGAATGTCCGTTTTCGAGGATACGCAGTGATGATATTATCATTGCAGGCGTTATTTTTTTTTGAGAATAACATCATCGGAATATTTATCAATATGTTTGGCGTTTTTCTCAACTATTGGGATTGTTTTGTCAAATATTTTCAAAAATCTCAAATTTTTCTTCCATAAATCAAAAATTTTTGCTTAATTTTGTATTCTTGTAAAATGTCAAATATGGAAAAGACAAAGGTATTATTTGTTCATCAGGAAATCACGCCTTACTTAGAGGAATCACCGATGTCACTTATCGGTCGTAATCTCCCAGAAGGCATTCAGCTGAAAGGTAAGGAAATCAGAATCTTTATGCCACGCTTCGGTAATGTCAACGAACGTCGCAATCAATTGCATGAGGTGATCCGCCTCTCAGGTATGAACCTGATCATAAACGATACAGACCATCCTTTAATCATTAAAGTAGCTTCTATCCAGAAGGCAAGAATGCAGATATATTTTATCGACAATGACGATTTCTTCACAAAACGTAAATCGACAATAGCTGATAAAAACGGTGTGTTCTTCGAAGATAACGATGACCGTACAGTCTTCTTCTCACGCGGCGTTATCGAAACAATACGCAAGCTTAACTGGCCTCCTGACATTATCCACTGCCATGGATGGATGTCATCGCTTATCCCTATTTACATCAAGAAGGCTTTCAAAGACAATCCTTTGTTCAGCGAGACAAAGATAGTTTATTCTCTTTATGACGAAGATTTCTCAGAGTCATTCCGCGCTGGTTATGACAAGAAAATGAAATTGCCAGGAATAGCTCCTAAAGATGTCAAACATCTTAAAGAAGCTGACTATGTCAATATCATGAAGACTGCCATCGACTTCTCTGACGCTGTCATTTACGGAAGCGAAAAGATAAACCCTGAACTTGTGGAATATGTTAATTCTACAAAAAAACCGGTTCTTGAATACCAATCTCCAGAAAATTACGTTGATGCATATAACGATTTTTACGATAATTTGTTAAAAGAAAAAAACTAATACTTTGAAAACAAAACATTTCATCTTAGTCTCGTTATTATTGTTGATTGGTTTTGCATCATGTAGAAAACAACCTCAACAAATAGGCGAATCATTATTGCCTGACAGCAGCAACATTCAGGTCGAATTTTCTGGAAGTCAAAACATAGTAGCTGAAGTGCAACGCGTCGATTCTCTTAGCACCAAGTCGGCAGCATTGGCTTTGGTGGGTGACCTCAACGACCCTCATTTCGGTAATTCCAACCTTAGCTTCTATACCCAGATAGGATTGACAAGCAACAGCTTGCAATGGGGCGAAGGCGCAACAACCGACTCCATCGTGATGCAGGTGTTATACTCTGGCTACTATGGCGATACTCTCACTCCATTGACATTAAGAATTCATGAAGTGACTCAAGATATGGCTGGCGACTCTGCCATCTATTACTCAAACACTTCATACGAAGTTGGCGAAGAATGGGCTAACTATACTTTCACTCCTCGTCCTAAGACAAAGACATTTATCAATGGCACCGATACGGTAGGTTATAATGTTTTGCAAATGCCTATCGATGTAGCTCTTGGCGATAAATTCATGGAAAGCAATTTCGCTTCAAACACTGACTTCATGAATTACTTCAAAGGTCTTCGCTTCTCATGCGAGCCAGTGTCAGGAACAGGTTCTATCTGTTATTTCAACTTGCTTAATACAAAATCTTACATAAGAGTTTATTATCACAACGACTACGATACTACATTCTACGATTTCAACGTCAGTGATAAATATATTCGTTTCAATCACTTCGATCACGATTATTCAACAGCGCAAGCTCCTATCATTTTCAATGACACAACAACAGAATATCTCTATGCTCAATCAACAGCTGGCGTGAGAACAAAATTGGTTTTCCCAAATCTCGCACAATGGGCAAAAGATATGAACACCAACGTTCTTGTCAATGAAGCGAAACTTATCCTTACAGGAGCTAATGATTTGGTTAACGGCGTTACAAACGATACAACGATATTCAACCAGCCTGTTCAATTGGTTGTCGTTAAGGCAAACGCAGACGGTTCATACGGAATATTGCCTGACCAATTGGTCGGAACAAGTTATTTCGGAGGATATTATGATCCTTCAACAGACCAAGTTTGGTTCAGAATTTCAGAATATGTACAAGATCTTATTCTTGCTGGTCCTGATGCAGAAAATTACGGACTTTACATCTATACTTACGCCGGTGCATATAACGCAAAACGTTGGATATTCCACGGTCCTAACAGTCCGATAGATGAATATAAAATGAAATTAGAACTTATTTACTCACGAATAGACGATTAATTATGAAAAAAATTTGTTTAATAATTTGTATCTTATTAGGTATGACAGCACAAGCACAAGAAAAAGAAACATTAGTCTTAATCAAGACTACAAAAGGTGACATCACAGTTAAATTATACAACGACACTCCTTTACATAGAGATAATTTTATAAAATTGATTAACGAAGGTTGGTACAACAATTCACCATTCCACCGCGTAATCAACAACTTCATGATTCAAGGCGGTCACAACCAAGATGGCAGCGTTGATCCAGGTTATACAATTCCAGCAGAATTCCGTGCTAACCACTTCCATAAAAAAGGCGCATTAGCAGCAGCACGTCAAGGCGATCAAGTCAATCCAAAGAGAGCTTCAAGCGGTTGCCAATTCTATATCGTTCAAGGTCAAGTTTTGACAGAAGCACATATCGAAATGTACAAACAACGTTATGGCCTCACATTCACTCCAGAACAAGTTGAAGCTTACACAACAGTTGGCGGTACTCCTCACTTAGACGGTCAATATACAGTCTTTGGCGAAGTTGTTGAAGGTATTGAAATAGTTGACGCTATCGCAAAAGTTAAGACAGGTTACATGGACGTTCCAGTTGAACCTGTAGTTATGTCTATCGAAATATTAAAATAAATACAGCATTGAGTCATGAGCTATGAGTTATGAGCACTGCTCACTGCTCACTGCTCATTGCTCACTACTTCAAAAATAAATAATGATGAAAGAAAAAATAGCTCAGATATTAGGAGAGATTAACTCTTTTAAAGCAGAAAGCAAAGAAGCTTTAGAAAACTTCAGAGTCACTTATATCAGCAAGAAAGGTGTTATCCCAGCATTGTTCGCTGACTTCAAACAAGTTGCTCCTGAAATGCGTAAAGAAATCGGTATGCAACTTAACGAGTTGAAGAACAGAGCTCAGGAAGTATTTGATGAACAAATGCAACAATTCGAGACACAGAATGAGACTAGCACTGATCTCGATTTGTCTTTACCTGTCGATGCAATGAAAGGCGCTCGTCATCCATTGTCGATAGTTAGAGAAGAAATCAACAATATATTTGAGCGTTTGGGTTTTGTCATCAGCGAAGGTCCTGAAGTTGAAGACGACTTCCATTGCTTCACAGCATTGAATTTCCCTCCTGATCATCCTGCTCGCGATATGCAAGACACTTTCTTCATCAGCAAGGATCCAGACGTATTGCTCCGTACTCACACATCAAGCGTACAGGTACGCGCTATGGAACAAGGTGAACCTCCAATCCGTATCATCGCTCCTGGCAGAGTGTTCCGTAACGAAGCAATCTCAGCTCGCGCTCACTGTATCTTCCACCAAATTGAAGGTTTATATATCGACAAAGACGTTTCTTTCGCTGACTTGAAACAGACATTGTTCCACTTCGTGAAAGAATATTTCGGTGAAGACACAAAGGTACGCTTCCGTCCTTCTTACTTCCCATTCACAGAGACATCAGCAGAAATGGATATCTCATGTAACATCTGCGGCGGTAAAGGATGTAACATTTGTAAACATACAGGTTGGCTGGAAATCTTAGGATGCGGCATCTGCGACCCTAACATCTTGAAAGCTTGCAACATCGACCCAGAAGTTTACACAGGTTTCGCTTTCGGTATGGGCGTCGAACGTATTGCAATGCTTAAATATCAAGTCAACGACTTAAGATTATATTTCGAAAACGACGTAAGATTCTTACAACAATTCGAAAAAGCATAATTAGTGTAGAGTTTAGAGTGTAGGGTGTATGGTGTAGAGAATTGGTAATTACACTATAAAATAAAAAAACTGCTCCCAGATTTTAGGAGCAGTTTTTTTTATGACATGATTTAAATTATTCGTATTCGTAATAAAACTTATAGGTGAAATTTTCATCGCTTTTGCTTACAGGGAATTTTCCGTCGTAGGTATAAAGATATGTCTCTAGATCTATATCCTGTACTCCAAAAAGCGATACGATATGTGTCATTTCTGTAACGTTGTTTTTGCTTGCTTGACCGCCAGAAACCATACCTGTTGGGGACGTCCATAAATCGCAGAAAGGATTCTGCATATTGTCATATTTGAACATCATTTTTTCAGTATGATTATCGCTGTATTCTATCTCCACCATTGAGATATTGTTGCCTAACCATTCAATATCAATTTCATATCCACCCAATCTGCGAGTCTCTTGTGCTTTAAGCACACTCTTGTTGATGACTTCCAATGATTCTTCTGGCAATATGAATTTTAGAGGATTTAATGTGTTGTTGTTGTTTTTAAATAAACCATTTTCAACAACTTTTATTTCAGATAACTTATTATCGTCATATTCGAATAAATAAATTTCGCTAACCTCGTCATTATGATATGATACGATTTTATCGAATCTGTTACCGTAATAAAAATATTTCGTTGTCAGATTATTTGTAATATCAGAAATAGAGACGATCTGGTCTTTGTCGTTATATGAGAATATATTAGTATAGGCAATCTCTCCGCTAATCAAGTCGTAATAATCTATGGTTCTAAGTAGTTTGCCGTTCCAGTTCCATGATGAAGTGAGCTGTTTCCCTTCGCCGGTGTCAAGATAGATTTTGCTGATTTTTTTGTTTGGGTTGTAAACGCCTTCTTTGTCACAAGAAGTGAATGATAGTGCTAAGACAAATAATGTTAGTAATAATGATAGTTTTTTCATAATAAATTAGAGTTTAATTAATAATCATTTAGATAACGAATTGTAAATATAAATATTTTAGAAGATTAAAAAAAATCAGAATCTCGTAGTTTTACAAAGATAAACAAGTGGAGAATTGAACATTTTTGGATATAGATTTGAACATTTTTGGAGGGAGAATTGAACATTTTTAAAACAAAATATCCCTTCGCTATTAGGAAGTTAAATTCCATTAACGAAGGGGTAATTATTATTTTATGACGTGAAGAATCACGCCTCTACGAATTTATTATATTTCATATTCGTAATATGTAGATTTAGTTCTTGTTATTGTTTCATATACATATACATATTCACCTATTTCATAATCATAGTAAAAGTCTACAAGTTCTTCATATGAGTAAGTCCATCTCTTAACGCTTGGATATTTTCCTTCATAAGTGTATGAATATCTCATTGTTTCAGCATCTCCATCTGACTCAATATACTTCATTGTTGTAATGTTGTTTTTGCTATACATGAAGAAACCTTCGCCGTAGCCATAATCTTCTGGATAGACTATATTTTCCATACAATAGACACTGTTATAGAAACCTGTATATGGATTCAATTTGTCATCATATTCCATAGTATATGAATATCCATAACTTCCAATATACATCTTGATAGACTTAACATTGTCTTTTTCCCATACCAAATCCATTGTGGCCATATCACTCTTTGTTTCAGCTTGTTTTTTTATGAAAGTTTTCATGACTTCTGCTGCTGCATCTTGAGGCATCATCAAGCTGAGAGGATTAAAACCTTTAGCCATCAAACGACTTTTGCTTTCACCTTTTTTATCGAATTCCATGATTTCGATTTTAGAGACTTTGTCGCCATTATGTATGAATGTAAATTCCATTTCGATACTATTGCCATCATAATAAGTCATCTTTGAAAGTTTGTCTTTATCATCATATTTGTATTCAACAGATTCTGAATATGCATAGCAGTCGATACGTTCAATCTGGCCTTTTTTGTTATATGTGAATTCTTCTGTAAAATCTAAGTCGCCCTCGTCATAGTGGTCAATGCTTTGTAATTGTTTATCGCCCCAACGCCAGATTTCAATCAAAGATTTTCCGTCGCCATAACCGCTGTCATAAAAAACGCGTGATATTTTTTCTTTTGGTTTGTACTCACCTTCCTTATCTTTGAAGCATGATGAGAATGTTACTAAAAACATCAATGTTGCCAATAACAATACTGACTTTTTCATAATCACAATCCTCTATTATCACATTGAGGTTTCGGTTTTAAATTATAATAACTAATTATCATTGCAAATTTAATTTTTTTTACAAAAAGTCAAATAATATTCTGAATTTATTTTTGTAAGTATTTACATATACATAATAGCTTTTATATATAACAAACCCCCTTCGCTAATAGGAAGTTAAATTCCATTAACGAAGGGGGATATTTTCAACTTTCAACTTTCAATTTTCAATTATTCTTCACTGCTTCACCTATTGCCTTGCCGAGATTATAGAGTCTTTCTACGTCTTCTGGGCGATAAGGAGCGCCTTTCACTTCAACAGATTCAACTGGGCATTCCCATTGGTTTTTCTCGACTACGCCGTTGATGTATTTAACACCGCCGCCGCCCCAGCTCATTCCGCCGAACACGCCGTAGACTTTGTTCTTAGGCTTGAACTCTGTGAGCTCGTGTAACAATAATGTCATGTTAGGGAACACGCTGCCGTAGTGAGCGCAGGCACCGATAACGCAGCCTTTGTATTTCCAGATATCACCGATGATGTGTGACACTTCTGTCTTAGCGACATCATACATCTTGATATTTTTAACGCCAGCTTCTGCCACGCCGCGAGCGATGATGTCGGCCATGAGAGCTGTGTTGCCGTACATAGAACCATAAGCGATTACGACGCCTTCTTCGTTTTCGCCAGTGCTCCATTTAACGTATCTCTCGAGAACCCATTGCAAGTTGCTGCGCCATACCAAACCGTGTGATGGAGCGATCATCTTGATGTCGAGAGGTCCGAGTTTTTGTACTGCCTTCACTGCTTGAGCAGCGACTTTACCAACGATATTAGCATAATAACGACGCATATCGTCTTCGTAGAAATCGAGGTTGGCTTCATCGTCGAAGATGCATCCGTTGAGAGCTCCGAAACCGCCGAAAGCGTCATTAGAGAATAATATCTTGTTGGTTTGTTCGTAAGTCACCATTGATTCTGGCCAGTGGCACATTGGCACCATGAAGAACTGAAGTGTATGTTTGCCGAGGCATAATGTCTCGCCTTCTGCAACGATTTTCTTGTTGTTCAATGGTCCGTAGAAAGCTTCGAGAGGAGCGAATGTCTTTGCATTGCCGATGACTTCAACCTCAGGGTATTCTTGTACGATGGCACGTACTGCCCCGCTGTGGTCAGGTTCGTCGTGGTTGATGACGAGATAATCTATCTTACGGTCGCCGAGTATGCTCTTGATCTTGAAGAGGAATTCAGCCATGAAGCTGACTTCAACAGGGTCGATGAGAGCTATCTTATCATCAACGATGAGGTATGAGTTGTAGGAAACTCCGTTAGGAAGTTCCATGTGGTTTTCAAATAGTTCTGTTTTTCTGTCGTTAACGCCGACATAGAAGATATCGTCGGTCAAATTGATTTTGAGCATATTAGTAATTTTAGTTATAATTTATTTTCAACTAAATACGCACGAGTTAATAAACTCATGCGTATTAAAATGATATTGTTAATATTGTTTTCTCATATTATTCTTCTACTGAGAAATTTTCAGTGCCGACAGCGCAAAGTGGGCATGTCCAGCTTTCTGGTAAGTTTTCAAATGGTGTACCTGGTTGGATACCGTTATCTGGGTCACCTACTGTTGGGTCATAAACATAACCGCAAACATCACAAACATATTTTTTCATATTTCAATTTTTTTAAGTTAAACAATAATATTTTAATGTATATCGTAATTTCTTCTTAAATATTGAAGACGTTCTACAACATTGATATCTTCTTTCTTATTTACAATACCTCTGAAGTCTTCAACATTGTTGAAGTTGTGTCTGTCCATCCAAGCTTCTACGTCGGCGTTCATCTGTTTGATATAATCAATGCCGTTGCGATATAAGGTGCTGCAGACTTGTACAGTCTTGGCACCAGCGAGGATTTGTTTCACTACGTCTTCACCTGTATAAACACCTCTTGAGGCAGAAAGTTCACATGGCAATCCTTGTGATGAGAGGAGAGAAATCCAGCGTAAGGTGTTGTGGTTTTCTTCCGGTGCTGATATAGAGTTACCTGGGATAGCTTTCATCTTTTCAATATTGATGTCAGGGTTGTAGAATCTGTTGAAGAGTACCAATCCTTTAGCGCCTGCTTTGGTGAGGCTGAATGCCATACGGCTGATATTAGTGAAGTGGTCGCCGAGTTTTACAGAGACAGGGATATTGATATTTTTCTCAACATCTTTAAGGATGTTAACATATTCTTCTTCGATTTTTCTTGGGTCGAGGTCTCTGTCAAAAGCAGAGATAGCGATGTTAAGTTCGATGGCGTCGGCGCCTGCATCTTGAAGTTCTCTTGCGATGCTGGTCCATTCGCCGTCGGTTGAACAGTTGACACTCGCAATGATAGGGATGTCGACGCTCTTCTTCGATTCACGAACTAATTTCTCATAAATCTCGATTTCAGTTCCACGCATGAATGTGTTGAGATATTCTTGTGCTTCAGGATAAAGGTCGTAGATTTCGTTGTCGGTGTATCTCTCTTCTCTTCTGATTTCTGACAAGATTTGCTCTTCGAAAATAGATTTGAGGATAACGGCACCAGCTCCTGCTTCTGCACAATGTTTAATGCTTTCTACACTGCCTGTCAAAGTTGAACTGCTGACAATGATAGGAGATTTGATTTCTAAACCGAGATATGATGTTTTTAGTTTCATTTTTATAATTTTTAACTTCACAAAGATAATATATTTTTTGAAGAATTAACAACAGATTCCTATAAAAAAAAACGATACTGCTATCAATTTTTTCGATTTAAAAATCTATTTTTGCAATCTATTTTTTTGATATGAACACAAAAGTAAAGGGATATGTTTTAGCAGCCATCTCTGCTGCCACATACGGAATGAATCCTTTGTTTGCTCTGCCTCTTTATGAGGGCGGCATGGATTTGTATTCCGTCTTGTTTTTCCGTTATCTGTTTGCGATACCAATCCTGGCGGTGATGCTCAAGATGCGCCGTCGCGATTTCTCGATACAAAGAGCCGATGTCATGCCATTAATTATATTAGGTGTATTGTTTGCCCTGTCGTCGATAACATTGTTCTCGAGTTACAATTATATGGACGCTGGCATAGCCTCGACGATACTATTCATCTATCCAATTATTGTAGCGCTCATCATGTTTATCTTCTTTAAGGAAAAGATATCAAAGAAGACGATGGCTTGCATCGCTGTCGCTCTTCTCGGGATTGTGCTTCTGTGCAATAGCGGCGAAGGCGCGGTAGTAAGCATGAAAGGCGTTCTCTTTGTCTTCGGTTCAGCACTGTCGTATTCTTTATATATTGTCTATGTGAATAAATCGCGAATCGGAAAGATGGCGACAATAAAACTCACTATGTACGTCCTTGCAGTAGGTTGGATTATCTTTGCGGCTAAGGCTTTGATAAGCGGACAACTTTACACTCCGTCGCCTGAACAATGGTATCTTTGGTTCAATGTGTTGGCACTGACAATCTTCCCTACTATAATATCTTTGATATGTACAACAGAAGCGATACAATGTATAGGGTCGACACCTACAGCGATACTCGGCGTCTTGGAACCTGTGACGGCGGTGTTCTTCGGTGTGCTTGTCTTTGATGAAGTAATGACGCCTCGCATCGTCATCGGATTGATATTGGTTATAGTTTCTGTGACATTGGTTGTTGCAGGCGGTCATACCGGTAAGTTATTGCTGAGACTGAGGAAGATGTTTCCTGTTAAAGTCAACAAGACTACAGGACAACAAGACGACAAGTAAAGTTTATTGTTAAACAAATATAAAACAATCAATATGAAAACTATAGCTCTCGTTGCGCATGATGCAAAAAAGACAGACCTTTTGAATTGGGTCACAGAACATGCCGACAAACTTATAGGTAACGAATTTTATGCTACTGGAACAACAGGTAAGATTCTTTCTGCAGTCTTGCCTAATATCAACAGATTGAAATCTGGTCCTTTAGGTGGCGACCAGCAGTTAGGAGCTCTCATTTCTGAAGGTAAGATTGACTATCTCATCTTCTTCTGGGACCCTATGACAAGTCAGCCTCACGACGTTGATGTCAAGGCGCTCCTAAGATTAAGTGTGCTTTATGACGTTCCGACAGCATGCAACAGAGCATCAGCCGACTTCCTCGTTAACTCGATGCTATTCGGAAAAGATTATAAAGGTGAACCTTCCGATTATTCTGATTATCTTAATAGAAGTGTCTAAAAGAAATAAGTCCGTGTCAGACGTCTGACACGGACTTATTTTATTATGCATATTTATGTAGTCTTAAAAAGGAAGACTGCTGCTACTTGGTATCTCTTCTAATTCTTCGATGAATATTTTTCTTTGTGGTTCTACATAACCTTTCTTGTAATATTCTGCTGGGTTGAGCAGTTTGCCGAATGCGAAGTCTTGAATCATGACAAGTTCTTTGTTGTTTTCAAGATAAGCGTATTTATGGTCAGGGTCATCGTCCCAGTCTTCTTCATAGAAACCGAAGGCGTCGGCATTGATTTTCATTGTATAAGTTGTAATGACGTTTTCTTTACCGTCTTTGGTCACGAGAGTGAGGCGTTCTTGGTAAGGTGAGTTGATGATAGAGTCGCGGCGTTCTGTAGCGATGTCGGTGAGGAATGCTTCAAAACGAACGTCTTTGAATGATGTGAGCAAATTGAGAACGCGGATAGTATCGAAGTCGATGCTTGAACCATCGTGAGGATTTTTCATCTCATATAAATATTGACCAATCTCATTCAAGACGAAACTCTTTTCTGGCTGGTTGTTGAATTCCAGTTTAACAGAGCTGATGTCGCTGATGTTGTATGAGAAAATCTTATGGTCGCGCCAGTCTTCAGGGTTGGCAGAGAAACGAGAGCTGATGAATCCTCTGAAGCCATGGAGGTGAACGATATAAGCCTTGTCGGCGCCTTCTTTCAAGACGTAAGTGCCGCTGTTGTCTTGTGTCACGTCGCCGATATAGAATACCTTAGTGAGTTTCTCGTGTGGGAAAAGTTTCACCTTATTAAATAAGTTGATTCTTGGAACGATTTGATAAATCTCGACTTTGGTGTTGGTACCTGCCATACGTTTGATGACGTTTTCGTGTGATGCCAACGACACAGGCATTTTTATTCTTAACTTGTCGAGAGTGTAGAGGATGTTGTCAACCATGACAGGCTGAGCGTCATATTGGTCGTTGACTTTCCATCCGCTTTCTGTTCTGTTTAACAACACCTGGTTGCCGCTCTTGTCAGCGAAGAACATTCTTGTTATTGATGCGGTGTCGCGCACTGTGAAGTCGTAGGCATCGCCTCTTAATGTTGTTAAATATCTGTTGTTCCACAAAAGGACGCCTGCGACGATGATTAAGATAGATGTTATTATTATAGCAATACGATTCTTTTTCATATTTTTTTATTTTGTGAATTTTCTTTTTCTAATGATAGCGAGAATGAAACCGAACACTACTACGATAGCGCTTGGTACCACGACGTTAACGATTTGCCAAAGTAAAATATTGTTGTTTACTTTATTCATATCGAGGAGACGAATCTTTAACTCGCGTGATCTTATACCGATGAGACCTTCGCCATCGACGAGATAACTGACAGCATTTTCGATGAAGTCTTTGTTGCCGTATGTTACTTGTGTGTATTGGTCGAAACCGAGTGGGAGAGGGTAGCCTTTAGGGATATGGAACTGGTTGCGAGTGATGTCACCGTCAGCAACTACTATCATTGCTGTTGGTTCGCTGCTGGTTCTGAATCCTATCTCTTCCGACTCCATGATGGCGTTTGTCATTCTGTTGGCATATAGTGACTCGAACTGACCTTTCAACAGATAAGCCACATTCTGACCTTTCTGTGAGAACATACGTTGGTCGGGAGCTTGACGTAACATGCTGAGTGAGATGAATACCGGAGCTGGTGATATTTTAGTATAATCTGAGGTCTTCAACAAAGGAATCTTTTGAACATCAGAGTCAGATATTACAGGCTCTATTGAGCTGGCGAAATCAGCTTTTATAGGGTTGATGTTCTTGACGATATTGTTGTTAGACGCTGCGTTCAACAGAGGGAAGTAGTACCATCTGAAATATTCTATCTGAGCCTGACCGCCCATCTGTCCTGTTCTCAAAGCGATGGCGGCGCAGTTGTAGTCGAGGAGAAGGTTCTTGTTGAGTCTTACTCCATATTTGAAGAACATATCATCGAGGTTGATGTTGAGCGTGTTGCCCATTGTCGATTCAGAACTTTGGAGACTATCCATAGTAGCGAAGACAGGATCAACGAGCCAGAGAACTTTACCTCCGTGCATGATATATTGGTCGATGATGAATTTGTCTTTTTCAGAGAATGGCTTAGTAGGTTTAGCGATGATGATAGCATCGTAGTTGGAGTTGATCAAGATGCTGCTGTCTTGAGTCTCAGTCCTTCTATTCAAAGATGTAATCTGTTCGTTGATGGCAACTCTGCTTACGTTATATTTCTTTGAGAGACTTCTGTTGATATCGTAAACTTCATTCTCGTTCAACTCGCCGTGACCTTCGATGAAAGCTACGCTAGGCTTCTTGAGTTGAGAAAGGTCTTTGATAGCTGTTATGAATTTGTATTCAAGGTTCTGAGCTGAGTTGTTCAAAGCTGCTTCTGATGACTTGCCCACTTGAGTGTCGAGTAAATCGAGAGGCATTTCTTTGTTTTGATAACTTACCAATGCACCAGGCCATATCACAATCTGTTGAGCGCCGTCTTTGCTTTGGATTGCGAGCTCTGTTGGGTTGAGGCCGCTTTGATATAAAATCTTGTAAGTCTCAGTTCTTTCAGCTGCGTCGTTGCTTTCTGATGGATTGATGAAATCATAGTCGATGAATTTGCTGTAAGCGCGGAATTCGTCGAGCATTTCTTTTGTCTCTTTTCTTAATTTCTTGAAGCCTGCAGGAAATTCGCCTTCGAGATATATTCTGAAATAGACGTAGTCGTCGAGGTTTCTTAAAATTTCTTTAGAAGTGTCGGAGAGAGTGTAACGTTTTTCGCTGGTAAGGTCGAAACGTGTATAGATGAATGAGCCGATGACATTGACAACGACGATAATCACCAATGTGATGGCAAATGTGATAAGCTGATTTTTCTTTAAATTCTTGCGTTCGTTTTTCATCATCACCTCCTTTTACCATTTACGACTTGACAAGACCAACTTAGTCATTGACAAGAATAAGACAATCAAACTTACGAAATAAAGGATGTCGCGAGTGTCGATGACGCCGCGGCTTAAAGAGCTATAGTGTGATGACATGCCGAGATGTTGTATGAACAAATCGACGCTGCCGAACAATGCCATTGAGTAAATCATGTCGAATCCGATGTAGAGGAATCCGCATAAGAATACTGACAATAAGAAGGCGAGGATTTGGTTGTTGGTGATAGAGCTGCAGAAAAGTCCGATTGATACGAATGCAGCGCTGAGGAAGAAGAGTCCGATGTAAGAACCCCAGATTCCGCCGGTATCGACATTGCCCACAGGGAGGCTGAGACGATATACGGAGAAGAAATAAATGAAAGTTGGAATCAATGCCAAGATAACGAGGACGACGCCAGCGAGATATTTGCCCCAAACGATTTGCCAGTCTGACAGCGGCTTGGTGAAGAGCATCTCTATGGTTCCTGTTCTTTTCTCTTCGGCGAAGCTACGCATCGTGACGGCTGGCACTAGGAATAGGAACACCCATGGTGCGAGGATGAAGAGACTGTCGAGGTTGGCATAGCCGAAACTCATGATATTGAAGTCACTTTGGAAGACCCAGAGGAACAGACCTGTGATGAGAAGGAAAATCACCACCACCATAATTCCTATGAGTGAGTTCAAGAAGTTACTTATTTCTTTTTTAAATAAAGCGTACATATTTATTTTTATGAAAATTAGCTTACAAAGATACGATTTTTTTCAGAACTCTAAAACTCTAAAATTCTAGAACTCTAGAGTTCTAAAGTTTTAGAATTCTAAATTTCAAACGCGTCCCATGGCATTCCAGATGGTTTAGGCGCTTTGATGTCGATAGCTGTCTTCAATGTTGGATGTTCAAAATGAAGTTTATAAGCGTGAAGGCTTATAGAAGCGTCAGGGTTTGATCGAGGGAAACCGTATTTCAAGTCGCCTTTGATAGGGCAGCCCATATGAGCTAGCTGAGCTCTGATTTGATGGTGACGTCCGGTGATGAGTTCAACTTCAAGAAGATAATATGAGTCGGAACTGCCTATGACGCGATATCTCAGCTGAGCGAGTTTCGCTCCTTTGGTGCTTGAACTTACGATATATGACTTGTTCTGTGCTTCATTCTTTATCATATAGTTGCTAAGTTCATCAGCGTCTTTAGGAGGCTTGTTCTTTACGATGGCGAGGTAAATCTTGCTGAACTCACGTTCTTTTATCTTTATTGTCATTCTGCTCAATGCCTTGCTTGTCTTTGCGAAGATGACAGCGCCGCTGACAGGACGGTCGATACGATGTACCAATCCTGCGAATACATTGCCAGGTTTGTTGTAAGTTTCTTTGATATAAGATTTCACGTCATCGAGAAGACAAACATCGCCGGTCTTGTCGCCTTGAACTATCTCTGAAGGCAGTTTGTTGACAATCAGCAGATGATTATCTTCATACAATACTCTATCTTCTATAGGTTTTCTCATATTAATATTGCTCGTTTTCGTTAGGGAAGTTGAAGTCTTTCACGTCGTTGATATAAGCCTGTACGGAATTCTTGATGCCGTCGTAGAGGTTGTTATATCTTCTCAAGAAACGAGGAGAGAAATCGTTGCTGATGCCGAGCATATCGTGAAGCACGAGAACCTGACCGTCGGTGCCGGCGCCAGCGCCAATGCCGATAGTAGGTATTCTTAATGACTGTGTCACTTCTGTTGCGAGAGTTGCTGGAATCTTTTCCAAAACGATGCTGAAACAGCCTTTCTCTTGCAGGAGAAGAGCGTCTTCGCGGAGACGTTGTGCTTCTTCGTCTTCTTTAGCACGAACTATATAAGTGCCGAATTTGTTGATGCTTTGTGGCATAAGACCGAGGTGACCCATCACAGGGATACCGGCGCTGATGATGCGTTCAACGGATTCAGCTATCTCACGACCGCCTTCCATCTTGACAGCATTGGCACCTGATTCCTTCATGATACGGATAGCAGAACTGAGAGCCTCTTTTGAATTGCCTTGATATGTTCCGAAAGGCAAATCGACAACGACGAAAGAACGTTTCACGGCGCGACATACTGATGAAGCGTGATAAATCATCTCGTTCAAGGTGATAGGAAGAGTGGTTTTATAACCAGCCATCACATTGGATGCACTGTCACCAACCAAGATAATATCAATGTTTGATTCATCTAAAATCTTTGCCATAGAATAGTCATATGCTGTAAGCATGGCAATTTTCTCACCTCTGTTCTTCATATTTTGAAGCACGTGAGTCGTTACTAAAGATACGTTATGTGATAAATACATTTCTTTTATTTTAAAAAAGCAAAAATATGTAAAAAAATAGTATCTTTGCCCATCTCAATTCTATTTAGTATGAAAAAAATTAATCTGTTGTATATATTACTTCTGATGCTTTCGGTAGTCGCGCTTAACTCATGTGAGACAGGTGTGAATATTTACGACGAAGGCGAAGAAACAACCATAGTTTACGGATATCTGGATGTTGATGCAGATACAAATTATCTTAAGATAACTAAGTCGTTTGTTGGCAATGTTATTGAAGATGGACAAAATTATGATTTAAGCAATTATGATTATAAATTGGATGTCAGACTTACAGGTAAGTTCGCTGATATGCCAAATGTGTATTCAACAGTGATTTTAGACACATGTCATGTTTATAAACCTTACGATCCAGATGCTATTTTCTATAGCGGAAGAGATCAGGTTTTGTATTACACAACAAGAAAGTTGAAAGAGAACGAAAGATATATGCTTGAAATAAGACGTAATGACGGAGTGGTGATTAAATCAACTGTTGAGACAATCAACAATTGCGCAATTACAAGACCTTCAAGCAATATTAGTTTTGAGTCGTCTGCTACTAACCAAATAAGATGGAAACCAAATAATCTGTTTAAGCGTGCTGCATATTACGAAGTGGTTTGTTATTTCCATTATGGACAGCTCAATCCAGGTGAGACCGACACTGTAGATTATACTATGAAATGGTTCATGGGTTCTGGAACAGGTGATGAATTGTGGAATAGCAGCGATTATTATATGTTTGTCAATTATACTCCTAATAATTTCTATAAACAGCTTGAGTCAAATGATAACTTCGTCAATAACAGCCCTGATTGGGTACAACGTTTCGTCAAAGGCTTTGAAATTGTCATAACAGCGACAGGCGAGGAGTTATATAATTATATGTTAGTGCAAAATTCTTCAGGAGCGATTCAAGACACACCTGATTATACAAACATTGAAAACGGAATGGGTATCTGGTCATCACGTGCACAATGCCGTAAGATGGTTGATGTAAACGAAATGTCAATTAACACATTAATCAGTGATTATCCACAATGGGGATTTGTCAAGGTTTATAATTAAATTTTGTCATTTTGTCATTATGAAAATGATGATGTCAGATTATAACTGAAAAAGTAAATTTATATTAACATAATGGAAACCACTATTTTAGTGGTTTTTTTATTTTTTATAACAAACATTGTGACATAAAAAATCGTTTGGCATAATGATTGACAAAACGAGTGTCAGAAAACAAAAAGAACAATAAATATAACAAAAAATAGGAGAAACAAATTATGTCAAAAATTATTGGTATTGACTTAGGTACAACAAACTCATGTGTTGCAGTTATGGAAGGTAACGAACCTGTAGTTATCCCTAACAGCGAAGGTCACCGCACAACTCCATCAGTGGTAGCATTTACAGACAACGGCGAACGTAAAGTCGGCGAACCAGCAAAACGTCAAGCTATCACAAACCCTTTGAAAACTATCTATTCTATCAAACGTTTCATGGGTGAATCATACGACAAGATGGTAAACGAAATCGGCCGCGTACCTTACCAAGTCGTAAAAGGACCAAACAACACTCCACGTATTGACATCGACGGTAAATTATATACTCCACAAGAAATCTCAGCAATGGTTCTTCAAAAGATGAAGAAGACTGCTGAAGACTATTTAGGCCAAACAGTAACAGAAGCTGTCATCACAGTTCCAGCATATTTCAACGACGCTCAACGTCAAGCTACTAAAGAAGCTGGCGAAATCGCAGGTCTCACAGTACGCCGTATCATCAACGAACCAACAGCAGCAGCTTTGGCATACGGTCTCGACAAGAAGAAAAACGACGTTAAGGTAGCTGTATTCGACCTTGGTGGCGGTACATTCGATATCTCAATCCTCGAACTCGGCGACGGCGTTTTCGAAGTTAAATCAACAAACGGCGACACTCACCTCGGTGGCGACGACTTCGACGGCAAAATCATCAACTGGCTCGCAGAAGAATTCATGCGCGACGAAAACATGGACCTCAGAAAAGATCCTATGTCATTGCAACGTCTTAAAGAAGCTGCAGAAAAAGCTAAGATTGAGTTGTCATCATCAACAGAAACAGAAATCAACTTACCATATATCACAGCAACAGCAACAGGACCAAAACACTTGGTTCGCAAGCTCACACGTGCTAAGTTCGAACAATTATGCGATGATTTAATCCGCGCTACTATCGAACCATGCCGCAAAGCTTTGGCTGACGCTAACATGACAGTAAACGACATCGACGATGTTATCTTGGTTGGTGGTTCAACACGTATCCCAGCTATCCAAAACATCGTTAAGGACTTCTTCAAGAAAGAACCTTCAAAAGGCGTTAACCCAGACGAAGTTGTTGCTATCGGCGCATCAATCCAAGGTGGTGTTTTGACAGGTGAAGTTAAAGACGTTCTCTTACTCGACGTTACTCCATTGTCATTAGGTATTGAAACACTCGGTGGTGTTATGACAAAACTCATCGAAGCTAACACAACAATCCCTACACGTAAGTCAGAGACATTCTCAACAGCTGTCGATAACCAACCAGGCGTTGAAATCCACGTATTGCAAGGCGAACGTCCAATGGCAAATCAAAACAAGACTATTGGCAAGTTCCACTTGGATAACATCCCTCCAGCACCACGTGGCGTTCCACAAATCGAAGTTACATTCGATATTGACTCAAACGGTATCTTGAACGTATCAGCAAAAGACAAAGCTACAGGCAAGTCACAAAGCATCAGAATCGAAGCTTCATCAGGTTTGAGCGAAGAAGAAATCAAGAGAATGAAGGCAGAAGCAGAAGCTAACGCTGACGCTGACAAGAAAGAACGTGAACGCGTTGACAAATTGAACGCTGCTGACTCAATGATTTTCCAAACAGAAAAACAAATGAAGGAATATGGCGACAAATTGCCAGCTGACAAGAAAGCAGAAATCGAAGGCGCACTTGGCAAGTTGAAGACAGCACATCAAGCACAAGACATCGCTGGCATCGACGCAGCAATGGCAGAGATGAACGCTATCTGGCAAAAAGCATCAGAAGAGATGTACAAGAACGCCGGAGCACAAGGCGGTCCACAAGACCCTAACGCCGGACAAAATCCAAACAACGGCAACGACGACGTTACTGATGTTGATTTTGAAGAGGTGAAATAAACTTTGAACGTTGAACTCTGAACCTTGAACTAGGTCAAACAATCAATAATATAAAACTCGCGGAATCTGAAAAGGTTTCGCGAGTTTTTTTAGTTGGGGTATTACAATAGTTATTCCGATAACATATCTTAATACTCAGGATTCTCCGTTTGTGTTATCTCGATAAGGCGTTGTATGCGTTTGTCGAAATCTTCTTTGGTTATGTTGCGCCAATTTTTTAGTTTCGATACTTCCCTAAAACCATTGCCTACCAGTTCAATATGTTCTTTTCTGTACTTTCTGTCGAGTTTGTTTTTCATCATCAAAATACTGCTAGGATTACTCAATAATGTGAAAAACATTTGTGAGTTGTTGCTACATAGAATAAACAAAAAATTGTCTTTTTGACCAATCACCCTACATACTGGATAATTGTTCTTGTCATTTGCGTTCTCGACCATCAAAGATATTCTGTATGTGTCAATAATCTCTTCTGAGAGATTTTCAATAATTTTATATGAACGTTTTGTAATTTTGAAAGAAGAGGAAATGGCTACTATCCAGATAAATACTGCAAAAAGATTTCCCATTAATATACAAAAGGTATAATATATGATATTTTTTAGTAATGAATCTGATAATGACTCTGTTAATAAATATATGACACAAAAACATACGGAAAATATTACACCACAAACTTTCAATAGAAACTTAGATGTCATTTTAGTTTGTTTTCGATATTCTTTGAATGTTATCATAACTTTTAATGTTCTTGATTAGATTTTACGGTTTTAATCATTATCGCAAAAATAATTAATATTTGAATTTAATTCAATTGGTTATATATTTCTTTCTCACTCTCCCCATATTCCTATTCTTTTGCCTAGCCGCTGCTGTTCTTTCGTCAATTTGTCAGTGAAAACATTATTTCTTCATTATACATTTCCTTTTCTCTTTTATTTTTCTAACTTTGTGAAGTTTAAAATTTTAAGATTATGGGAATATTGATGATACTTATCTTGGGCTTGGTTGTATTTGTGCTTAATCTTATTATTGCCACTAATATCCAGAACAAGAAAGTCAAGGTTATGAGAGATGCTGCCGCTTCTCAAAGTTATTTTAATGCAACGAAAGTATTGGAAGATAAGATAGCGTTGTATCACTTTGCGATAGACGACTCCAAGCAAGAAGTCTATTGTTATTCAAAGGGGAACGAAATAAGATTTAAGTATAAAGATATTGTTGATTTTGAAATACAGGTCGATGGCATTACTACAATGTCCAATCAACCAACTAGTAAGAGCTCATCGGAAGGTATAAATGTAGTCATTAATACCATATCCATGAGTATGGCTCAAGAGGTTTCTTCAATAAAAGTTCGCATTATTCTCCGCAATCGCAATATCGATATGTATGATATCGAATGTCTGGCATTAAGAGTTAAAACTAATGATTCGAGATATAAGGAGACTTATATGAAGGCTCAGAGTATTTTTGATACATTAAAATTCGTCGTGGGGAATATCAAACCGGATGTATCGCAGAATTTTATGTCCGACATAGAAGAACTTAAAGAACTGGCTGCCTTGAAAACTCAGGGCTTGATTACTGAAGAGGAGTTTGCTGCAATGAAAGCTAAGATTATAAGCAGGTAACCCCATACTCTTCCATCTCTTCCGCTACCATTATATAATTTTCTTCTGGAATCTCGTATGGCTTTAGCCTCTGGTCTTGAAGATATATGTAGTTGAGCGTGTTGACCAACGACTCCAAAGTATGTTGGCGGACATTGGGTTTCAGTTGGCATTCCCAGATATTGATGAAATGCCATCCCATCGCAGCGAGTTTCATCTGTGTCTCGACGTCTCTTGTCCTGTTGCGCTCTATCTTCGTTTTCCAATATTCGACATTGCTTTTCGGAATGACATAATAACGGCATCCTTCATGTCCGTGCCAGAAGCATCCGTTCACGAAGATGACGGTTTTGTATTTTCTTAAAACGATGTCGGGATGTCCTGGAAGTCGTGGCTGGTTTAGCCTGTAACGAAAGCCACGACTGAACAAGAACTTCCTCACCAACAATTCCGGTTTAGTGTTCTTTCCTTTTATCGCTGCCATGCAACGATGTCGTTGTTCTTTCGTCAGTTTGTCCATGATGTTTTATTTGCAAATTCCCACATTCCTGCAAATCGTCTCGCCGAACTGAAGTTCTTGTCCTGCAGTGGCGTGGATATGTCCGAAAAGATGATAGGCAGGTTTTGATTTCATGACAAAGTTAAGAATTTCCGGACTTCCTAATTCTTCGTCTAGAATGCCGTAAGGCGGATAATGCGTCACGAGTATGTCGATGTCAGTTGGGATGTCCTCATCAGCAATTATGATGTCCCCGCCGATGGAACATATCGTTACTCCCTCGCAATTATCTATTGAATTCTGCATGACGGAGATTCCTTTGTCATCCATCGCTTTTTCAATGTCTTTGGATTTATCTAATTCAAAAGAAAGTTCGTGATTGCCAGGGATGAAGATTTTATATTTCGCCGACAAACTTGAAAACCAATCTATGAAATCGTCGTATTCGTCGCCTTTGAGGTCGTCTTCCACGGCGTCGCCGGCACAAATGACAATATCAATTTCTTCCGGCACTATCACGTCACGATGCTTGCCATGAGTGTCGGAAAAGACGAAGATATTTTTGTTGTTATGTTTGATAGTCATATTAAAGTTTGTTAAACAAGCCCTGAAAGGGCGACAGACCATAGGCAGGTGTGAAGTGCGGAGCACGGAACGCCTGCCTATAAACTGCCGTTCCTACGGAACTAATGGATGATTTATGGTTTATATTATCTTTTTATAATGAATAATACTCTTTTACAATTTCATCTAATTCAAAATTTTTTGCATTAGAAAAAAAATCTTGATATGTAAATGGATCTTCTAATACTATTAAATTTTTGTTTTTATCTTTATCTTCATTTAGTCGTTTTGCTAATTCTGAATAACATTTCTTATAATCACTAATCAAATTACAGTTATCATCAACGCCAGTTTTGATTTTACTAAAATCATAAAGAATAGTCCCAAGATATACTTTCAAACCTTTGTAAAGATCTTCAGAATTTGTTGCTCCAATGTAATGTGATATCATTTGTTTAATGCCTTCACAATAGTGAAGTTTATCATTATCTTTAGCAATTAGTTCTATTCCTTTTCCTTTATTTTCTATATTAATATTAGCAGTGATTAAAGAGTGGTCTTTCATAAATTTACCATAAGCAGACTTGTATTTGGCACTAATTGGATATTTTTCTTTACCATCTTTTACTGTATGAAGCATATTTGCTTGTTCAAGATATTCTGTGAATTTAGATTCTAAATACAAGACACAATTATCACCATTAGCGGTTCCGTACAATGCAACGTCTATTGAAGATAATCCAACCGAAGGATGAAATACCCTATTTGTTTTTTCAAACACTACTTCATCAAAAATGAAATTAATGGTTTCATTATTAATTTTTGTTGAAATTTCTAACTTATAACCTGAATGAATTTTGTAAAATGTAAGCAAACTCAATAACGATGAGGATCGTAGAGAATTTATTTTGTTTTTTTCATTACCTTCTCCGTGAATAACAGCATTGTAACATTCTTTAAATTTTTTATCTGTGATATTAAATATTTCAGGAATATCTTTATTGAACTGAAGTGTGGATGTGTTACTATATTTAATATCCAATCTTTCTTCTGTATTGAAGAAAATATCTTTGTCAATTAAATATTTAAAATAAGGATATCCATATTTATTATTATTTAACTTCTTTATCAATACTTCTTTTTTCATTTTTATAACTTATTTATAATTATTCATTAATTTTTCTACAAGCCCTCTCATCTCTTCCCTCAATTCTTTCGGTTCCAAAACCTCGACTTTGTCTCCGAACGAAAGCACGTCTTGTTTGAAGTCATAGTCGGGTGTGAGGAAATATGTGAAAATGCTGTATTTATCATTTTTTTCAACTTCTTTCTGACTGCTGTGCAATGGCAACGAACGAAAATATTGAACCTGCGTTCCGTAGACTTTCAGCTTCACCATCTCTCTTTTCATATTGGGATATACTCTCGCGCCGTAGATTCCTCTGAAATAATCGTCAGCCAAAAAATTATCTGGCATGATAAATTCTTCAGGTATGATATCGACATCAATCATTCGGTCTAATGCCATCATATGTGGACCGTCGGCGTCGCCTTTATATCCGTAGAGATACCAGCGTCGCTTGAATTCTTTCAGGAAATATGGCTCGATTATAAATGTTTCTTCTTCGGTTTTTCTGTAGCTTTTGTAACGAATCTCAAGTTTATGATTGTCGCGTATCGCCTGTATGATGTCAGCGAGAAACTTATGACTCGACGGTACATTTTCGAAGATGACTCTGTCGCGTAAAGAGGCGCTTTCGTTGAGCAGACTGTTGAGACATAATGCATCCAACATCCATTCTCTTATGCTTTTCCCTCCTACATCGTCTATATTCTCGATGTAATATCTGTTTGTTCGTCTGTCGCAGACAATGTCGATTCCGAATATGTCGGCAATTGCATCGATGTGATTTGCGAATGTGCGGTTTGCAAGTTCCTTGCCATCTTCATTGATAGCGCTTCTCATCCACAAGTCCTTAATTTCTTTTAAGGTCTGCGGTCCGCGGCTTTGGAGTGTCTCCAACAGCCAGATGTACGATTTGAAATAGTTCTTTGCCATATTATCGCAAAGATATAAATTCTTTCTGCAAAAAAGTGGCATAAGCTATAAAAATAACATCTGCCATAATTTTGCAGAAGCTCTTCGGATCTTTGCAGCGGTTCTTTCAAATGCAAATAAATTTTAAAATATAATATTATGAGATTAGCTATTGTCGGTTCTCGTGAGTTTGAGAACTATGAACTTCTTTGCGCCGAGGTCGCGAAGATTCAGAAAACGAAGAAAATTGATTTGATCGTGTCGGGCGGAGCGAAAGGTGCTGACACTCTTGCAAGAAAATACGCCGCCCTCAACAAAATCCCTCTGATGGAGTTTCTTCCTGACTACGAGCGTTATGGTCGTGGAGCGCCTCTCCAGCGAAACTCGCTGATAGTTCAAAACGCAGATTATGCCCTTGCTTTCGTAACGCCTTCTTCTAGAGGTACTTTAGACACCATCAAAAAAGGAAAACAAAGAGGTATCGTGGTGAAAATCGTGAATGTATGACTTTGAACTAAGAACCAAGAACTAAGAACCTTTCGGTTGCTGAGCTTGTCGAAGCACCGAACTTCGCCTTTGACAGGCTAAGGCACCGCTGAAGAACTCTGAGTTGCTAAACTTTTCTCTGCATCCAAAAAACTTGTAGTCTTGTAGTCTTGTGGTCTTGTAGACTTTTCTTATCTTTGCATTCAAAATAATTCCTAACTCCTAATTCCTAACTCCTAACTGAAATTATGGGCAGAAATAAGTTTTCACAACGCGAGATAGATATCATTCGTAAACTTTTGAACCGTAAGGTGGCAGGTAACCGCGGCGGTCAGAAGATGGTTCGTCACACTTTACGTACCGTATTCAATTTCAATATTTCTGATTTCAACGTGCAAGGTCAGCCTTTCGGTCCGCTCGACCTCGACGAATGCGTACGCCGCCGCAGAATTCAAATCCTCGACGAGGCGACGATAGAAGCAATGAAACTGCGTTATGCCGAGAAACAACAATATGAACAGACTCTCAATCAGGCGGAAGCAATCGCCAACGGCGAAGTGGAAGACTGGCAAGAAGTCTTGAAACAATGGAATGAATATTACGGCACAGAACATTAAGCTTTGAACTAAGCTGTTGGTTGCTGACACAGGCTTACATAAACTTAGTTCTGATTTTTATAAATTGCTTTTCTACAATAATATACAATAAGTATGAGGCGATTATCACCGTAATCCAATAGATCAAATAGCCATATCCACCTATTCCTTTGAAAATATCAGCAAAGTTGTGGTCTATAATCTGAACTATCATAAGATTGACCAAAAACATGGCATATGACAATATGCTGAAATGTGATACCACATTACCGATTGCTGTCATGGAACTTAAGATGCTTGTGATAAATGGAAGCCAAAGCGCTATCGCAATAGGCGCAACTGTCAGATAAATTACATTAGTATATAAAGAGCCTATCTGTCTTGGAATGATGAATGTGGCAACCATCAATAAGATTCCAGCAATAAGGCATTTTATTGTATTGTTTTTCCAGAAGTTTGGTCCGTAAAATCTTATCCAAGCAGCTAACACTCCTATATAGATATTATCGGAACGCGATGCTACAGTCTTGCGGATCCATACGTCCCACCAGAAATTGTCGGTGACATGTTCTGTCTCTATAATACGAAATATCACTGACATAAGAATGAAAAATATGCAGATATATGGGACTATCTTTTTGATATCAATATGTTTGGAAAAGATAAATAACAATAAAGGAAATATGATATAGAACCAGAATTGGACCGACAACGACCATGATTCCCAATAGAAATTGTAAAAAGGTGTGAAGATATTCTGCGTAAAAGTGATGAATCTCCAGATAGGGAATTCGTGAACGTTGCCATTGACAATACTTCCATTAACTAAAAGGTAATATATCAACAAGATAACATAATAGTTGGGTAATATTCTCAGCATAGTCCTTCCGTAGAAGCTTAACACTTTTGATGCATCGACGTGTGATGATTTTACAGAGTATGAGATAAATGATGTACCAATTAAAAAACCGCTTATAACAAAGAAAATGTCAACGCCGTGAGGAAGCGGTATGTTGGTAAGAAACTCGAAACAAGATCCGTTTAACAGATGAGCACCATGCGCATGTACCACGCAGCAAATAGCAATGACACGCAATAGGTCTAATCCGTAAATTCGTTTATTATCAATAAAGATTCCTAACATAATGCAAAAATACAATTATTTTTTTTGTTATTCATATAATATATTTTGCTGAGATGGATGAATTTTATTTGTAACTATTTTTAATTTCATTCTATTTTCTCATAGCATTTTTTATATTTTTGTTGTTATATTTTTTGCTATGAAAAAGATAATTCTCTCTATATGGAATTTTTATGCCGACGGCTTTAAGAATATGACATGGGGCAAGTCTCTGTGGATTCTCATAATTCTTAAAGTCGTTATTCTTTTTCTAGTATTGAGAATGTTCTTTTTCAAACCTGTTATGGCAGGCAAGACCGACGAACAAAAAAGCGAATACGTCGGAACGCAACTTGAACTAAGAACTAAGAATTTTGAACCTTAAACTCTAAACTCTAAACTTTAAACTTTAAACTAAAAAATATGGTAGAAAGCGCATTGGTCGGTTGGTCGAGGGCACAGTTTGCTCTTACTGCTGCTTATCACTGGATTTTTGTCCCGCTTACCTTGGGACTTGCCGTCATCATGGCGGTTATGGAAACTCTTTATGTCGTTAAAAAAGACGAGTTCTGGAAAAACACGGCTAAGTTCTGGATGAAACTCTTCGCCATCAACTTCGCCGTCGGCATCGCCACTGGTATCATACTCGAGTTTGAATTCGGTACTAACTGGAGTAACTACTCCTGGTTTGTGGGTGACATATTCGGTGCTCCTCTTGCCATTGAAGGCATCTTCGCTTTCTTCATGGAAGCTACGTTCTTCGCAGTGATGTTTTTCGGTTGGGAGAAAATAAGCAAGAAAGTACACCTTGCTTCAACGTGGTTTGTGGCAATAGGTGCAGCAATTTCAGCTCTCTGGATTCTTATTGCTAACTCATGGATGCAACATCCTGTAGGAATGGAGTTTAATCCAGACACCGTCCGTCATGAGATGGTCGATTTCTGGGCTCTCGTCCTTAATCCTGTTGCTGTTTCCAAGTTCTTCCATGCCGTATTCAGTGGTTGGATGACAGGCTCCATATTTGTCATAGGCATCAGCTGCTGGTATCTTCTCAAAAAACGTGAGACACGTTTCGCACTTGCAAGTATCAGAGTCGCTGCAGTCGTCGGCATTATCGGTACATTCGCCGTCATGTTCAGTGGCGATAGTTCTGGCATACACGTCGGTAAATATCAGCCTATGAAACTCGCTGCTGCTGAAGGTCTTGAAGAAGGTGGCACTCGTGCTCCTTTCTCAATAGTTCCAGGCGTTGAAATCCCAGGAATGCTCTCGATTCTCGCAACTCACGATATCAACGGATATGTCCCTGGCATCAACAATATCCTTGAAGGTTACACTACTCCTGATGGCGAAGTATATCTCTCGGCAGAAGAGAAAATGGGAAAGGGTAGAGTTGCATTGGCAGCTTTCTCCGATTATACAAGACTAAAAACCACTGATCCTGAAGGTGCTGCCCAGGCTCGTCAGATTCTCGATGAAAATGTAGAATATTTCGGTTATGGTTATATAGAAAGTCAAGAAGAACTTGTTCCTAACGTGCCTTTGATTTACTGGTCATTCCGCATCATGGTTTATTTCGGAAGTTTCTTGCTTCTCCTCATGATTTTTGTCTTATGGATGGAAAGGAAAGGCCGTCTTGTCAATATGAGATGGTTACAATGGGTTTCATTGCTCTCTATTCCTTTGGTTTATCTCTGTGGACAAGCTGGCTGGATTGTCGCAGAAGCGGGCCGTCAGCCGTGGACAATAGAAGGTTTGCTTCCGGTGAATGCTGCCGTCTCAAGCGTGAGTGTCGGTGCGGTACAAACCACATTCTTCCTTTTCGTGGCGATATTCACTCTCTTCCTCGCCATAGAAATGCGTATCATAATAAAAGCTATCAAACAAGGTCCTGAAACTGAAAAATATAAGGAGGAACAATTATGATTACATATACATTCTTACAACATTATTGGTGGTTTCTTATAGCACTTTTGGGCGGATTATTGGTGTTCTTCCTTTTTGTCCAAGGTGGTAACGCTCTCATTTTTTTAGCAGGAAAAAACGAAGATCAACGTCAGCTCATCGTTAACTCAACAGGTCGTAAGTGGGAGTTGACATTTACAACTCTCGTTACTTTTGGTGGTGCATTCTTCGCATCGTTCCCTCTTTTTTATAGCACCAGTTTCGGTGGAGCTTATTGGGTCTGGGTCTTGATATTGATAACATTCGTTTTTCAGGCAGTGTCATACGAATTCCAAAATAAGGCAGGTAATATCTTAGGAAAAAATGCTTTCAGAATATTCTTAACTATCAACGGTTGTCTTGCGCCTTTGTTAATAGGTACTGCAGTAGGAACATTCTTTACGGGTTCCGACTTTTTGGTTAAGAAGAGCGCTGTGGGCGACATTGCTGCTCCTGTTATCAGTCGTTGGGATAATGCATGGCATGGACTGGAGGCTGTTGCTAATCCGTTTAATGTCGAATTCGGTCTTATGGTGATGTTCTTGGCAGTATGCCTCGGCGCATTATATATGATAAATAATATAGATGACAATGATTTAAGCGCTAATTTACGTCGTAGCCTTTTGATATGTTTCGGCGGATTCCTCTTGATGCTTGTCATGGTTCTCGTTCAATTCATCACTATGGAAGGCTTCGCTGTCAATGCTGAAGGTGTCGTTACAATGGAAAAAGGCAAGTATTTACACAACTTGATAGAGATGCCAGTAGTGTTGACAATGTTCTTGTTAGGAGCAGTTCTGCTCGTAGCAGGCGTCGTCTTGACATTGGTTAAGAAAGAATTCAACAGAGGAATATGGTTCGCAGGTCCTGGAACTGTCTTGGCTGTTATGGCGATATTTATGATTGCTGGTTATAATGGAACCGCTTATTATCCATCAACTGCCGACTTGCAATCTTCATTGACATTAGCAAATAGTTGCTCAAGCGAATTTACTTTAAAAACTATGGCGATAGTATCGTTGATAATACCATTTGTTGTGGCGTATATTGCATATTTCTGGCGTCAAATGGATAAGAAATCCTTGACCAAGGAAGAGTTGGAAAATAATGAGAAGTATTGATACTTGGTTATATTTTCTCTACATTTGAGCGTGAGATATTAATAGGTAACGATTGTCCGACTGCTTCAATGTCTATCACGACACGATGTTTGCCGTTTATTTTCACGAACCTTCCGACGAGGTCTTTCATCTGGCCTGATTTGATTCTTACCAATTCACCTTCTTTGAGATCGATGTTTTCGTAATCCACTTCGTGTAAATCGGTATCGTCAATATATTTCTTTATCGCTATGATTTGGCTTTCGGGAACTTCCACTGGTTTCTTTTCGAAACAGATGAACTTAACAACGCCATTGACATTTAGTACTTTATAGTAATCGCTCAATGGGATGCATACAAATAAATACGAACGAAACAATGGCTCTTCCACTTTTTTTCTGCGGTCGCTCCATTGTTTCATCTTTGTTATTAAAGGAAGAAATGATTCGACACCTATGCTATCAAGTGTATTGAAAACTTTTTTCTCATTTCTTGATTTAACATAGATGGCAAACCATTTCTTGTTATCCTTGTCTATTGTCATATAAACGTTTATATGATATTTTAACGTTTACGTTTCTTTTTGCTTTCATCATGCTCTTCGTCGTAGTAGCCATGTGAATAGCCGTAACCGTATCCATAACCATATCCGTAACCATAACCGCCATAACCATAGCTGTAACGGTAACCATAAGCACCTTGGTAATTGATACCGTTGACAACTAAGCTGATGTTGTATTTACGTTGTTCCAAATCTTTGATGACAAGATCGAAAGCTTTCTTGTTGGTGACGGATTGACGAACAATATATAATGATGTGTCAACATATTTCATCAACAACAATGCATCTGTTACCCACAAGAGAGGAGGGGTGTCGACTATGATATAATCGTATCTTTCCTTCAATTCTGCAAACAGTTGAGCACATTTGTCAGATGCTATCAACTCGGCAGGGTTTGGTGGTATAGGACCAGCTGTGATAATATCGAGTGTAGGCAGTTTACCAGAAGGTTGGATGATATCGTCTATTGAAGCCTTGCCTGCGAGATAAGAGCTGACACCAGTCTTGTTTGAAATGCCGAATTCTTGATAGAGACGAGGTTTACGTAAGTCCATACCTATCAACACTGTCTTCTTTCCGTACATTGCATAGATAGATGCCATATTGATAGAGATGTATGTCTTGCCAATACCAGGAGAGTCGGCAATGACAGAGAAGATACATTTTTCTTTGCCTTGTACGATATATTCGATATTCGTTCTAATTGAACGGAATGCTTCTGATACTGGTGATTTTGGAGAGTCGATAACAAATGTTGCGCTTGATTTGTTATCTTTAGGACTTATATAAGGAATCTGACCAATGATAGGGAGTTTGCTTATCTTTTCAATGTCACTTCTCTCTAAGATCTTAGTGTTCAATATCTCTTTGAGGAAGATGAACGCTGCAGGTATACCGCATCCAAATACCAAACAAACTAGATAGACCATCATGCTTCTAGGTGCTACTTTTCTTGTTCTTGAAACGCGAGCCTCATCGATGATGCTGTTGTCAGGACTGTTGCTAGCCATCACGATTTGGGCTTCTGCACGTTTTTGCATTAAGAATTTATAAAGTTCATCGTTCAAAGCGAACTTACGTTCATAGCCGAGATAAGCACGTTGTGTTGTTGGAAGCTGTTTGATCTGTTCTTCGTATGCTGTGATTTGATTTTCCAATTCCAATATTGTCACTTTGGTATTATGAATCATATTGGAGATGTTTTCCAACAACAGTTTCTTGGTCTGAATAATCTGTTCGTCGATATTCTGGACCATAGGGTTTTTCTCTTTTGAGATTGCCATCAGCTTTGATTTCTCAGATGACAAAGCAACGAGTTCAAGAACGAGTTTGTTGAGCATCTGGTCTTGGATACCCATAGCACTAGGTACTATCAAAGTATTCAGGTCGTCGATGTTCTTAGTGATATATTTTTGAAGATTTTGGTAATATTTTATGCTTAATTCAAGTTCTGATTTACGTTTCTCGACATCTTTCAAGTTATTATACATTTCAATAGACTGTGCTTCCAAATCCATGAAGTCATTTCCTTCGCGGAAGATTTGGAGGTCAACTTCAGCTTTGTTCAAAGAGTCTTGTATTCCGATCAGCTGTTCGTCAATAAATATGACGGTATTCTCTGAAACGAGGTTTTTGAGTTCCAAGTTTCTCTCCATATATTCATTAAGCAACTGATTGAGATAGTCAGTGATCTTTTGTCTGTTGTAGCCTTGGATGGTAAGGTTCAGGATAGAAGAGTTCTTGGTGCTTTGTGCAATAGAGAGATTGCTCATCTCTGCTATCAGTGACATGCGGCTTTTGATTATGAAGCTATATTTTGCATTGTCTTCTTTATCAGGAATTGGATTGTAGTTGCTGTTTAAAATGATTCTGAATTTGTTGTATCCATTATTCACCCATTCACCGAAACGATATGTGCCTTCATAGTCAGGCATGATTATATGTCCAACGTTCTCATTTTTCTTATAATCGTAAACTCCGTATCCGCCTTCATTTGATCTCAAGAGATATCTCTCTCTGTCGAGGAATGTGATTTCATATTTGTTGCCTACAACCTGAAGTGTGTCGTAGTCGAGTTCTACGTTGAAAGGTGTACTCTTGTATAATTCTCTCGAAGCTACTCTGCCTTTTACGAAATAAGAAACGTTGAAAAACTCTAATTCATTGATAGCTCTTTCTCTTAAGCTATATGACTGAAGTATGCCTATTTCGTTGTCGATATTGATGTTGCTCTTGAATGTCAAGCCTGTCATCATTGAAGTAGGGTCGATGCCCATCTTGTCTTCTTTGATGAATACTGATGCTGATGATTGATATACGTTAGGTGTATATCTGTTATAGATAAATCCAGCTACCAATGCAAGGATGATTCCGATTGCAAAAAGATACCAATAGCTGGCAATCTTTATTATCAGAACCTTTATGTTGATGCTGTCTTCTTCTTCGTTGTATTGAGGCCTGTTTTGTAATTCTGTATTGTTCATATAGTTTCAGTTTTTATATTTTATTTTAAGTAAACTGCCACGAATGTAAAGCATGTTACTAAGAGTGATATTGCTGAAATGATAGTGCCATAAGGTACACTAGTGAATCCGAATTGTTTGGTCTTTAATGGCTCGATATAGATTATGTCATTAGGCTTCAAATAGTAGTGTGGTGATGACAAGATATCTGCGTCGTTAAGATTGACTCTTACTATCTGTGAGCCTTTTGTTGTTTGGTGTATGATTTTGATATCAGCTTTGTTGGCGAAGTCTGTTGCATTGCCAGCCAGAGCTATGGCTTGGAATAAGTTGATGTCCGATTGGTATATCTGGTATTGTCCAGGACGATTCACTTCTCCGAGTATTGTCAGGTTGAATACGCCGAGTTTTACATAAACTGTAGCCATGATGTATTCATCCATGATCTTTTGAATCTTCTGTTGTATTTCTTCGATAGTAAGATCTTTTACGAAGACCTTGCCTATCATTATTAAGTCGATGTAGCCGTCAACGCCAACTGTGTATCCGTTGAGATAGATAGAAGAGTTACCGCTGCTATTGGAACCTCCTGAAGACATATTTCCAGCTTGATTCATAGAGTTGAAGTAAGCGCTTGTCTTCTCGTCAAGGCTGGCTATTCTGATGTAGAGGTTGTCACCTGGTTGTACTTTATAGTCGAAGGTGCGTTCGTTTTCGTATTCCATCGACATAAAGATACTGTCGTTCGTCATATCCATGTTTTGTAAATACAGAATCTTCTTCTGAGATACACATGAAGAAAACATTGCCATAATCATTATAGCGGCTGCAAATAAAAATATTGATATTTTTTTCATAAGTTTAATATTTTATTTGGATGTGACACATTTTATTGTCAAGCTTTTTATTCCTTGAAGAGGATCTTTAGGATATTTGTTTTCTATCTTAAATTGGTAAACACCTTCTTCTCCCAACGTCATTTCGTTTATGATAGGAAGTCTGAAAGTGTAGTATCCATCTTTCTTGCTGGCTTTCCAGTTGCCTTCCTTGTCTTTAAAGTTGTAGTTGTAGTCTCTTGAACGAGCGCCGTTGCCGTTAGGGTTTTTAATTGTCATATTGAATTTCAATGAGCAATCATTTCTGTGATTCTCATATGCATTAGGGAATATTTCATTGAGTTCAACCTCCATGATGATATCATATTTGGCAGGAGTGTCGTTGATGGTAATTTCCCCGTTGAGATATTCAAAACGAGCCCATTCTTCGTTGGTGAAATTCTTTGAGATAACAACTTGATCTTGCTTTTTGTTGCAAGATGATAACATAAGTATTAAAGCTATTGTAGATAGTATGTAACGCATTATCAATGAGATTTTAATAGACTTGCAAAGTTATAAATTTTTTCTATTCGTGGTAGCTTTTAAATGCTGTTTTTTTTATAATTTTGTTATGTTGATTTTTTAATAAATTTAGTTGGAAAAATGATAAAGAACAGAACTAATTATTCTTCGAGGAAATATGTCGTTATTGCGATATTTTCGCTCGTTGTTTTAGTTTTGTTGATCAAATTATTTCTGATACAATGCGTCGATCAGTCGTATAAACATTCATCCGATAATAATACTTTGCGCTACATAACCCAATATCCGGCAAGAGGAAAGGTGTATGATAGAAATGGTAAATTGTTGGTTTATAATGAAGCGATATACGACCTGATGGTAATACCTCGACAGGTGAAAAATTTCGATACTCTTGGCTTTTGTTCGACTTTGAATATCAGTGAAGAATATTTTAAGGAAAGAATGGCAAAGGCGAGACGTTATTCAACGTTCAGCCCTTCTGTTTTTATGGCTCAGATCACCAAGGAGGAGCATGGCAAGATAGTCGAGAATCTGCATAAATATTCAGGGTTTTATTTTCAGACGCGTTCGGTCAGAAATTATCCGTATCCTATCGCTGCTCACACATTAGGAAATATCGGAGAGGTCAGCAAAAAAGATTTGGAAAAAGATTCTTACTATAAGTCGGGCGACTATATCGGCAAATTGGGAATAGAACAATTCTACGAAAAGGAGCTTCGTGGCGAGAAGGGCATGAAGATAATCGTAGTTGACGTTCACAATCGTGAGAAAGAGAGTTTCATGGATGGCCAGTTCGACACTCTTCCTGTCGCTGGTAAAGATATTATTTTAGGTCTCGATGCCAATCTTCAACAATATGGCGAGGCTCTTATGAAAAACAGGACAGGTTCTATAGTGGCTATCGAACCTGCTACTGGTCAGATACTTGCTATGGTGTCGAGTCCTGCGTATAGCCCTAACGAACTCGTGGGAAGAGTGCGTGGCGAGAATTATAAAAAACTGTTGAACGACAGTCTGAAACCTCTCGTCAATCGTGCGACAAGCGGTATCTATCCTCCAGGCTCAACGTTTAAAATGGTGAACGGACTTATCGTTCTGCAAAGCGGTGTTGTGACTGCAAGGTCGGCTTATCCTTGTAATGGTAAAGAGAGTCAGCCAATCCGCTGTACTCACTCTCATAATAGTCCGGTCTCTCTTTACGATGCGATAGAAAATTCATGTAACCCTTATTTCTGGGAGACGTTCAGAGATATGTTCACTTCTTCTCGTTATGGTTCTGCCAAAGAGGCTTATGCTTTCTGGTACGACCATGTGATGAGTTTTGGATTGGGAGCGACATTCAAGACTGATATCCCTTCTGAGGTGTCGGGTAATATCCCTAAGAGCTCTTATTATGAAAAGCTTTACAGAGGCGTTTGGAACGCTCTTACAATCAGATCATTGAGTATCGGTCAAGGTGAGATTCTCGTCACTCCGTTGCAGCTCGCTAATATGGCGGCTGCCATCGGTAATGAGGGCTTCTATTATCCTCCTCATCTCATAAAATCATTCAGCGACGGAACTCCGATAGATTCTGTCATGACGACAAAGAAAGTCATCAATATCAAGAAGAAACATTTTAAAGATGTGAAGAAAGGAATGTGCCGCGTGTTTGAGGGTGACCATGGAACAGCACGTTTGTCGCAGATCGACAGCATTCAGGTGGCAGGCAAGACTGGCACTGCAGAGAATCCTCATGGCGATGACCACTCTTTGTTCATGGGTTTCGCTCCGGCCGACAATCCTCAGATAGCTATTGCTGTTGTTGTGGAAAACGCCGGTTTCGGTTCGCAATGGGCAGCGCCTATAGCAAGTCTCATGATAGAGAAATATCTTCGAGGTTATATAAAAGATACTAGAAAAGAAAAAAGATTTTTAGAATAATGCTAAGAGTTGTGAGCCATGAGCTGTGGGCAGAATGCTCATAACTCACTGCTCGTTGCTCAATGCAAAATGTATAAACAATGACAGCAAGAAATAACATAATAGGCAAGATTGACTGGTGGCTGCTCGCAATGTATCTGCTGCTCGTTTTCATCGGGGTGTCAGCTATTTATGCAGCTGCTTTCAATGAGGCGCATCCTAGCATCTTTGATATGTCGCAGCACTATGGCAAACAGTTTCTCTTTGCCGGTGTAAGCATATTCTTAGGATTGATAATCATGTTGATTGATGCTAAGTTCTTCAATGCCTTCGCTTATGTAATATATGGATTGTCAATACTTTTCCTTTTATATGTCTTGGTGGGCGGAAGTACCATCGCCGGTTCTAAGTCGTGGATTCAGTTCGGCGGTTTCTCGTTCCAGCCTTCTGAGTTCGCCAAGTTCGGAACGGCACTGGCAGTGGCGCATTATCTCGGTGGCATCAACACTGATTTCTCAAAACTGAAGACACAGGCAATAGCATACGGACTGGTTCTTTTCCCTATGATGCTTGTCTTGATGCAGGGCGACGCTGGCTCGTCTCTGGTCTTTCTTGTTTTTATTCTCGTTTTTTATCGCGAAGGAATGTCGGGCAAGATATTGGTAATAGGTTTTGTAGCAATAGTGTTATTCCTTTTAACTCTTTATTTTTCAAAGTGGTATGTTCTTATAGGCGTCGCTGTTGTCTTTGCAGCGCTAGTCTTCCTTATAGAAAGAACGAAGAGAAATATCTGGACATTGATAGCGGCTTTTGTGCTCTCGGCGATGTTTATCTTCTCTGTTGACTTTTTCTTTTATAAAGTTCTGAAGCAACATCAGAGAACGCGTATCAATATTATATTAGGTATAGAAAAAGACATCTACGGCGTAGGATATAACTTACATCAGTCGAAGATAGCCATTGGTTCTGGAGGTTTCTCTGGAAAAGGTTACCTTCAAGGTACCATGACGAAATATAACTTCGTTCCAGAGCAGCATACCGACTTTATTTTCTGTACGATAGGAGAGGAGTTCGGTTTCTTGGGTTCTCTTGTTTTGCTTTCGCTTTATCTGGCTTTATTGGTGAGGATAATACTTCTGGCAGAAAGGCAGCGCTCTCCGTTCAGCAGAATCTACGGATATGCCATAGCGTCGATAATATTTTTCCATCTGATGGTAAATATCGGAATGACAATAGGTCTGCTTCCTGTTATCGGAATCCCGTTGCCATTCCTCAGTTACGGAGGCTCCAGCCTTCTTATGTTTAGTCTGATGTTCTTCGTCTTCTTGAAACAAGACGCGAATAGAATGAACATCCTTTAAGAATTTTAGAACTTTAAAACTCTAGAACTCTAGAATTTTAAAGTTCTAAAGTTCTAGAATTCTATATCAAATGCCTAATGAGATTCCAAGTCCCATTGCGGTCTTTACAAGGTCGTTGTCCATTGTGACGAAGTTCATCTTTGCAACTGCGTCTTCCAATGGTACGGAGATGATGTTTGGATGACGGTATGCTACCATCTTGCCATATTCTTGATTCAAGACCATCTCGAATGCTTTGACGCCAAATTGTGATGCGAGTACTCTGTCGTAAGCTACTGGCACACCGCCTCTTTGGAGGTGACCTAATGTGGTTTCACGCATATCGTGTTTGAAACCTGCAGCTTTCATCTGTTCGATGAATTTTTGTCCGATGCCGCCAAGTTTCACGTTTTCGTAACCAACTTCTTTGCTTACTTCAAAGACTTGTTGTCCGTCTTTAGGTTTTGCGCCTTCTGATATCACCACAACGGCGAATCCTCTGTCGTTGACGAATCTGCTTTCTAATTTTTCTTTTACTTTCTCGATGTCGTAAGGGAATTCAGGTAGGAGACATACTTCTGCTCCGCCTGCTACTGCTGCGTTCAAAGCGATCCAGCCGGCGTCGCGACCCATCACCTCTAATACAAAGACGCGGTTGTGACTAGCCGCTGTCGTGACGAGTTTGTCAACCGACTCAGTGGCTATCTCGACAGCGGTCTGGAAACCGAAGGTGCTGTCGGTCATAGATAAGTCGTTGTCGATAGTCTTAGGTACACCGATGATGTTCAATCCTTTATCGAATAATTTCTTGGAGATTCTTTGTGAACCATCGCCGCCAATATTGATAACACAGTCGATGCCCATATATTGGAGTTTTCTGATCATCTCATCAGAACGATCCACTGTGGTCCATGTGCCGTCGTTGTTCTTTACTGGCCATGAGAACGGGCCGCCTTTGTTTGTTGTCTCTAAAATGGTGCCGCCTCTGAAATGTATTCCTCTTACGCTTTCAGGAGTGAGTCTTACTATCTCACTTGGTTCCCATAATACTCCGTTAAATGCTTGTATGCTGCCGAGCACTTCCCAGTCTTTCTCCTGCGAAGCTCTCTTCACGATTGCTCTTATCACGGCGTTCAGACCTGGACAGTCGCCGCCGCCTGTTAATACTAATACACGTTTCATGTTTTATAGCATGAGCTATAAGCTATGAGCTACGAGCGGCTCACTGCTCATAGCTCATAGCTCGTAGCAATTGATTATTTCAAATCTAATTTAATCTGTAATTCTTCAAGTTGAGCGTCGGCAATAGTTGAAGGTGACTCTGTCATGACGTCGCGACCCATATTGTTCTTAGGGAATGCGATGAAGTCACGGATGCTTTCTTGTCCGCCGAACAATGAGCATAATCTGTCGAAACCGAATGCCAAACCTGCGTGTGGTGGTGCTCCGTATTCAAAGGCGTTCATCAAGAAACCGAATTGTGCTTGTGCGCTTTCGTCGGTGAAACCTAAAGTACGGAACATCTTGTTTTGTAAGTCACGGTTGAAGATACGTACTGAACCGCCGCCGATTTCAACGCCGTTGAGAACGATGTCGTAAGCGTTAGCTCTGATCTCTGCCCATCTGCTTGGTTCTTCATCCAAAAGATATTCGTCTTCTGGTTTTGGTGCTGTGAATGGGTGATGTTTTGCGTAGTATCTTTGTGTCTCTTCGTCCCATTCCAAAAGTGGGAAGTCGATAACCCATAATGGTTTGTAGTCGTTAGGGTTACGGAGACCGAGTTGGTTACCCATTTCAAGACGTAAGCAGTTCATTTGTTCTCTTGCTTCCATTGTCTTGCCGCATAAGATGAGCAACATGTCGCCTGCTTCTGCACCGCAACGGTCTAACCATGTCTTCAAATCTTCTGGTGTGTAGAATTTATCTACTGATGACTTGATGCTGCCGTCTTCATTATATTTTACATAAACCAAACCTTTAGCGCCAACTTGTGGTCTCTTGACGAAGTCTGTCAATGCGTCGATTTGTTTACGTGTGTATGATGCGCAACCTTTAGCGTTGATTGCCACAACGATTTCTGAGTCGTCGAATACAGGGAAACCTTTGCCTTGTGCCAAGTCGGTCAATTCAACAAATCTCATGTCGAAACGGATGTCTGGCTTGTCGCTTCCGTAATATTTCATAGCGTCGTGCCATGTCATACGTGGGAATTTGTCAAATTCCAATCCTTTAACTTTCTTGAAGAGATGTTTTGCCAAACCTTCGAATGTGTTCAAAACGTCTTCTTGTTCAACGAATGACATTTCGCAGTCGATTTGTGTGAACTCTGGCTGACGGTCAGCACGAAGGTCTTCGTCACGGAAACAACGTACGATTTGGAAATATTTGTCGAAACCAGCAACCATCAATAATTGCTTGAATTGTTGTGGTGACTGTGGAAGAGCGTAGAATTCGCCTGGATTCATACGTGAAGGAACGACGAAGTCGCGTGCTCCTTCTGGTGTTGATTTAATCAAACATGGTGTCTCTACTTCAATAAATCCTTGTTCTGACAAATAACTTCTTGTCTCGATAGCTACGTTGTGACGTAAGATAAGGTTATTCTTCAATGGGTTACGACGTAAGTCTAAGTAACGATATTTCATACGGAGGTCGTCGCCGCCATCTGATTTGTCTTCAATTGTGAAAGGAGGAGTTTTACTTGCATTCAAGATGTTCAACTCGTTGAGTTGTATCTCGATTTCTCCTGTTGGGATATTTGGATTCTTTGATTCTCTTTCGATTACTGTTCCTTTTGCTTGGATGACGAACTCACGTCCTAAAGTACGTGCTTTTTCCATCACCTCTGCTGAACTGACGCCTTCTTGGAGGAAGAGCTGTGTCAATCCGTATCTGTCGCGGATGTCAATCCACAAGAGAGTGCCTTTGTCACGGACGCGTTGCACCCAACCGCTTAAAACGACTTCTTTTCCTGCATCAGCAAGACGAAGTTCTCCACATGTATGTGTTCTGTACATAGTTATATCTGTTTATTTTTTTAATCAAAATTGACCTACAAAAATAATGATTTTTATTTTTCTTTTATCACTTTCATACAACAATTTCTGCAATCGAAATCTAGTCTGAATCGTCCTTTTTCGTTGAAGAGATATAACGACTCGGCTGGTTTGCCTATCTCCTTGCAGCATATATTGTTAGCATAACGAACACAGTGTTTTGTCGTCATTACGACTAATTCCTCATTAGAACGTAGTTTTTCCAAACCATCTTCGATATCTGTAACACCGTGAAGTTCATAAAACTCTCTCGATTTTCTGTTGATGACATTGCCGAGATATGTTAATTTATCTTTAGGATAAACCACGTTAGACGCCACAGGGGTGACATTGTTAGACGCCACAGGGGTGACGTCTCTACATTCTCTTTCATTACGATGTTTCTCAATGAGATATGATTTTAATTTCTCCACCAAATCTTTCTTCATCTCACCTAAAACCGAAGCCCTGATGAAATAAGCTATTTGTGATTCTTCGGTCACTGAGCTTGTCGAAGTGCCGATGTCTGCCTTCGACAGGCTCAGGCACCCTTGTCCGTTGTCTGTTGTCTGTTGACCAAATAAAACATCTATCTCTTCCACAGTAAATTCCGTATCGCCCCATTGAGAAAGTTTACTCTTAATATTATCTAATGCCTTTTCTGTGTTAATGGCAATTTCTTTTTCTATTGAAATATTTATTGTAATGTATTCGCATTCTTCATTATATAATTTTGCTGACAAAGCAAATCCATCTTTGGTGTCGGTGAATCTCAGACTGATTTTAATCTTTCTGTTGCCATTGGATTTCTCGACTTCTTTCTGCCAAACCAAATCTGAATTTCTGAAGATTTTGCTTCCTTCAATCTTAAATCTCGTCGCCATCGAGATATCGGTATTGCTGCTAATAGTCTGTAGTCTAATTCCTTGTTGTCTTGTTGTCTTGTTGTCATGTTGACTTGTATCAACAGCATTAACATTGAAACCCAAGAGATTGTTTTCTCTGTCGAGGAAACAAAGTCCGTCGCCGTTATGAAGTTCTTTTCCTGTTCTGATAGTGATGGATTTGTTCTTGACTTTTTCTATCGTGCCGAGATATTCGCCCATTGATTTTGGTGAATAAGGAGCGTCGATGTATTTTTGGCGACCGTGGATGAAATAATCGGTGAAACCTCTTGAGAAGGATTTTTCTGGAGCAGGGTAGAAAGTAGGGTTGCTTTCGCCGCGTGAACTTCTGCAAATGTCATCGCGTTTTGCAATGATTTCGTCAATTCTGTTTCTGTAATATGCAGTGACGTTTTTGACGTAATCGATGTCTTTCAGTCTGCCTTCAATCTTGAAAGAAGTGATGCCAGCATCGATGAGTTCTTCTATGTTTTTAGAATTATTCAAATCTCTTAATGAGAGAAGATGTCTGTTGCTAATCAGACGTCTGCCATCTTTATTCTCGAGGTTCCAAGCGAGACGGCAAGGCTGAGCGCATGCGCCTCTGTTGGCAGAGCGACCGCCGATGACGTGACTGAGATAACACTGACCGCTATATGAAACGCATAACGCGCCGTGGATGAAATATTCTAAAGGAACTGTCGTTTTCGAGCGTATGTCTTTTATCTCGTCTATGCTGAGTTCTCTGGCGAGCACCACTTGTGAGAAACCGACATCTTCCAAAAATTTCACTTTCTCAGCCTCGATGTTATGACATTGTGTTGAAGCATGCAACGCGATAGGAGGCATGTCCATATTCAATAATGCCATATCTTGGACGATGAGCGCATCGACGCCTGCGTTCCAGCAGTCGTAAGCGAGCTTGCGAGCGTCTTCTAACTCGCTGTCGAACAACAAAGTGTTCATAGTTACGTACACCTTCGCATCGAAGAGAGCGGCGTGTTTGCACAGAGCCTCTATGTCTTCAATGCTGTTGCCTACTTTCTCACGCGCACCAAAACTAGGTCCACCTATATATACAGCGTCAGCGCCATGGTTGATGGCAGCGATGCCAACTTCCAGATTCTTCGCCGGCGATAAAAGTTCTATTTTTTTCATAAGGAAATGTTTGTTGCAAAGATAGAAAAAGGCAAAAGACAAAAGGCAAAAGACAAAAGATTTTTTGGCAGTGAGCAATCTCACTAACACCAATGCTGACCGCCGATAGCTGATAGCTGACAGCAAAAAACATCTTTCAACTTTCAACTTTCAATTTTCAGTTTTCAATTCAAAAAAACGCTTCCCACGTCAACCAGCTCTCCGTCGTATAATTCTATGAGGTTGAAGTTGTTGTCTTTTAAGAATTTATCAAGTTCTTCTTTCTCTTTAAGATTTTTCGTGCTGCCGCAGACTATCAGATTGTTCTTCCAGACGCCGCAACATCCAGGGAAAAATCCATGATCATGACCTTCTAATTTGATTTGTTTTGGGTCGATATAAAGAACTTTGAACTCAGAACTTTGAACTTTGAAATTTTCGGTCGCTGAGCTTGTCGAAGCACCGAGTTCTGCCTTCGACAGGCTCAGGCACCGTTGACTGTTGTCTGTTGTTTGTTGTCTGTTGACACTGCTGATGGCTGACAGCTGACAGCTGATAGCTTCATCCGATGTAATAAATGCATTCTCATTCAACGCTACAAGATTACATCTCGTATATCCTTGATTTACATGAATATGATTTTCATATAAAGACAGAATCGTCGGGTCGGTGTGTTTGAGATTATGTATCAAAGTGTTGCCGATTCCGACAGCGTTATATGGCACCGTCTCAGGATATTTCTTCCCGACTTCTTTCTTTCCTTCTGTCAGTTTTATCTTTCTTTTCTTCAGTTCCTTGACGATTCTCTTCGGCGCGTTAGGCGCGTAAATGAGTCCGTCTTTTGTTTGGAAAAAGAAAATATCAGGATGAGCAGATATTGATTTGTATGTTATATCCGTAGGATTTAAAAACAAAACATCGCCGAGTTTCTTGAGATTTTTCTTCGCTTCTTCAGGCATTCGTGCATCAGCGATAATAGTAGGCAATTCTTCTTTTGTAGTTATAGTAAAATCAAAGTCGGTCACTGAACTTGTTGAAGTGACGAGTTCTGCCTTCGACAGGCTCAGGCACCTTTGTAGGCTGATTGCTGACAGCTGATCGCCGATAGCTATTGGATTAAAATGCACATCAAATCTCTCGGAAAGTAATTTCTTATTCTCGCCTTTCCATCCTATTGCGTGATTTATCTGAGATTCGGGAACGTTGATGATGATGTTTTTGCTTTCAGTCTTGATATTTTCAAACTTCTCTTTCCAGATATGACTGAACACCATTTCTGCGAAGTTCTTGTGATAAGGTCCGGCGACGTATGCTGTGCTGTCGAGTTCGTCGGAAGTATGAAGTCCGATTCTCAAGACTTTAACATCATTTTCGGTGAAATAAGAATATAATTTTGCGGAGCGTCTGACGGCGTCTTCGATGGTAAGAGCCTGGTATTCCCCTGAATGGTGCATTATTTCTAATTCAGTGTCTTTCACAACGATACAAGGATATATGCGTGTCTCTTTTGCACCGAGATTGACGATATCTTTTGCAGTCTGCAAGTCTGTAGCCTCCGAGCTCGAAGGCAGCCCTATCATCATTTGTAGCCCTAATGTGATACCTTCTGATAATATTATCTGTGACGCTTCGGCGATGTCTTCGAAAGAATGTCCGCGTTTACAATGTTTTAAGATTTCATTGTCGGTGCTTTGCGCTCCGAGTTCTATATTGAGCATCCCGAGTTGCTTGATTTCTTTAACGCGTTGCTGCGTTATGTAATCGGGGCGAGTGCTACAACGGATACCGTTGATTAATCCTTTGTCGAGGTAAGGCTGCACAGCATCAAGATAGTCGTTCTGCATCTGGAGAGGTAGTCCGGTGAAGTTGCCGCCGAAAAAAGCGACTTCAACAAAACGATTCTCTTCTTTGAAAGAAGCTAAATGACTGTCGATGATATGTTTAACATCTTCTGCCTTGACGATGTCGTTCAATCCTGTGATGCTAAACTGATTGCAGTAAACGCAGCGGTAAGGACAAGCGAGTTCAGGTAAAAATACCGGTATGTTGTAGTGTTTTGTCATACTGCAAAAATATTTCTTTTTTCTTTATACGAATCCAATTATTCAGCCGTTTTTATTTGTAAAATGTTAATTAATTTTTATATAAATTAGTTATGATTTTAATTCCAAATTTATTATTTTTGCGTAGCTAAATTTTAATTTAAAAAACTATGAAATTACACATTAAGAACTTTGTTATGATAGCAATGCTTGCTCTTGTAACTATTGGAGGAACAACTAGTTGTGGAAGTAAAAAGAAATTGGCCAAAAAAGAATATGAGGCTAAGATAGAACAAGCCAAAAAAGATTTGAATGCTATTATCAATGATGAAACACAATGGACTTTGGACGAACAAAGAGCACGTGTTGATGAAATTGAGAAAGCAGATTTCCAAAACCCAGAAATTGACGAGTTGATTGTCAAGGCAAAAGAAAAATTAAATCGTAAAGCTGCAGAGGAGGCTCGTCTTGCTGAAGAGGAACGATTGCGTCAGCTGGAAGAACAGAATAAGATGAAACCGGTAACTACATTACAAGATTATTTCTCTATCATAGCTGCTGCTCCTGATGCTGAGACAGCTAACGAAAAAATCGCTGAAGCATTGAAGATGTTCGCATCACCTGATGTACCTGTTTTGATTATCATCTATCATGTTGGCGATATCATTGATTATGATGCTCCTACAACAGCAGAGAGATATTTGAATTATATAAAAGACCAAAAGAAAGTTAATGTCGGTGTTTATAACATCAAATACGACCGTAACAATAAAATCACAGAATTGGAATTAATTAAAAAATAAAATGCCATGAAAAAGATATTATTGACATTATTATTCGGTATTTTCTTTATCGGTAATACACAAGCACAGGAATTAAGTCCAGAACGTAAGCAAGCTGTTGACAGTCTCGCTCTTGAAAAAGTTCGTGACCTTAGCAAATATATCAAAATCGTTGGTTCTAAAGAAACTCCATGGAGTGAGGCTAACAGAGTTATCGACCGCGCAGAAGAACTCTTCGCACCAGATGCTGAAATTGGCGTCTCTTCATTGACAACCAATGAAGTAATGTACTATAAAGTGCGTCAATATCTTGAAAGATTGATGCGCCTCAACTACGACCGCGTCGAAATAGATTGGTATAAAATAGAGTATGTCAGCGACTTACAACGTCAGCCTGATGGAACATACGTAGGTGTTATCACAGTGTTCCAAACATTTAAAGGCTACGATAAAGAAGGTCGTCTCATCTATCAAGATACAACCAAAAAAGATATCACTGTATATGTGAAACGTAAAGAAACTCAAATCGGTGGCCGTCTTATCGGATTCTGGGATGTCTTGTTGGGAGATATGAGAGTTAAAGAAACAACACATTGATAGTTAAATAATTAAGTAGCTCTGATTCGTTCAGGGCTATTTTTTACTTTTTTATATAAAATAATTGTGATGAAGAATATTTTGCGTCTTTTGACTTTATTGGTATTGGTCGCTTTGATTAAAACAACTGATGCCCAAGTGTATACTAATCTCGGTGACGTGGAAACTGATGAGAGAGCATTGTATACAATGACAAAACAAATGAGCCAGTTTATCAGTCGTTTTAACTATGAAGAGGATCAATATGGAAAGAAATTGAATCCTAGCTCTCCAGACTATCGCGACAGACAAAAGCGCAAGAGTGTTTTGCCGCTCCTTTTCGATATGGAAAACGAGAGAACTAATGGTTCGTTGCGCGACTTCTTCATCGCCGACCTCACAGAAACAAATTCTAATTACTTTGAATTCCTCGGCGGCAAATGGTATTCAGAAGTGTCGGCAACTTTCAAATGGAAAGGCGAAAGTGTCGATATCAGCATGATATTCGCTATCGAACAGGAAAACCTCGGCTCTAAATGGGTCCTGACAAATGTTTATTTCCCTGAGTTTAGCAAACTCTTCCCTAAAGGCGACATCGCCGAACAGGAGAAACACTTCCTTCATCCAATGAGCCATGAACTCGATTTCATGAATATTCATAAGGTGTTTGAAACTCCTGGATGCATAGAATATTATGCTTCTGAATCTTATTCAACTGATTATCTTACCTTGTTCTTTTATGAGATAAAGAATGGTAACCTCAAATTTGAGAAAGTTAATAATGAGAAATTCCATGTGTTTCAAATCGATAACTGGTATTTTGAAGTGTCATGGTTTAATAGAAGTGGATATAATACAGGCTGGTTAATATCAAATCTCATTTTCTTGAAAGATAATGAAAAAGAAGAACTTTTGAAATTCTATCAACCAAATCTCAATAAGTAAAAATGAAAAAAACAGCAATATTCTTAATATTATTATTGTCAACATTCTGCGCGAATGCGCAAGGCTTGGTGTTCTCTGAAGAAGAAAAAGCGGAAAATGAAATCCAAATACATCAGATGGTTAACTATCTTCAAGAGACACTCAACTTTATTGGTGACCCTAAGGTGTCTGCCCAAGAAAAGGATATCATCTTTAAAGAAAGTTATAATAAGATATTTAGAGATGAAAACGTTCAAGTTGAGGACGACCTCGATGAAAATCGTGGCACTTCTATAAATAAGGATGTACAGGCTTATCTTAAAGATATCGACTTCTTCTTCGATAATGTGAAGTTCCAGCTTGAGATTCAAAATATTACACCTCAATTGAATGAAATGGGTGAGACCTTCTTTAAAGTGGAGATGGCCCGTAAAATTGCTGGTCGTAATATAATTGGCGATACCATTAATAATACTATAAAACGATTCCTTGAAATCAATATCGATCCATATAAAAAAGAACTTAAGATAGTAAGCTTCTATACTACAAAGCCTAACGTAAAAGATGAGTTGTTTACATGGTGGAATTCAATGTCAAAGCCATGGAAAGAATATCTTGGTAAAGATGTCTTCGTTAACGACACAATATCAATGAGCCAAATCAATATGATTCTTGGCGATGCTTTCACTGTTCTTGTCAAACGTCCTGTGCTTCTTCAAGATACATTCATGATTGTTGATAAGGATACTATGACAATGGATCGTATAGATGAACTTTATGGTCATAGACCTGATACTGTAATTTATATTGATGAAGTGGTTTCTCGTTGGGTTAATGATACTATTTATACATCGTTGACTCCTGTATATGAGACACTTGCACAGATAGCTAAAACAACAGAAGTCAATGTGTCTGGAAACAAGGATATAGAAAATCTTGATCCTTTGGCAGAATTGTCGGAACTTCGTTCTCTCGATTGCTCTGGAACAAATGTGCGTAATATAAATCCTATTCGTAACTTGAATAAAATCAGAGAATTAAATATCAGCGACACTTATATTACCGACATCTCTAATTTGAAATATGCTAACGTAGTTCAGGATTTCAAGGCTGATAATATTAGAATAAATGATATTTCAGTGGTTGGATACTTTAAAGATCTTGCATCTTTATCTGTTTCAAATACAGATGTTTATGATATTTCTGCTTTGGCAAAATGTTCAAATTTAAGCACTCTGAATTTGTCAGGAACAAAAATAAGTGATATAACACCTTTGAAAGGTATCCTTAAATTGTATGATGTTAATGTTAGCAACACCTTATTATCAGATGTGACATCTTTACAAGGCTTGGTTAACCTTCACTTCTTGAATATAGAAAACACCCAAGTGTCTGATGTTTCATCTCTTTCTAACTTGGATAGACTTAATGAAATCAATTTCTCCAACACTCCTGTGACAGATATCAATGTGTTGAACAATATGCCTCATCTTACAAAAATATATTGTGACAATTCATTGGTTTCTAAGGAGATGGCCGATACATATAAGATGAATAATCCTAATGTTTTGGTGATAAATGAAAGTGAAGCTCTCTTGTCTTGGTGGAATGAACTTCCTTCTTTCTGGAAGACTCTTCTGAAAGACCATGCAAACACAAGCATTAACCCAACTAAGGAAGAGTTGCATGCAATTATCAACATCAGAAATCTTAAGGTGGATCATTATATGCAAGATGTAGCGCCAATAAGTCGTCTCACAAACTTGGAATATCTCGATCTGTCTAACTCAAAAATTGATGATATTTCTCCGCTTTATGGATTACATAATCTTAAATCATTGAATATAAGTGGCACAATAGTGTCTGATTTGACTCCTTTGGCAAGTAATAAGAATCTTAGAGAGTTGAATATTGAAAATACAAAGGTCGAGTCTTTGACACCTCTTCATGAGATAAATGCTCTTACAAAAATCTATGCTGATGGAACAAATGTCTCAACAGATGATGTCATTGAATTGAGAAAGATTCAACGACAAGCTATAGTGATTTATCAGACTGATAATCTACGCCTTTGGTGGGGAAATCTTGATGACACATGGCGTGAGATATTTAATAATCACTTTTTGTGCAACTCAAATCCTACTGCAGAACAGCTTCAGTCGATTATAAATCTAGAAGAAATAGTAATTGATGCTGATAATGTTGTTTACACTCTCGAGCCATTGACACAGATAGCTTTCCTTAAGAAGTTGGTAGCCAATAATAATCAGATTCAGGATTTGTCTCCATTATCAGATAAGCAATATTTGGAAATATTGTCTGTAAGCGGTAATCCAGTGGATAATATTATGCCACTTTCTGATTTGGCGATGTTGAAAAATCTCAATATCGAGAATACTCCAGTCGCTGATTTGAATCCTATCTCAGAATTGAAGAATATCAAGGTCCTTAACATTGCAGGAACATCAGTAAGCAATCTTAAGCCTCTTGCAGGATTTGAGTCATTGGAGGATTTGTCAATAGTTAATACCGGCGTCAAGAGTGTTGTTACATTGGAAAATCTTCCATCATTGAAACACTTGAAGGCTTATAAGACAAAGATCAAGAATAAGCATATAGAGCTTCTGAGAATCAAGAATCCTGATTTGAATATCATGTATTATTGAAATTAGCTTTCTTAGATATATAATAAAATCGGCTTTTTGAAAATCATTTTCATGATGTCAAAAAGCCGATAATTTTATATGTAAATTTGATTAAGTCTTTTTATCAATCGTCGTATGAAATGAGTTTGCCTTTTGAGTTGAACTCTAATTCCAATTTATTGCTGAGTTCTACTGTGATACGATTGAATTCTCTTTCTACATCTGTGATACATACATCTTTATGAACTGCGTTGATGTATTCTGTGATATCTGTTAAGATAAATCCTGTTGGGATGCAGTTTTGTTTTCCGCTTACGTCTGTCCATTCGCCTTTTGCGTTGAACTCTATTTCTGTTCCGTTCTCAAAACGAACTTTATAATCAACATCAGCGAATTCTTTGTCTGTTAATACGTAAGTAATTTGATAATCACTGAAATAGGTTTTGATGAATTCTTGTGATTTTGCTGGAAGTTGTTGGATATTAGTAATACCATTTTGAGCAAATGCAGTTACACCTAATAATAAAATAACTGCTAAGGTTAAGATTTGTTTTTTCATTTTGATAAGTTTTAATTTAGTTTTATTAGTTTGATTTTATGCTTTAAAATAACGTATTGAAATATTCAAATATTATACCACAATTTTATCTTTTTTTATAAAATTATATAACCCAATGGATCTGGTATTCAGTGTTTTGCCAATATTTATTTGTTTTTTCTATATCTTTTGTGAAACCAAGAAGGAATCCTCCTCCGCCGGCTCCGCATAATTTTATCTGGAAACCATCCTTATTAATGTCGAAAAAGAAAAATTCTTTAACATTTTCAGGAATCGTGTGTCCTAACATCTCTGTCTGCATCTTTGACAATTGCGATACATTGTTGAAAAACTCATCATCTTTCTTTTCAATCAATGATGAAATACAATCATTTACAAGAGGAACGTATTGGTTGTTGAATTTCTCTAAGTAATTGTTATCGTTTCTTCTTTCTTTAAAAATATTTACCAATGGAGCAGTAGGACTTGTTATCTTGGTATCAATCAAGAAGATATGGATGTCATCCGACATGAAATCATTAGATAAAATCTGTTGTCCGTTGTCTGTTGTCCGTTGACCATTCAAAACAAATGGTTTTCCGAAGTAACATTGCAGCGGATCGATGCCTGAACTGCTGCAATGAAAATAATTCTCCATCGCAGCAAGAAACTCGATTAATCTATCGGTTTCTTTTATCTCAATCAATTTGAATCTGTCGTAGATGGCTGCTACCAATGCGCCGGAGCTGCCAACACCATAGCCAGTCGGGATATTAGAATCGAAGAACAGTCCGGCGTTTATTTCCATCTTCATTCTTCTTAAATCCAAAATCCTGAATCTGTCATTTTCACGGAGATAATCAAAATATTTTAAGAGATTTCTATTTGATTCAATGCCTCTTTCACAAGGGCGATTGATGATGGAGCTCCATTCGCCGCTCACTGAGTAATAAGGTATTAGCAAGGCGTTGGAACCGAATATCATAGAATATTCGCCAAATAAAATGACTTTTCCGTTATATTTTCTGTTATCCATTACAATCGTCAATCCATTTATTGTTGAAACAATAGTTTTTCAAAACTTCTTCAATGAAGACATGAACTTGTTCGGAACATGAATCAGGGTAGAGAAGGTGTACATTTGGACCTGCGTCTAATGTGTAACATATTGGGAGACAAGTCTCTTTTCTGAATTCAAGAATCTTGTCGATGATATTTATTGTATTAGGTTCTTTCAGGGTGTATGATGGAGTAGATGTCGCCATTAAGTCGTGGAGCTGGTTAGCTTCGCTTTCGGCAATCTTTATAAATCCTTCTAAATCACCTTGTTTAAGAATTGTTAACAAATCTTCAGTATTTTTTCTTGCAGTAGCATAGCGATTTTCGGCCATCGGATGGTCGTTCATCAAAGAATGACCAGCTCTGCTTGAGACGCTTTTCTCTTTTGAACTGACAATCAATATACTGTCGTGATATGACTTGAAAACAGGATGAATGATATCTGCGATAGAAATCGCGTATTCATCGGAACTTTCTGCTAATGAAGGTGTTTTGCCCCATAATGTCATGGTAGGATAAACGGAGCGAGCAGCGCTTCCTGATGCCAATCTTGAAAGGTAAGATGCTTCCTGGAGATTTATTTCTTTGTCTTTTATTCCTAACAGGCAGAGAATCAATGCGCTCATTGATGATGCGCTCGATGCTATTCCTGATGAATGAGGAAATGAATTGTAACTCTCAATATTTAGATGAAGTCCGTTCAAGAAAGTGAAATGCTCTTTGTTTTCTTGTAAGAACTTCTCGATTTTGGCTTTAAACGCTTGGTTTTCTTTTCCTTCAAAATAAAAATCCATTTCTATGTTGTTTGGATTTTCAATTTTGTTATAGGTTACTTTAGTCTCTGTGTAGCAGTTGTTTAATGTAAAACTAATAGAAGGATTGTTAGGAAGTTGGTTCCCATGTTTTCCCCAATATTTTACAATTGCTATATTAGAAGGACTGCGTTTTATTATTTGATTATTTTCCATTTTGGTCTAAAGTTTTAGTTTTCAGTTTAATATTATGTCTTTATATTTGAAGATTACGTTGTGACCTTTACCTTCAAAATAGTTTTTAGTTTTTTCGAAATCCCATTCTGTTGCCGCCATGAAGAAGTCGCCGCCCCAGGCTCCGAGTGATTTAATCTCACCTTCGAAGTCGCTGAAATAACTCTTGAGTCTCTTGTGTTCCAAACATTTCGACATTATTTCCTCGTGTATCTTGATGAAATAGCAGAAGTCTCTAAGTGTTTGTATGTCAGGTAAAATCTCACTTATCTTAGAGATGGATTTTACTTCACCTTCGAAGTTCTTTTTCTTATCGAGGAATGCTTTTACTTCATTAGCGGAGTTCTGTTTATGACCTCGATAAATGAAATACAGGTTGTCTTTGAAAGAAGGATTGAAATCGGCAACTCTCACCATCGGTCCGTTGACTTCATAAAATATAGGACCTTCAGCTTTTGCACATGCGATGTCGTAGCCCGAGCCTTTGAATGTAGTTCCCAAAAGATGATAAGGATTTACATTAGCCCATTCGGATATGTTATTAATTAATGTGGAACTAGAACCGAGTCCCCATTGCGGATTAAAGTCCAGTAGACACTTGAAACTATAATCGTTATCTTCTGTGAAAATACTGTTGTTTAATGACTTGGCTTGTTTTAATATATTAGAAAGTCGTTCTGCTTTTTCAATGTCATCGCTGCTGACAATGCTGAAGTCTGTCTTGTTTAAAATGGCAGAAAACCAATTTGTTTCCAAATCTGTTGTCTGTTGTCCGTTGTCCGTTGACTTTACATAAGCATTCCAATAAATATGATTCTCGTTTTTATCCAAGGTCTCTACATCCATGCTCTGACCAAACTTCAATGGCAGAGCCAATGCCGTCGCTCCTTTCAAAACGAGATACTCACCCGTCAATAAGAATTTACCGTTAGATTTTATTTTCATAGTTTAAAGTTCAATGGTCTCAATCCCTAAATTCCTAACTCCTAATTCCTAATTTTTCTCAAAAACGTTTCCACTTCAGAATATGAGACAGTTTTGTCATTGAAATATTCTGTTGCCTGAGTCTTTTCTTCTTCTGATGCTCCGAGTTGATTGAGGATATTGGCGAGGTGCATTTTCATGTGACCTTGCTGTATTCCTTTTGTCGTTAATGACTTGACGGCAGCATAGTTGTTGGCGAGGCCCATTGTTGCAGCAATCATCATGAGTTCTTTAGCGGAAGGATTTCCTAGCAGTTCCAATGATTTCTTTGCCAGAGGATGTAATGAAGTGAGACCGCCTACTGTGCCGAGGGCGAGAGGAACATCTAAAGTGAAACGGAACATATCGTCTTTAATCTCAGCGTAGGAGAGACTTCTGTACTGACCGTCTCTTGCAGCGTAGGAGTGACCTGCAGCCTCGGTGGCTCTGAAGTCGTTGCCAGTAGCAATGACTACAGCGTCGATGCCGTTATAAATACCTTTGTTATGTGTTGTTGCGCGATAAGGGTCGATTCTTGCGATATCGACGGCTTTCTTGAATTTCTCAGCAAATGCTTTTCCGTCGAGTCTTTCGTCAACGCCGTCAAGTTGGTTTGTAGGACATTCTACCCATACTTTGACGCGACATTCTGGTGTGTAGTTAGATAAGATACACATCACTATTTCAACATTTCTGTCTTTCTCTTCCAATTTTTCTTGTCGGAGGAAGAAGTCTTGAAGTGTGTGACCGAAAGTCTCTAATATAGAGTTGATGAAGTTGGCACCCATCGAGTCGCATGTGTTGAAAGTGACGAGGAACTGATAATAATCAGCGATTTTATCGGTGTGGTCGACGAGTTCGATGTCGATGATGCCGCCGCCGCGTTTCGTCATTTTTTCTGTTATCGACGAGGTGTTTTTCAAGAACTCAGCTTTTATCTCAGGCAGAAGCTCATTCAATATTTTCTTGTCGCCTTTCCAGCAGAAATGCACCTGGCCTACTTTCTTAACGTCGACAATCTCTGCGTGGAAACCGCCGCGTTCGCCCCAAAACTTAGCTGCTGCTGACGCCGCAGCCACAACAGAACTCTCTTCGATAACCATAGGCACTATATAAGTCTTGCCGTTTATGATTACGTTAGGAGAAACGCCGTAAGGCACGTGATAGTTGGAAATGGTATTCTCGCTGAACTCGTCAAATTGTTTCTGTTTATCCTTGTCTTGATACCAAAAACTTTTTAACAGACTGATAAATTCACTAGGATTTTCAATGTATTCTGCAACTGCTTTCAACTTATCTTCCTTAAGAAGCTTGGAAAATCCTTTCAATATGATGTCTCTTTTTCTTAAAGGTGTACTTTCTTCCATAACAAATTAAATTGCACAAAAATACTAAATTATTACCTTGAAAAATAGATGCTTTTTCTAAAAAATGACATTTTTATTTTCACGAAAAAAATATATCTTTGCCACCAAATTATTCACAAAATTTTATTTAAAATGAAAAAATTATTTACTCTTATTATTGCGATTTTTTTATGTATAAATGTTAAAGCTCAAACATCTCTGACAGAAGCAGTTGACTTCACTGTTACAGATTGTTACGGAGAAGAAATCAGACTTTTTGACATCTTGGACAGAGGCCAATATGTTCTTATCGATTTCTTTTTCATGAACTGCACTCCATGTCAGACAGTGGCTCCTAAAGTCGTTGAAGCATACAAGGCTTTGGGTTGTAACCAACATGAGGTTTTCTTCATGGAAATTTCTCCTGTCGATAACAATGACGTATGCCAATGGTGGGCTGAACGTTATGAAGTGGAATATCCAACTGTCGGACAATTCGGTGGCGGCGGTGATGTCGACTATATCTACGGCATCTCTTCATATCCTACTTTTGTCCTCATCGCTCCTGACAGATCAATCGCTTTCCAAGACATCGACATCTATCCAATTCCAGATGCACAGACAATCATTGATTACCTTGCTCCATTCGGCATCCAAGAACATAGCTGCGAAGACGCTCCAGAACTTAATCCATCTGTTGAGATAACTTTGGGCGAAGTGACAACGACAACAATAGAAGCTACTTTCACTCCAAACGACGACTGCGCATCATATCATCTCTTGGCAGATACTCAGTCAAACATGGAAATGTGGACAAGTATGATGGGAGCATCTCTGGAAGAATTAATCGTTATGTGGGGAATCGAAAAGACTTCAGCATATACTCACACATGGGACGATTTCGCACCAAACACAGAATATACAATTTACGCTCTTCCTAAAGACGCAGACGGCAACTTCGGTGAAATGGTTACAGCGAACGTCACAACACAACAATCCGGCGGAACAGGAACTTCTGTGATAGAACTCGTCGTTGAGGTGTTGTCAAATACTTCTGTTAAGACAACAGCAACGCCTAACGAAGAGACAGCAGTATATCACTATGGTTTGATAGAAAAATCATACTTCGAAGAAATAGGCGAGGAAGCGGCAGTACAAATATTCCGCGAAGACCTATATTCATTCTATGAAGTGGATGTCTGGGAATGGATTGACCTTAACCCGCTGACAGATTATTACGCAATAGCAACAGGTCAGAACTCAGAAGGCGAATGGGGAGAGACAACGATAGTTCCATTCAGAACAGAGATGGAAGGCTGCGAAGAACTCGTTAAGACAAACTTCAGCATCTATCCAAATCCAGCTTCTTCAACAATTACTATTGTCAGTGAAGCAAAAGGCACAGCCAAGATTTACGATATGACATCACGCTGCGTGAAGGAAGTTCAGATTGATGGTACAACAACAGTAAATATTGAAGATTTGAACCAAGGCGTTTATTTCATCAACATCAACAACAGCGTTAAGAAATTGGTGGTGAAATAAACTTTGGCTATTGGCTGTTGAACTAAGGCCTTTGAACTTAGCTCAACAGCCAATAATTTTATTTCAACATAAAATTTAGATGTTTGACATTTTTTATATTTATTTAAAAAGAAAATAAATTAACTTTGCAGAAAATACATTAACACTTATTTATTCATTAACATTTTTTAAAATGAAAAAACTTTTTACTTTATTTTTCGCTCTCTTATTGAGCATTGGTGTTAGCGCACAAACACCTTTAACACAAGCAGTTGATTTCTCAACAATTGACCATCATGGCAATGAAATCAATTTGTTTGAAATCCTTGATGGAGGTCAATATGTTTTGATTGACTTCTTCTTCACATCATGCGGACCATGTCAAAATGCTCTTCCTAAAGTTGTTGACGCATATTATGCATTAGGTTGCAACCAACACGATGTTTTCTTCATGGAAGTTTCTCCAACAGACGACAACGATGAACCTTACTACTTCATCGATAAATGGATTGAAACATACGGCATTGAATATCCTACAATTTATTTGACAAGTGGTGGTACTCATTCTGGTGCTGATATCTGCAATATGTACCAAATTCCAGCTTACCCAACAATGGTTCTTATCGCTCCAGATCGTCAAATCGTACTTCAAGATATTTGGCCAATTAACTCAGCTCAAACAATCGTCGATGCTCTTGCACCATTTGGCATTGAAGAACACGACTGTGACGAAGCTCAAGCTCCAGCTATCGTTTTCGAAGTTGAAAGAGAAGGATCATACGAAATCGATGTTAACTTCACACCTAATGCATCATGCGCTTCTTACTATGTTTTAGCAAGCACAGAAGCTGAACTCGATGCAGAAACAATCAAGGCAGAAGGTCAAGCATTAACAGCAGGTGGCACACACACATTCACAGAATTGACAGCTGAAACAGAATATAACATCTACGCTCTTCCAGTAAATGCTGAAGGTGAATTCGGTCAAGTTAAAGTTGAAACAGCTAAGACAAAATGTGATGCAACAGCTGGTGAAGCAGCTATCGAACTTAACGTAGCTGAAGTTCCAGGTTTCATCATCGCTGACGCTTTCCCAAATGAAGCTACTTCAGAATACCACTACGCTTTCGTTAAAGTTGAAAAATTCGAAGAATGGGGCGAAGAATATGCTATCTTCCAATTGTTACGCGACCAACATCCAGTCTGCGGCAACGACTTCTGGCAATTAGACATCGCTTACTTTGAAGAAGGTGTTGAATATTTCTGCTATGCTATCGGCTACAATGCTGACGCAGAATTAGGCGAACCAACATACGTAAGATTTACAGTTGGCGGCGACGGCGTCGTTGAAGTATTAAGCGACGAATTCACAGTTAGCCCTAACCCAGCTAAATCAACAGTCAACGTTAACTTAAACGGCAACGCTCAAGTTAGAATCTTCGACATGACAGGCCGCTGCGTAAAAGAAGTTAATGCTACAGACAACACAACAATCAACATCGAAGACTTGAACAAAGGCGTTTACTTTGTTAACGTCAACGGTAAAGTTGAAAAACTCGTTGTTGAATAATAAATAAAAAACTCAAAATATCAAAAACTCAGAACCTCAGAATTTGTTGAGATTCTGAGTTTTTGAGTTTTTATAAAGTTAATAAATCAAAAACGTTTTTTATGAAGAGAATTTTACCAGTACTTTTTGCATTGATTTTTAGCTTTAGCGTGAAGGCTCAGACACCTTTGACAGAAGCTGTTAACTTTAATTCAGTAGCTCTCAATGGCGAACATATCGATTTGTTCGAGATATTGGATGGCGGACAATATGTCCTTATTGAATTTTTCTACAGCACTTCATCAGGCGCTTTGACATACGTTAATAAAATGATACAGTCGTATCAGTATTTCGGCTGCAACGAACATGATGTCTTTTATATGCAAATCTCTCGTTATGACGATAAGGCTGAAGCAAGGGCATGGTGCAACGAATATGGCATAATGTTCCCTACAATACATACTGAATCAGAAGGCGATTCGGGCGATAAGATTTGCCAGATGTATGAGATACCAATCTATCCTACTGTGGTGCTGATAGCTCCTAACCGTGAGATTGTGCTTCAGCAGATATATCCTGTGATGTACGTCGAAAACATCATCGACGCTCTTACTCCATTCGGCATTGAAGAACACGAATGCAGCACGGTGCTCCCAGAGGTATCTACAGAAATTGTTAATATCACATCATCAACAGTTACTGTCGAGTTTACGCCAAACTTTGTGTGTGAAGCTTATCACTTTATCTTGGGAGAAGGCAACACATTGGAACAACAGGAATTGCCATTGGAACAACTGATAGTTGAACAAGGTATGGAACAGTCAGATTATTACGTTCACACTTGGACCGAACTGAAACCTGAGACTACATACAGCATTTATGTTTTGCCAGAGAACTTTGAAGGTACTTATAGCGATATTGAAAAGATTAACTTCGGAACTACTGCAATAGCAGGTCCTTCTGTGATAGAATTGGAAGTTGAGGTTGTGAGCGAGACAAGCGTCTATACTAAAGCAACTCCTAACGAACATACTGGCGAATATCACTATGGAATATTTTATGATTATGAATATGAAGAACTTGGTGACGAAGGCGTGATAGAGATGCTCCTCGATGACGAGTTCCCATTGTATGCAGTAGATGAATGGATTTGGGAAGAACTCGAACCACAAACAGATTGTTACGCAATTGCAATCGGTTATAACAATGACGGCATCTTGGGCGAGTTGACAATAGTGCCATTCAGAACAGAAGTGGAGTCATGTGTTGAGATTGAAGATGTCAAGTTCTCAATAACACCAAACCCTGCTAAATCGATGGTTTACGTTAGAATGAACGGCAACGCTCAAGTTAGAATCTTCGATATGACAGGCCGCTGCGTAAAAGAAGTTAATGCTACTGATAACGCGACAATCAACGTTGAAGATTTAAATAAAGGTATCTACTTCGTTAACGTAAACGGTAAAGTCGAGAAACTCGTTATAGAATAAGAGAAACTCAGAATCTCAAAACCTCAGAATCTCAGAATTAATTTTTGAGGTTCAGAGTTTCTGAAATTCTTGTATATTTGCTAACTGATAATCTAATAATATTAAGTTATGAAGAAAGTTTTACTATTTGTTTTTGCATTGTTTTTAAGTTTGAATATTAAGGCTCAAACTTCATTGACAGAAGCAGTTGACTTCCAATCTATAGATGATTATGGAACAGAAGTGCATTTGTTTGACATCCTTGACAGAGGACAGAATGTAGTTCTTTATTTCTTTTTCTCAGATGCTGAGACTTCACCTTATTTCGATCCTAATGTTGCACAAGCATATCATCATTTCGGCGATAATCAAGGCGATGTTTATTTTGTAGGAGTTGCTCCTTCTGATGATAGTCTTACCATTGCTAATTGGAGATTGGAATACGAAGTTGATTTCCCTGTCATCAACAGACTTTCAGTAGGCGACGACGCCCATGAAATATGCGACGATTATGGAGTAGTTGTATTTTCAACATTCGTTCTCATTGCTCCAGATAAGAGAATCCTCATCGATAATATATGGCCTATCTTGGATGCACAAGAACTTATTGCAGAGATAGAAGATAACATGATTATAGATGATAATATTGCTGAAGTTAATGAAGAAGGTTTAGGTATTTATCCAAATCCGGCTTCTTCTGTTATCAGTATAAAATCATTAGCGAGTGGAAACTGTGATGTAAGCATCTTCGACATGGCAGGTCGTTGTGTGAAAAATATTAAAGTAGAAGATATTAGTAACGCGACAATCAATATTGAAGACTTGGATAAAGGTGTTTACTTTGTTGAAGTAAATGGTAAAGTTGAGAAACTTGTTATAGAATAAAAGAAACTCAGGAACTCAGAATCTCAGAAATTAAGACTGCTTTTTTAAGCGGTCTTTTTTTTATTTTTATTTTCTTTTGTAATTTTTTTACTTTCTTTGCGACTAAATGAGAAAAAGTTTGAAATGAATCTTAAAGAAGAATATGTAGAATTGGTATCTCAGTATAAAGATATAATCTTTAAGGTCTGCTATATATATGCCGAAAAAGATGAACTTGAAGATTATTATCAGGAGGTGTTGATTCAGTTGTGGAGAAGCCTGCCTACATTCAGAGGCGAAAGTAAGATTTCAACATACATTTATAGAATTAGCTTGAATACTTGTATTTCTCATGTCAGAAAGAAATCAAAGATTGCTAATAGAGTGCCGCTTATTGATGTCAATATTTCTGAAAATAATATTGAAAAAAGAATGCAGATAGATGAGCTGTATGCATTAATCAATAAATTGAATAAATTGGAAAAGGCTGTTATTCTGTTATGGTTGGAGGAACGTGATTATGAAGAGATATCTTCAATAGTTGGAATCTCTAAAGCCAATGTGGCAGTCAAGATTAACAGAATCAAGGAAAAACTAAGGAAACTTTCAAATCAATAAATATCATGGAATTAGAAGAATTAAAAGATAAATGGAAGATATTGTCTGACGAAGTAGCCGGTCAAAAACTGGTTATTAAGGAGATGCTAGAGAAAGCAGTCAAAGTCAAAGTAAAGACAATGGTTTCTGATTACAAATATGCTGCAATAATATTATATGTCTTAATAGCGATATTGCTTTGGTTAATTTTCTCTCTGGATTTTCCATATAAAACGTTAGCAGTATTATTTTGTGCGTTAGAAGTAATTATCGTAATATGGGGGCACTTCGCGTTGAGAAATTTAAATAAAGCAATTTCTCCGACATTAAGTATATGTAAAAGAGAACAGTATATGCTGCAATATAAAAAACAAGAAAGACTATGTTATATCTTGGAAATTGTCATTATCATGCCTGCTTTTGTATTATGGGTCATTTGTTTTGAAGGCGCTACAGGTGTTCCTTTATGGTTATCAATTTTGAAAATAGTTATATTTTTGGCCATATTGTATGGATCTACTGCTTCAAGTCTTAAGAAGATGAAGAAAATAGAAGAAAGTTTTAAAGAATATAAGGAGTTTATGGAGAAAGAAAAATGAGACCTGATTAGAAACTCAGAATCTCAAAACTTCAGAATCTCAGAATTTTTTTAGGATTTCAGGAATTCAGGAATTCAGGGTGTTTGGTGCCTGAGCCTGTCGAAGGCACAATGTTCAGCGCTTCGACAAGCACAGCGACCTTGATTCAGGAATTTAGGAACTCTTTTTTAAAGACGCCACGGGGGTGACGTCTTTACAGCAATGCTGCCCCCCCAAGAATGTTTTTTAAAATTCTAAAGTTCTAGAGTTCTAGAATTCTAAAGTTCTAAAATTTAATTGATGCTGCCGTTATAGTATAAGCTAAAAGGCACGAAGGTGTAATAGTCGGAGAAGGCGTTGCCGGTAGCAGACAATGTGTATCTGCCGTTAGAAGATGATATGGCTAGGTTTCCTGTCATGATATATTCCACACCAGACCAAACCATGGTTATTTCTCCGTTGTAGTTCCCATTGAATGTAATGTCAAAAGTTCCTGTTGGGATACTTTGTTTTCCGTTGAATTCTAATATCAACTCCATCGCATCAGTGTTGATGATGATAAAAGTATCATCGTTTTCAGTCTTGCTGGTGACAGACGTGATGGGTGAGACTGCATCACCGATAGTGATAACATTGTTGGTTAAAATTACGGGTTCATCATCATCGTCACAACTTGTTAAGATTGTCGATAATGAAAGGATAAATAATCCGATTAATAAAAGAGTCTTTTTCATAGCTTTTTGTTTTTTATTGATAAGAAAACAAACCAATGAAATTAATGTTGGAAACAAATTGTTAAATCCTCACTCTTAAATTCTAATCTTATAATCTTCTAAAATTCTAGAGTTCTAAAGTTCTAGAATTCTAAAATCACTTTCCCCAGTTTTCTCTGTCGAGGCTTCTGTATTGTATCGCTTCTGCGAGATGTTCTTCTTTGATATACTGTGAGTTATCTAGATCTGCGATTGTCCTGGCCACTTTGAGTATTCTATCGTGTGCACGTGCTGACAGGCTCAATTTCTCCATAGCTCCTTTTAGGAGATTTGTGCATTCGTCGTTGAGCTCGCAGTATTTCTGTATCATTTTGGAATTCATTTGCGAGTTGGAATGAATACCTTGTATATCAGCAAAACGTTCTGTCTGAATCTGTCGCGCTCTCGTCACTCTTGCTCTTACGACACTGCTTTTTTCGCCTGTACCTTTCTTGGATAGTTCTTCAAAAGGCACTGGAACTACTTCTATATGTAGGTCTATTCTGTCGAGCAAAGGTCCTGATATTCTGTTAAGATATTTCTCTACTGCGCCAGGTTGGCATGTGCATTCTTGGGTAGGGTGGTTATAATATCCGCAAGGGCATGGATTCATTGCTGCTACGAGCATGAAACTCGCCGGAAATTCGATGGTTTGTTTTGCTCGCGCTATAGTCACGACGCGGTCTTCCATTGGTTGACGCAGTACCTCAAGGACGTTACGTTTAAATTCCGGGAGCTCATCAAGAAAAAGCACCCCATTGTGCGCCAGAGAAATTTCCCCTGGCTGAGGATATGCCCCGCCTCCAACAAGTCCGACGTATGAGGTGGTGTGATGCGGACTTCTGAAAGGTCGCGACTTCAACAACGACAATCCGTTTCCGAGCAGTCCGACAACAGAGTGTATCTTTGTGGTCTCTAGTGCTTCTTTCAGCGTCATTGGTGGCATGATAGTCGGGAGACGTTTGGCCAACATCGTCTTTCCGCTTCCTGGACTGCCGATGAGAATCACATTGTGTGAACCAGCTGCTGACACCTCCAGCGCTCTTTTTATGTTCTCCTGTCCTTTGACATCGGCAAAGTCGAAGGCATAGATGTCTTCAATATTCTGGTCGTATCTGGATATCTCTATGGGTTTTATATTAGAAGCACCATTTAGAAACGATATGACATCCATGATATTGTCAACGCCATAAACATCGATGTCTTCAACAACGGCTGCTTCTTGCGCATTGGCCGATGGTAATATCAAGCCTTTGAAACCATCTTGCATCGCACGTATCGCGATAGGCAAGACACCTCTGATAGGGTTGAGGCTGCCATCAAGCGACAACTCTCCCATAATGATATATTGGTCAAGAAGTTCAGTGCTTACCTGCTCCGATGCTGCTAATATGGCAATGGCGATGGGAAGGTCGTATGACGATCCTTCTTTTCTTATATCGGCCGGAGCCATATTGATGGTGACTTTCTTCTTGGGATATTTTAAATCGTTGTTGGTCAGTGCTGCTTCAATGCGCTGCTGACTTTCCTTAACGGCGCTGTCAGGCAAGCCGACTAAGAAAAACTGTACTCCTCTGTCGATATTGACTTCTATGGTTACAGTAATGGCTTCAATGCCATTCAAGGCACTTCCAAAGGTTTTTACTAACATGATTTTTGGTTTTTAGGTTTAATTTGTAATGATAATTAGCAGTTGATAATGACAATTGCTATGAAAAGTGCTTAACTTTTTCTTGGCTTGTATTGTGACGTCTGGAAGATTTGCTGAATATCATCGTTGTTCAACATCTCTTGCAAACTCACATCATTGTTTGTCATGTAAGAGCGTATTATTTGTAAACCGATATACTCGCCGAGACGTGCTGGCGATTCGTTTGAGAAAGCCTGAGTGAAAGGCCCGTCTCCAAATAGATTGCGGAATAATTCTGCATTCTTGGCGTACAACATATCGTTTCCGATGATAGATGCCCAGATGTCTCCTTCGTATTGCTCTACCCAATTCGTTTGTTTGGATGAATATCCCATGATTATAGAATCTGGCAATGATGGGTTAAGTGCTTCAACGAAATATAGTTTCTTTCCAGCATTGATCATTTCTGTTAAGACATCTTTCTGGTATTGTTTCTTGTATATGTATGTTGTGTATAACGATTCTGCTAAATCACGAGTTATATATGATTGCTGGCAGCGTAACGAGCGATAGCGTGGCATGCCGATATAATCGTAAATGCTGTTTTCATTTTCAAGATACATGTCTGTACTAATCAGGATGCCGTTAGGTAAAATCATGATTGCCGGAGTGTTGTAGTCAATTCCTGATACGTAGAAATATGTCTCTTCAGGAAGTTTTATGTTAGGGTAATAATAGTTGAATATTTGGTATGTCGACTTGATGTCTTTCGCCAATTTGTTTGTATTGGAGAATTTCTTTTCAACCATATTGTTGATTCTTATGCAGAAAGTGTCGGTGGCGAAACCTTTTAAATAATTGACGGCCCCAATGTCATTAAGGTCGCCTTCCAGAAAAACAGGGAATTCGTTTTGAATGTTTCTTATCTCCTCGGCGAAGTTGGAGGTGTCGAGAGAGAAAAGCGCTTTTGCATAATCTTTTATTATTATTTCTTGAGGCTCAATATGCTCGTAATGAACCTGGAGCTTGTTTTTATATGTCTTCTCATTCTGACATGAGGTGACGATCAATGAAAATAAAATCGTCAATACAAATATCTTTCTCATACTATTAAAATTTTGAGTTTTTGAAATTCTGCAATTCTGAGTTTTTTCAGACTTTGCAGTGCAAATATACAACGAAAAAATAATGCTTTATTTTGTTTTATCGGCATTATTTATGAAATTTGATAAATTTTGTTGATATGTAAAAATCTGTTAAGAAAAGTTCACACATAAATATTAACATATCGCCGTATTTGCATGATATAGGTGACGACGGTATCTGGAATTGTTAATAAATTAAAACAGAGTGTTTTCTTTTTGATCTGTTTTTTCGTCTTCAAAATAAATATCTACGGCGGAATCGCGTTCCATACCTAGCAATGATGCAGCTCTGCCTCGGCACATCGCGATTTCTAAGAAACCGTGAGTTCCGAATAATGCAAGTATTTCAGATTCATAACTATCCTGATAGCTGTCTGTTATCTTGTAGATTTTATAACTACTGCTATTAATGTTAATAGTATAGTTTCTGCCAGCTCTTACTTTTTCGAAAAGTTGTTTAGGTATATTTGTGATGAGGTTTTCATATGAATCTATATGATTAACCAAGCCGTGTATAGAATTGGCATCATATGTAGGCTGCAATTCTATCTTTTCTTTTATTCTATAAGGTTTGCCGATGTCGGATAATGCGGCTCCGTTATGAATCATGACAGCTACTTTGACAAAACGATCTCTGGTGCTGAATGTGTAGAAACCAGTGTCTTGGAATGTGTCTATGATTACAGCTTCATAGCTGTCTTGACCTATAATTAATGAAAAGATAGAGTTGTCCGTTCCAATGAAATAATGCTCATTAGCCTTTACCAAGACATGAGGATTTTCTTTAGACTCCTCGGTATCAATTGATAAGATGTGAATGCTGCCTTTTGGAAAGCTTTTATAACAGTTCTTTACGATGAAAGCTGCTGAGCGAATATCGAAAGGTTCAATGTTGTGTGTTATATCGACAATGTTAGCATTAGGCAAAGCGGAATAGATTGCTCCTTTTACAGTAGGAACATAGTAGTCGGAAAGACCCCAATCGCTTGTTAATGTTATGATTGCCATTATGATATAATATTATTGAAATTTCGGAATGATTAGTTGCAAATATACATTTTTAGAAAAAGTAAAAAAATATTAAATAAAAATTTTTATCAACATTTTTACGATTCTTATTCTCTTAACTATTATATTTGTAATTATTTTTAAGCAATTGTAAATTATAATGTCAGAACAAATTGTTCAAGTAGAAAACGTTAATCCAAGTGATTTGTATGGTGCTAATGATCAGTATCTTACAATGATAAAGTCTTTATTTCCTAAGATAAAAGTCATTGCACGTGGCGATTATATCAAGATTATCGGTAATGATGATGAAGTGGAATATTTCATCAATCGCCTCAATTTATTGATTCTACATCTGGAACGTTACGGCAACATCAGTGCTAAGGTTATTGAAGACATTATGCTTTGTGCTGGAGAATCCGATTTCATAAAAAATATTAACGATAGCGATGTCTTGGTTTATGGACGTAATGGTCTTCAAATCAAAGCTATGACTGCAAACCAAAAGTTGTTGGTCAAGGCTTCTGAAGAGAAAGACATGATTTTCGCTATCGGTCCAGCGGGTACAGGTAAGACTTATACCGCTGTGGCTCTAGCTGTTAGAGCATTGAAAAACAAAGAGGTGAGACGTATCATCTTGACACGTCCAGCTGTTGAAGCAGGGGAAAACCTCGGTTTCTTGCCTGGCGACTTGAAAGAGAAACTCGATCCATATTTGCAGCCTCTCTATGATGCCTTGCGCGATATGCTTCCACAGTCTAAATTGGAAGCTTTTATGGGAGACGGAACCATTGAGATCGCTCCGCTCGCTTTCATGCGCGGTCGTACGCTCGATCACGCTTTCGTCATCTTGGACGAAGCTCAAAATGCAACTCGTTCTCAACTTAAGATGTTCTTAACCAGAATGGGTCGCTCCGCTAAATTCGTCATCACAGGCGACATCACTCAAATCGACTTGCCTAAGAATCAACCTTCTGGCTTGCCTCAGGCAATAGAAGTGTTAAAAGATGTTAAGGGAATAGATTTCATCTTCCTCAGTGAAAAAGACGTCGTTAGACATAAACTCGTCACCGATATTGTAAACGCTTACAAAAAATATTATAACGATAATGAAGAAGGCGATGACAAGATCGAGCTAAAAATCGAGAAAAATGACAATATGGAGAATAATAATGCAGACACGGACTGATGACTGTAGTCTGTTGACAATTAGAAATATAAACAATTAAAAATAAATAATATGAAAGCATTAACAAAGACAGATTTTAATTTTGAAGGTCAAACTAAAGTATATCACGGTAAAGTTCGTGACGTATATTTTATCGATAATAAATATCTTGTAATGGTTGCTAGCGACCGTATCTCAGCATTTGACGTAATCCTTCCAGAAGGCATTCCTTACAAAGGTCAAGTATTGAATCAAATCGCTGCTTTGTTCTTGGATGAAACTAAAGACATCGTTCCTAACTGGAAAATCGCTACTCCAGACCCAATGGTAACTGTCGGTCATCTCTGCAAACCATTCCCAGTTGAAATGATTATCCGTGGCTACCTCACAGGCAGCTCATGGCGTACATACAAAAGCGGCCAACGCTCAATCTGCGGCGTAGCAATTCCTGACGGAATGAAAGAACATCAACGTTTTGAAAAACCTATCATCACTCCAACAACAAAGGCAGATGAAGGTCACGATGAAGATATCTCACGCGAAGAAATTATCCGTCAAGGTCTTATCAGCGAAGAAGACTACAAACAAATTGAAGAAATCACTTACAAATTGTTCCAACGCGGAAGCGAAATCGCTGCTAAACACGGACTTATACTCGTTGACACAAAATACGAATTCGGTAAGATCGGCGATCAAATCTATCTCATGGATGAAATCCATACTCCAGACTCATCACGTTATTTCATCGCTGACGAATATGAAGAATGCTTCGAAAAAGGTCTCCCTGTTAAACAACTTTCAAAAGAATTCGTACGCGAATGGTTGATGGCAAACGGATTCCAAGGTCAAGAAGGACAACAAGTTCCAGAAATGACACCTGAAATCGTAGGCAGTATCTCTGAACGTTATATCGAACTCTACGAAAAAGTCACAGGCAAGAAATTCGAAAAAGCTGACGAATCAGACGATATCTTAAAACGTATCGAAACAAATATAGCAAATTGTCTTAAAGAACTTAAGTAAGACTACAAGACAACAAGACAACAAGTAGAGACGTATCAATGTTTAAACATTGATGCGTCTCTTTTTTATTATGCATTATAAATTAGTTTATCTTTCCCTCTAAGTTCTTTAAAACTTTAAATAATTTCTTGATGATAAGGGTGTTGCTTGATGGTTCGAAATGTTTTAATTCCGGTTCTATGTTAAGTTCTTTCAGATAGTTGCGTATATCTTTATTCATCAGTACATTCCCTCTGTTGAAAGGATTTATATAGAAGAGTACGTCGTCGAGCTGAGGGAAGCGTTCTGTCTTTTTGCAGAAGGCGAGAATGAAATGATTTGGTATGTCGATGCCGTAAATCGGGATATCAAGTCGTTCTGCAATAATGCAATACAACATTCCAAGTGAAAGTGGATTGCCGATATGCGTTTCCAGAAGTGTGTTGATGAAATAATAATCGGCATTGTTTATTGCGAAGTTCTCTCCATGGAATTTATGGACGTCATAGATAATATGATTTAGTATCTTGACTTGTTCAAGTGGCGTAAGGTCTTGATTCATCTCTTGTTCCGCTTGTTCAATAATCATCATGATATGAAAACCGTACCACGCCCAGTCGGCATTGGGAAAATTATGTTTCGCCAAAATAAAGCAAGGTTCCATCAAGTCGTACTCACGTTTCTCGCGCCACGTCTTAAGTTTTTCAATGATATTCTTACGCTCGATAATGTCAATCAATGTCTCAAGGCGTTGATGATGAAGGCCATTGTTTGATTTCTGGAGTTGCTCTTTCAGAGAAGGCAATGCTTTTTCACCGTAAGAGACAATGGCATCTGCAATATTAATAAAAAGGTGTTCGTCAGGTTCCTCGGTGAGAAACATAAGTGCGTCAAGAGTGCTTGTTGTTTTCATGGTATCAATTTTAACAGAAAACAACGTGAAGCAGATAAAGTTTTAGATATGTGAAAAAATATTAATTCTTATAGAATCCCATGTCAATCATATGCTTATAAGATTTTTCCGGCATAAAATGACGTAGGTCTTTATTCTCTGCCATCGCCTTTCTTATGAAGGTGGAAGAAATCTCAATCTCGGGAGCGTCGATGATTTGCACCGATTTATGATTTGATAATTCGCCTCCGTCGTAATTTTTTCTCGGATAGACCATAAGGTGATAGTTGTCGAGAATGTCTTGGTAGTTTTTCCATCTCTTGAAATTTCCAAGATTATCCATTCCGCAGATGAGGTGAAATTCGGTGTCGGGATAAAGTTCGGTGAGGCGGTTTAAGGTGTCGATGGTGTATGATGGTTTTGGCATATTGAATTCGATGTCGCAGACCTCAAAACGCTCGTCATTTTGAATCGCCATCTCTAACATATCGAGGCGATGATTGTCTTCGAGTAAAGAATCTTTGTCTTTGAGAGGGTTTTGAGGACTGACAACGAACCAGATAGAATCCAAATCGGTATATTCCACGATATAGTTCGCGAGCATAAGATGCCCGTTATGAACAGGATTGAACGAACCGAAGAATAGACCGATTTGTCTTTTTTTCATATTATAAGATATTGAAAAGTTGTTCTTTAATCTTTTCGAGTTCGTCTTTCATCTTAACGACAAGACGTTGGATGTCGGCGTCATTAGCCTTAGAGCCGAGAGTGTTGATTTCGCGACCCATTTCTTGTGAGATGAAACCGAGTTTCTTGCCTGCGCCTTCTTCGTCGATGGTCTCGTCAAAATAAGAGCAGTGTTTTTCAAGACGAACCTTTTCTTCTGTGATGTCGAGTTTCTCGAGATAGAAAATCAATTCTTGTTCAAAACGGTTTTCGTCATATTTCCCTGATTGGGTTAATTCAGTTAAGTTCTTGATTAACTTATTCTTGATATTTTCATGACGATTGTTTTCAAAAGGAACGACTTCGCCGAGATATTCAAGGATGAGATCTTTTCTCTTTAATAAGTCGATTTTGAGAATCTCGCCTTCTTGTCTTCTGAAGTTGTCTGTGATTCTTAATGCTTCGAGTAAAGTTTCTTTGACTTTTTCGATGAAAGTCTCATCGTATTCTTGTTCCGGTGTCACGAAGATTCCCGGCATCTTGAAAAGAAGCATGGCCAAGTCGGCAGAAGCAGGAATATTATATTCTTCAGATATCTCCTTGATTTGTTTTAAGTAAGAAGCAATCACTTCTTTTTCGATGTGAGTGTTTTGCTCTACATTGGTGTCGGTCACGGAGATGGCGACATCAATTTTTCCTCTTTGTAAAATATTGGCTATTTCGTTACGATAGTCCAATTCTTGAGGACGAAGTTCTTGCGGCATCTTTAAAGATAAATCCAATTGTTTGGAGTTCAAAGTCTTAACTTCAACAACGATTCTTTTTGTAAGATATATTTGTTCGGCTTTGCCGTAGCCTGTCATTGATTTGATCATAATATTTCTTTTGCTACAAAGATAAATCAAAAATCTTGTGTTTATGTAAAAAAAAATATATCTTTGTGAGTAACTTTTTAATTCTGATACAAGCTAATTAATAACACAAACTAAAATTATAATAACATGGAAAAAATGACTTCACAATTAGCAATGGAGTTAGAGGCTAAATACGGCGCTCACAACTACCATCCACTTCCTGTTGTTTTGGCTAAAGGTAAAGGTGCCAAGGTATGGGATGTAGAAGGCAAGGAATATTACGATTTCTTATCAGCTTATTCAGCAGTAAACCAAGGTCATTGCCATCCGGCTATAATAAAGGCCTTGTGCGATCAGGCACAAAATCTCACCTTAAGTTCAAGAGCTTTCTATAATGACTGTCTCGGCGTCTGGGAAAAATACATCACAGAATATTTCGGTTACGACAAGGTGCTTCCTATGAACACAGGCGCTGAAGCTGATGAGACAGCATTGAAACTGGCTCGTCGTTGGGGAACAGTCTGCAAAGGCATCCCAAACGATGAAGTTACGATAGTTTGCTGCGAAGGCAACTTCCACGGACGTACAATCACTATCATCACAATGTCTAACGACCCTGACTCATATGCCAATTACGGTCCGCTCACACCAGGTTTCATCCGTATCCCATACAACGACCCTGACGCATTGGAGGCAGTGTTGGCAGAACATGGACACAAAATCGCAGGTTTCTTGTTAGAGCCAATCCAAGGCGAAGCAGGCGTTTATGTTCCAGACGAAGGTTATCTCAAAAAATGCTACGATATCTGTAAGAAATACAATGTCTTGTTCATGGCCGACGAAGTACAAAGCGGTATCGCTCGTACAGGCAAGATGTTGGCTTGCGACCACGAAAACGTACGTCCAGACATTCTTATCTTAGGTAAGGCATTGAGTGGTGGCGTCGTTCCTGTATCAGCAGTTTTGGCCGACGATTACATCATGATGAACATCAAACCAGGAGAACACGGCTCAACATTCGGTGGCAACCCAATCGCTGCTAAGGTAAGTATGGCTGCTCTTCAAGTCGTTAAAGATGAAAAACTCATGGAGAGAGCAGAATATCTCGGCAATATCTTCCGTGAAGAGATGAGAAAGATTGACAGCCCTATGATTGAATTGGTACGTGGTAAAGGTCTTCTCAACGCAGTTATCATCAAGCCTAAAGACGGCAAAGAAGCTTGGGACGTTTGTATGAAGATGAAAGAAAACGGCGTCTTGGCAAAACCAACACACCAACATATCATCCGTTTTGCTCCACCTTTAGTGATAACAGAAGAAGAATTGCGCGCAGCAATAGAAATTATCAAAGAAACAATTTTATCATTTTAAATAATGGCAAATGACTAAGGACTAATGGCTAAGGAAAAAAATTTTAGTCATTAGTCCTTCTACAGTTAAATTAAATTTTTATGTTGAAATTTTTAATATTATATTTCTTTTTAATAAACATAGTGACATTTGTCACATTCTGGATAGACAAAAATTTTGCACAAAATAACAAATCTAGGATTCAGGAATCTACACTTGTATTGATGTCGGCAATAGGCGGAGCAGCAGGCGGACTTGCAGCGATGTATCTTTTAAGACATAAGACAAAGCAAATGAAATTCTTTTTAGGACTTCCTGCATTGTTGCTTATACATATGATTATAGCGTTTCTGATTATTTTCTGAAACCCCAACCACTTAGTCATTAGCCCTTACTCAAAGCTCAGGAATCTCCCTAAGAGCTTCTATTTTATTGTTTTCAATGTCGATGTGATAGCAGAACATCATCTTGCCATTGGTAAGTAAAATATAATTAACATTAAGTCCGGAATAATATCTTATCGCTTGGTCGAGGACTTTTTGAGTGATAGGTACGCTTTCTGCTTTGCATTCCACTATCATTATTGGTTTAGCCTGTCTGTTGAAGATTACGATGTCGCAGCGCTTCGACAAAGTGTTGACTTTTATAGAATATTCCACGGCGATGAGTCCGGCGGGAATATTTTTCTTCTCCACTAGATAATGGAGAGTCATCTGCCTGACTTTCTCTTCCGGTGTCAGGGCGCAGTATATTTTCCTCACAGGATCAAAGACTTTCGTCTTGCCGTCTTCTATTATAGTGTTAAACCAATTCATTTGATGCAAAGATAAAGAAATAGGAGAGAAGACAGAATTTTTTCTAAAAAAATATTAAGTAATATAATTCAAAAAAAGAAAAATATTTATCTTTGCAGCGCAAAAACGTCGGGTTCTACTAGTCGGTCAGGTAACGACACTCTCACTGTCGAAACAGGGGTTCGAATCCCCTACCCGATACAAAAAAGACAGCTTTTATGGCTGTCTTTTTTATTTTATCAAAGGCAGAATCTCTTTCTCAAAAATAGATTTCTCTATGATTCTATAATGCGGATGATATTCTGAGTTGTAAGTTTCGCTGTGATGGACTGCATATTCACCTTCTTCCAAAACGGAATGTATCATCTCCAAATCTTCTTCAAAATTTTCCAGATTCAAATCCATTGAAATGATGACAGCTTCTATCTCAGCCCATTCTGACTTCCATTCCTCAATGTTATTCAGATTAACATTCTCAACGCTTCTTAAAAAAGCATCGAAGAAATCTTGATACGATATTTTGTTTTCTTTTATAACCGAAAGATTGACTCTATAATAATTGGATTCGTAACCTGTCGGTTCGTAATATTTCTCGTGAAAGACTGTCGAGTTGTTAAGTTCATGACGAAGGTATCTCCCCGCCATGGAAGTGTCGCTGACCAGATGACCCGGACCGAATCTGTCTTGAAAGAAGCTCTTATACAAATCCTGCAGAGTCGATTTTGGAAAATCGTTAAGCTGACGTTCAATAGATTCTTTTATTTTGTCAACGGACAACGGACAACAGACAACAGACTTTGTTGTAAAAAAGATTAAGAAAGTCAATATCAAATACTTAAATGCATTTTTCATAATCACTTTAACCCTTTGCCTTTTGTCTTTAGTCCTTTGTCTTTAGCCCTTAATCAATCCTCACCAATTCATATTCTCTCGAACCAAGTCCTATTGCTGCGGCATGTTCGATGATATGAACTCCATGACGTGAGTTGATTCTCTCTATCAATGCCTTAGCGTCGTCGCCTTCTTGTGAAGGATAATTGAATACCAAGTCAACACATGCCTGATCGAGGGCGACAGGGTCGGTAGATGCTAAGATGCCGATATCTTTCATCTCAGGATCTGCTGGATGGTTGTTACAATCGCAATCGACAGAAAGATTGTTCATGACATTGATATATAATATCTTTCCGTTAAAATAATCGTGAACTGACTGTGCTGATGCTGCCATTGCTTCGATGAAATGGTCTTGAGAGACATCGCGATTTTCCTTCCAAATCAGATTCTTGTCTTCTGTTTTTCCAGCGGTATGGATATATGCCTTGCCGTTAGCAGAAGCGACGCCGATAGACTGATTTTTCAATACGCCACCGAAACCGCCCATGGCGTGACCTTTGAAGTGAGCGAGGTTTATCATGAAGTCGTAGTTGTCGATATGGTCGCCGACGATATTATATTTGATATGAGTTGTGTCTTTGACTGGAATTTTCTTTTCTCCAAATTCATCCATAAGGTCACATGGTGCTATCGCCATAAAACCATGATCTTTAAATGTTTGCCAGTGTGCTTCGTTGGTGTTGCGTCTGCCGGCGTATGCTGTATTACATTCAACTAATGTTCCGTTTACTTTTTGTACAAGGTCTTTGATAAGTTCAGGTTTCAGGAAGTTTTTGCCGCCAGGTTCACCTGTTGAAATCTTGACTGCCACTCTGCCTTCAGCTTTAACGCCGAGAGCTTCATATACTTTTACCAAACCTTCCGGAGAGATGTCGCTTGTCATGTAAACGACAGGTTTTTCATTTTTGTTATTTGTGCAATTAACTAACATTGTCATCATAAAAACTGCAATTGAAATTTGTTTTAATGCTTTCATAATCATTTATTTAAATCTATAAATATAGTTTTAAGGTTTAATGCATACAAATATAAAAAGAAATTATTTAATGCAATAGTTTTTAACAAAGACATTTGTATAATTTTCTGGGCGTTCCGGCTCCGCTTACAGCTCCGCCGTCGGGCTTTCCGCTATATCTTTGCTCGCCTCAATTCTGCCTCACTCAAAAATTTCCGTTGTACGTTGACTGTTGACTGCTGTCCGAAAAAGCTCGCAAAGGATGCCGCTCCAATCCCTAACGCAGAGGGAACTCTGAACTAAGGCTGTTGGCTTTTGAACTATGGTCGCTGAGCTTGTCGAAGCGCCAGTATTGTGCCTTCGACAAGCTCAGGCACCAATTCCTGAATTTATGAGATTCAAAAAAACAGTCCCGTCAGGGACGATAGTTCCCAGGCAGGGGTTCCTTCGGAACTTTTTAAATTGAAAATTGGCTATGAGCTATGAGTTGTGAGCAGTTTTGCTCATAGCTCGCGGCTCATTTCTCGTAGCCTGTTGCGTTAGGGATTGGAGCGGCATCCTTTTGAAGCGAAGCGGAAAAAGATATAGCGGAAAGCCCGACGGCGGAGCCGGAACGCCCAAGATAAAGTTTATGGTTTATAGTTTATGGTTTATATCAAAAAAAACTTTAGCCCTTAGTCTTTTGTCTTTTGCCATTTTCTTATCTTTGCAGATAAATAAAATTTCGTAAGATGAGAGCTTGTTTCATGGGTTTAGGTTACATCGGTCTGCCAACAGCGATTATCGCTGCTAAGCATGGCGTCGATGTAGTCGGAGTGGATATCAATAAAAATGTGGTTGAGACTACTAACAAAGGCGTGCTTCATATCATTGAACCTGGTATGGAACAGCTTCTTAAGGAAGTCATCGCCAGCGGTAAGTTTAAGGCTTATACCGAACCTCAGGAATGTGACGCTTATTTCATCGTCGTTCCAACTCCATTCAAAGGCGACCACGAACCTGATATCTCTTATGTGGAAGCAGCCACTCGCATGGTGTTGCCTCTCCTCAAAGCTAACGACCTCTTCGTCATCGAATCGACATCTCCAGTCGGAACTACAGAGAAGATGATGTCGCTGATTTATGAGACTCGCCCTGAACTTAAAGACAAGATTTTCATCGCTTATTGCCCTGAACGCGTACTTCCAGGCAACGTGATATTCGAACTCGAAAACAACGACCGCGTCATCGGCGGCGTCAACGAGGCTTCGACAGAGAAAGCAAAAGAGTTTTACCAGATATTTGTTAAAGGCGCATTACATTCAACAAACAGCCGTACAGCAGAGATGTGCAAACTCACAGAGAATTCTTCTCGCGACGTGCAGATAGCTTTCGCTAACGAATTGTCAATCATCTGCGACAAGGCTGGTATCAATGTTTGGGAACTCATCGACTTGGCAAACAAACATCCAAGAGTCAACATACTTCGTCCAGGTTGCGGCGTTGGCGGTCATTGCATCGCTGTTGACCCTTATTTCATTACTGCAGATTATCCAAAAGAATCGAAGATTATCTCAACAGCAAGAGAGATAAATAATTATAAAGCTCTCTGGTGCGCAGAGAAAGTGAAGAACTGCATGCTTGAGTTCGAACTTAAAAATAACCGCAAACCAAAAGTGGCGATGATGGGTCTCGCTTTCAAACCTAATATCGACGATTTGAGAGAGTCACCTGCCAAGTCAATAACAACTAACGTGATTCAGGCTTGTAACAACCCAGATATCATGGTTGTGGAACCTAACGTAAAAGAAAATAATCTCTTCAAACTCACTGATTATAAAGTTGCTTACGACACCGCCGACATAGTGGTGTTCCTCGTAAATCATCGTGAGTTTGCTGAACTTAACTACAGAAACGACATCATAGTCCTTGATTTCTGTGGCAATATTATGAACAAATAAATCTCGCAATATGAAAAAGGTAATGTTGGTTTTTGGTACACGTCCCGAAGCTATTAAGATGGCTCCGCTCGTGAAGAAATTTCAGGATAACACTGATTTCCAAACTTTAGTATGTGTTACCGCCCAACATCGCGAAATGCTTGATCAGGTGCTCGACATCTTCGATATAAAACCTGATTACGACCTTAACATCATGAAACAAGGTCAGGATTTGTACGATGTCACATCACGTGTTATGCTCGGACTCCGTGATGTCCTCAATGAATCAAATCCCGACATTGTCCTCGTCCATGGCGACACCACAACTTCGATGGCTGCTGCTCTGGCTGCTTTCTATAAGCAGATTCCTGTCGCTCACATAGAAGCAGGTCTGAGAACCAACGACATTTATAGTCCATGGCCTGAAGAGATGAACCGCCGAATGACAGGAAGAATCGCTACTTATCATTTCTCACCAACAGAATTAAGCCGTCAGAATCTCTTGAAAGAGAATGTTGATGATAAGAATATCATCATTACAGGTAACACTGTAATCGATGCTTTGTTTATGGTCGTCGATAAGATAAAGAACGACGCGGCTCTCGCTGAGACATTGAAAAACAATATCAAAGAAAATGGTTACGACGTTGAGCGTCAGAAGAAACTCGTTCTTATCACAGGACATCGTCGTGAAAACTTCGGCGATGGTTTCAAGAACATATGCTGCGCGATACGCGACCTCTCAATAAAATATCCTGACGTCGATTTCGTGTATCCTATGCATCTTAATCCTAATGTGAGAAAACCTATTTCTGAGATCTTCGGCATCGATGTTAAAAATAAAACTCACGAAAATCAATTCTCGCCAAATACTTTCTTCATCGAGCCTCTCGACTATCTTAACTTTGTCTTCTTGATGGAGAAAGCGAATATTGTATTGACCGATAGCGGCGGCATTCAGGAAGAGGCTCCTAGTCTTGGAAAACCAGTTCTCGTTATGCGTAACAACACAGAGCGTCCTGAAGCTCTCGACGCTGGTACAGTGAAACTCGTCGGCACCGACTACGATAGAATAGTAGGAGAGGTGTCAGGATTATTGGATGACGAATGTTATTACAATAAAATGAGTCATGCTGTAAATCCATACGGCGATGGTCTGGCATGCGAGAGAATAGTTGATTTTATGAAGAGATTATCTTAATAATTCTTGATTATTTTTTCTTCTCAACTTTCAAACCTGCTTTCTTAAGTCTGTTGTTGACAATCCATTTCGCATCATCGATGATGGCTTGTTCGAAAGTCTTGTTCTTTTTCTCAGCCTTTATTTTTATATCTTCCATCAAGCTTGGATTAGCTTTTATCTCTTCTACAACTTTGCCAACAAGATAGTTATAATGTTCAGCATCAGTAACTTTCATCTCCATATCACGAATCAAAGGTTTGTTAGCATTGATGTTTTCAATCTCAACCTTCAGTGCTTCATCGTTATTGAGATAATTCATTACAGCATAAGCTTTTATCTTGTCATACCAGACTGGATCTTTCATGATTTGTTTTCCAGCAAGAATCTTAGCGACTCTTTTGTTTCTTGAAGTAGGCACTTCCTCGCCTTGAATTTCAACGAAATATCTTTCAGGGTCGTTGTTGATTTTGTCCACTGCTTGACTGAGAGATTTGTTCATAAGACTTACGCTGTCGATTTTAGAACCACTCTTAGTCAAGATATCCACTTTTTCCTTAAACAAACTATCAGCGACATATTTCTTAACTTCTTGATATCTGTCGTCTTCAATACAAAGTCTCACTATAGCGTCTTCAACAAAGCCGTAACTTGTCTTGTAAATCTGGCATCCGTCGGCAAACCAAACGACGTAATCAGACATTAAGATGGTTTGTAATCTGTCTATTTCGGTTATTTTTTTACTGATTCTATTAAATCCAGAGTATGATGTATGATTATAATACCAGTGGTCCATGTTTGAGAATAACTCTTTGACAGGGATATAATCATATACTTGGAAGAGGAAAGAGTTGCCTACGAACAGCACGTTAGGCATCACTGTCGTAGAGTCTTTTACTATTTCAAACTGTCTTTCTTTTGTTTTAAATTTTTGTGGTATAGGTCTGCGCCACATAAGGTTCATATATCCTTCAATGTCCGATTCTGCTTTAAGATGTCGATATGAAGGTATGGCTTCTCCGTATGAGAATTCTGCTAGTTTTTCACCTTTAAGATTCTCCATAACTCTTAACAGAGTATCGATTCCATAGACGCAGGTGTTGTTCCAGTGTGCGCCTCTTGAAGGCATAAGCAGGTAGTCGACAGTATCTTTCATATTGATGAACATCTCTGTCATGTCAATATTAGGAAAGCCTTCTTCTTTTAAACGTCTGTCGTAATATTTACGTGCGTTTATTGTTGTTGTATCGAACTCTTGGTCAGGGAGATATTCCGGATATATGTAAGCCTTATCAGGTGCTATAAACATAAGAAACTCGATGTCATATTCTTTCAGAATACTTCTAAGTTTTTTCATCAGTCTGATTTCTCTCTCATATCTATTGACAGCAACTTCGGTAGTCTTTTGCCATCTGTACATCTCTTGTCCGTAATAGTCGTCGATATGGTGTTTATAAAAAATCCATGTGTCTTTTCCTGGAACAATGTGATCTATATTCTCTTTTTTGTAACAAGTCCAAAGGTATTGATTATAAAGTCGTAGTGCTGTTTCTCTGAATCCGAAATTCTGTGTGAGATATTTATCGAAATCTTTCTGGAAACTGCCGTCGCTATAATTTTTTAGATTTAATTTTGGCATTTCAACCTTATCTGTAACGCCCTTTATACTTCTAAGAGTGATAGGATGCCAGATGGTTTGAACCAAGATAAAAGTAAAAACCGCAATTGTTAAAATAAATAATATTTTGTGGAATTTATTTTTCATAATTATTTATTCTTTTGTTTTACCATCCATGTGGCATCATTTCTTAATTGTGTCTCGTAAGTCTTTCCGTTTCTTTCTGCCTTTTCTTTTATGCTATTGTCCCATTCAGGGTTGGCTTTAATCTCTCTTATAACCTTATTGACTTGTTCCTCAAAAGTTAAAGGTCTGTTGACGTCTAGCAATGATTCGTTTCTTGATGTTGGAAGTTTGTATCCTTTCAAATCATCGAAGCATGTTTCTGGTTGTTGGTAAACCATATATGTCGCATCGTTTCTCATCGCTTCTTCAACAGATATCTTTTGTTTCTTGGCTTTCTCTGAAAGTGTGGCGTACCAACCTTCATCGTTTCTCATGCTGTTGATGAGTTCTTCAACTTTATTGTCTCTTTCTTCAGCATCATAGCATAAGTAAACCAATGCTTTAGGTAAGAACTTACTTGCCAAGTCATAAAGCTGGACTGTACAATAATTAAGCATAATATAATCTGCGTCCATCAATTCTTTGGCGAAATCTATGTCTTTTGTTGATGAGTTTTCTTTGTCAAAATAAATGGTGCTGTTATAATACCAATAAGGTGATTCGTTGAATAGTTTTGTTAATGGGAAGTTGTAGGAGATAGTCCAGAAATAGGAGTCGCCGATTGTGATTAAATTTGGTTTTATGGCTGTAGAATCTGGAATGATGGTGACGTCAGTGTAATAATTGACGTTAGGTTTTATCTTGAAAATGATATTAAGAAGTTGTTCGAGGTCATCGTCAGGTCTTCTTGTCTCATCGATATATTTCTCACTAAGTTCTACATTGAGTAAGTTCTTGTTACCCAATACTTCCATATATCTTATGATAGAATCGAAAGCATGTGTCGCCGCGATATTTGTCCAGTGTGTTCCTGTCTTTGGGAACAAAGGATAATCGACTTTGTCTTTTATTTCTTTGAAATATGTCACATTGTCGATGTAATTGATACCAAGCTTATCGAACATTGGCTTGTAGAAATCGTAGGCGTGGATGCCATCAGGACGAGTATAAGTGTTTTCTGGAAGATATTCAGGATAGATGATGTCTTTACCAGGAATCAAGTTTACAAATATATGAATATCATGTTCTTTCAGAAGTTCTTGTACTTTCCATAGACGTAACGCCTCTGTCTCGAACAGTTCTTTCATCACGGTAGTGTCGTTGGTATGATTGTACATAAGACTTTCATAATGGTCTCTGACGAATTCTTTTTCATATAGATAACCTTCTTTTCCTTCTACAACGATGAATGCTTTAATCTTGCGATAGCATGACCACAAATATTGATTGTACATGCGGAATGTCCATTCGCGAAAACCGAAATTCTCTTGTGAATATTTGTCGAATTTCTTTTGGAAAGTATTGTTTTTATATGACTCGAATGTCAGCTTCGGCATTTCAGCTTTTACTGTAACGCCTTTCAAAGGTCTGAAATTGATTGGATGCCAAATGGTTTGCACCAAGATGACAACAAAAACCAATATCGTTGCTAAGAATAATATTTTGTGGAAGTTGTTTTTCATTTTAGTAAGTATTAGAATCTGAAGTAGATGAACGGACTGAATCCTACTGAGTTGAATGCGCCTAAGCAGAATAACAACAAGAACACTGCGATTATCCAGACTATAATATGTTGTGTCTTAGTGTAATCGCCGTAGAATACGAAGTTCTGGATTTTCTTTCCGAATGGGAAGAGACAGATGAATGAGAATATGAGAGCAACGATGAGCGTTGTGTAGAACTGATTGTCGTAAACAGTTTCTATCGCGTTGAAGTCGAATGCGAACATTCTGGAGATGAGTGTGGTAGCATCGTGGAATGTCTCGACTCTGAAGAATACCCAGCCTATCACCGCCAATACAAAAGTGATTATCACACTTGGCAGTTTGCCGATTTTATCATAGACTTTTTTCAATCCCATGCGTTCAACAACGAGCCAGAATCCATGATATGCGCCCCAAATCAAGAAATTCCAACCTGCTCCATGCCATAATCCTGACAAGAGGAAAACCATCCATAAATTGAAGTACATTCTTGGCTTTGAACATCTGTTGCCTCCAAGAGGGATGTAGAGATAGTTGCGCATGAATGCTCCGAGAGTCATGTGCCATCTGCGCCAGAACTCGGTGATACTTGTTGAGTTATATGGGTTGTCGAAGTTCTCTGGGAAGTGGAATCCCATGATTTTTCCGAGACCAATTGCCATATCGGAATAACCTGAGAAGTCGAAGTAAAGCTGCATTGTATAACCGATTATGGTAATCCATGCTGTTCCTGAATCCATCAGGGCGATGTCGCCTGCTAACATTTGATCGACTTGAATACCAATGACGTCGGAGATAAGAACTTTCTTTGAGAGACCTATGATGAAACGATAGAATCCATGAAGCGCTTCGTTCCAGTCGTAATTACGATGTCTGATTTCCTGTTCGATGTCGCAATATCTAACAATAGGACCAGCAATAAGTTGAGGGAACATCATGATGTATAAGACATAATCGTGGAGACGATCCATAGGTTGGTTGTTGCCTCTGTATGTGTCGATTACGTATGTTATTGACTGGAATGTAAAGAATGAGATACCGATTGGAAGTAATACTTTTGCAAATGTAATGGTATGAGCGCCAAAGGCTTCAAGCAACAAATTGATATTTTCTACAAAGAAGTTTGCATACTTGTAATAAATGAGCAGTCCTAGACTTATTATTATGGCAGCAGCGCAATATAATTTCTTGCTTAATTGATTTTTGGCATTATGCATCAACTTGACTAGGTAGAAGTTGGCGACGCATGAACCGACGAGCAACAATATAAAGTCAGGTGCGCCGTATGCGTAGAATACCAATGAGAATAACAAGAGGACTACATTTCTCCAGTTTTTTGGTGTGATGAAATAGAAAATCAAGAAGATTGGAAGAAAATATATCAAGAAAATGTTACTGCTGAATACCATAGTTTTTTTGTTTGATTGTTACTTTTGCAAATTTAATATTAATTATCATTGGATTTCACTTTTTCCCGCTGTAAAAAAAGTTAATTTTTGTTAACTATTTTATGAATTAAATCTGATTCCTTAAAAAATCCGTATTTTATATCGAATTGATTTTCATTATTTTGGCAAAGCATATTTAAAAACATCGCGATTGTCTCGCCTAATTTTCCTTCCAAATGTGAATAAGATGATGCATTATAGTATTGCAGCACTTCTTTGTTAAGAAAAATTTCGTTTTTATTCTTAATGAAATTTAACAAAACGTTACCGTTTTCTGCTAGTTTGACCAGATTGTTTTTAACGAAATTATAATCGTCAAGAATCTGATTGTTCGACATATTGTAAAGAACGGTCGGGCAATACATTATTGATGCGTCGAGGTGAATCGCCGATTCATTAGAAATCATGAAGTCGATGCTTGCGATGAAGTCGAAAGAACTTTCTTCTTTAGGATTGGAAATAGCGATGTCGTTTTTTATTAACCATTCAGAATCAAGATGTTGATAACGTGGATGCGGACGAAGTATCAAATCGTTATATCCTTCTTTTTTCAAGAAAAGACAAAGATTCTTAACTTTTTCAAAATCATCTAACATATTGATTGCCACGCCTATCTTCTTGACCTCTTCATTTCTTTTAACGATTTTGTCGTAAAGAAAATCGAAACGTACGCCGCCAGAGAGATATACTTCTCCATTAGGTTTTCCTGCATGAAGATATTTGTCTAGCGATTCTTGTCCATCGAGGAAAGAGTAGGTGAAATCCAGACGTGGGAAACCTTTTTTCACAGATGCATGTTGAACGTAAACTGTCTTTATTCCTTTTTCTAATGCGTTGAAAAGCAGACATCTGTTGATGTCGTTATGGTCGTTTGCCATAACTAAGACCTTGACATTGTATTTGTCGAGCATTTCACCTGCCACTTTATAAAGTCCGTATGTCGTCCAAAGTCGAGTGAAATACTTTATAATGAGTGATTTGTCTTCTTTGTTGGATTTTTTGTAAAGTTTTATTAAGGAAAAAATATAAGGGATGCTATGCCACCAGGCGCGTCTTTTGTGTACGTCGGTGACGTGGTTGTTAAGATATAGATATGAGTCTTTTTCTACCTTATTAATTATAGGTTCCAACGAGCGACGGTTGTTAAGAGAAACACCGAAGAAAACCAATCCTTTATAATTGACAGGCAGTGACTTATATTTAAAATGAACAATAAATGTGTAATAAAACAATTGTCCGATGAAAATGCAAATCTGCTTGAATAATGAAGGTTGCTTTTCCTTTACTATTCGAGATATTTCATTGATTTCTAAAACATTAAGCTCGCTGTATCTCATCAGAAAAATTGTTTTTGGTCTTTAAGTCTGTTATAATGTTCAATGTCTCTCATTTTAAATACTTTAGCAGGATGACCACCGGCGACCGACAATGCAGGAATGTCTTTTACCACGACGCTGCCTGCTTGAATAACAGCGCCTTCGCCAATAGTGACTCCCGGGAGCACGATTACGTTATTTCCGAGCCATACGTTGTCTTCTATGATTACGTCTTTGACTATCACGGTGTTATCGTATGGGATTTTGGTTCCACAATCGTAGTTGTGGTAGTCGGTCATTATTTGGCAGTTGGTTCCGGAATGGAAGTTGTCGCCTATGGTACAACGTCCTTTTCCTGTGATTTTCATACCGTTAAAGTTGACGTTATAACCAAGGTGCGTATTGTTGTTGACAGTAGAAAATCCATTGACTGAGAGTTTGCCTTTGCAGCTTTTAGCCTTGGATTTGACTATATATCTAAATAAAAATTTAGGTTTGAATATTCCTATGATAAATTTCTTTAACATATCCCTAAAATTTTTTCTACGAATTCACGAAATACGCCTTCGCCGCCGTTCTTTGTCATCACCATCTGTGCTGATTTTTTTATGTATTTAGGGGCGGAATTTGGTGTTGCAGAGATACCTGCTTTTTTCAGAAGTTCTACATCGCCTAAGTCGTCGCCGATGTAAGCTACATCTTCTAAAGTGATATTCAATTCTTTACAGATATTTTCTGCGACTTCTAGTTTATTTTTAACACCTTGGAACAGATAATCGACTTTGAGTTTAGCAGCTCTTCTTGCCACAATCTCAGTGTCTTCGCCTGTGATTATGCCGACAGGAATTTCATTCTGATGAGCGAACAGAACGCCGGCGCTGTCGTAAGTGTGGAATTTTTTCCATTCGTTGCCTGTTTGGTCGTAGTACATTCCGCCATCGGTCCAGACTCCGTCTATATCTGTTAATATTAATTTAGGTTTCTTCATTTATTCTAGATTTTGAGGATAAATAATTTCGTTTCTTGGTATTTCAATTTTTACTTTCTTACCTATAACAGATTGTCTTTCAGACCATTTGAAACCATCACCTGGACTTAAAAGATGAATGTCATTTTCTGTGATGACATCGCCGACCTTAAGATTACGATTTGTCGCAATAGAACGTTCGAGTTTTATCTTGCTGCTCATAACATCAGGTTCGATGAAGATTTCTTCTTTTCCCATCGACATTTCTGTTATTCTGATGTCGCGAATCATGCGGTTGACGCCATCAGGACCCAGAGAACCAGCTTGGTCGGTGCCTTTCATTCTTCTGTCGATAGTGACGTGCTTTTCAATGATTTCCGCACCCATTGCAATTGCTGCTATTGGTGCTGAAATTCCAATTGTATGATCAGAGAAACCTATCTTATATTGTGGATAATTATTTTTAAGATATTTTATCGTGTTGAGATTCAGGTTGTTTGGATTAGTAGGATATTGAGAGACGCAATGCAAGATTGAAATCTCGTTATGTTGTTTGCAAATCACTTCCAATGCCTCGTCGAGTTCTTTTTTTCCTGCCATTCCTGTTGACAAGATGATAGGGATTTTTGTCTCGGCAAGTGCTTCCAACAAAGGGATGTTTGTCACGTCGCGACTCGCAACTTTCAGATAATCAGGAGTGAAGTATTTCATTATGCTTAAGCATGAAGGAGCGCATAATGTTTCAACGAAATCGAGACCTTTTTCTTTGGCGAATTTGTAAACCTCGTAATGTTGTTCGTCTGATAATTCAAGGAAAGCGCGATGTTCGCCGTATGTCTTTCCAAATGAATTAGGTGAGTCGTAAACTCGTGACATCTGTGAATCTGACAATTCATGAGCGAGGTCGCGTTTTGTCATTTTCACGGCGTTCATAGGTTGCAATTCGATGCCGAAATATTCTTCCTTGACAGGTCGTGAAATCAACTCAACAATGAGTTTAGCAATATCGACAGAACCATTATGATTTTGTCCTATTTCACCGATTATATATGTTCCGTTTTTCATAATTACTTCTGATTCTTTAAAATTTCGTTTTTCATTATCTCTAAATAATGAGGATTATCTTCAAGAAAATCAATGACATTAAGAGATGTAAAATTAGGAATATAATTGTTCAGTTTAGCATAAATCTCTTTTTGAATATCAAAATCTACTTGAGTGTCGATGGTAAGTCTGATATCTTTATGTCTATCTATCTCTGGAATTATTTCGAAGAAGTTCACGTCGAAAATGTCTCTATTTGCATAGATGAAATTTGTGACGTGTTCGTGATAGAGATTCTCGTCTGTTAGTGATTTTACTTTTTCTAAAGCACTGAGTTTCACTGCTTCTGCCCAGAATCCATAGTGCGTTTTTATTGACGGAGTGCCATCAGATGTTATATATGACAAATAATCGCAATTGAATTTTTCAAATTTTTCGATAAGCAATTCAATATAAAAGACATCGAGGAAAGGATTGTCGGCGCAGACTCTGATGATATTTTCTGCATTAAATTCTTTGGCGGAGTCGATAAAACGTTGAAGCACATCGTTTTCAGAACCTCTGAAATAATTGATGCCATAACGTTCTGCTATCTCAACCAAGACGTCATTATTTTCGTTCAAAGATGTTGCGAGGATAATATCGTTTTTATCAAAGGCAGATGTTAATTTTTTTAAAAGCAATGAGAAGATTCCTTCGTTTTCGTAGAAAGGAAGTATCATTTTCCGAGGCAGGCGTGTCGATCCTGTGCGCGCTTGTATGATTATTTTAGTGTTGTTCATTTTTCAAAATCCTCTCAATTAAATTAACATATTCTTTTGCCAAAGCTCTGCGTGAATATTTTTTAACGCTTTCGTTTTCTTTTGTAATGAGTTGATTCTCTTTATATTTATTGAATAAGTCGAGAATCGTTTCTTTCATTCCGTCTTTATCATCGAAGTCGATTATGCTTCCTGATTTTGTCTCATCGAGAATTATAGCGGTGTCGCCGTCTTTTGGACCGATTGCCAAGATTGGACGTCCCGATGCCATATATTCGAATATTTTTCCCGTGAGAATGCCTTTTGCATTAGGTGAATTGTTAACAAAAAGTAACAAAACCTGTGACGAACTTTGTTCTATTATGACTTTTTCATGTGGGATATATGGAATTATCTCGACGTGATTTTCAAGATTATTTTCTTTTATAGAAAGCAAGACGGAATTGTCAACTTGTCCTATCAGTCTAATCTTTAATAAGTTAGAGAAATCAGGGATGTTGTTGTCCTTGATAAGTTCGCCGAGCGCTGCCCAGAATTTAGTGGCGTTTCTTGCTGCGCCGATAATTCCTACATGCGACATGGTGAATTTTTCCGACAAGTCGGATTTTGTCTTAAGTTCTTCTATATTAAAGTCGTAGCCATTTGTTATGACGGCAACATCTTTTGCACCGTGACTTTCGAGACCTTTCGCCCAGTCCCATCCAACGGTTACAACTTTATTAGCTTCTGTAAGAACTTGATATTGAAGCTTATGATGTTTTTTCAGACTTCTTTTTGTTAATTTTAATTCACTAAAGAAATCGATATCGGTCCAAGGATCGCGGAAGTCGGCTACCCAAGGGATGTTAAATTTTTTATGTAACTCTTTAGCGATAAGATGCATAGAATGAGGTGGTCCTGTTGAAATGATGGCATCGACAGGATTTTCTTGCAAATATTTTTTAAGAAATCTTACCGAAGGTCTTACCCACCAGCAACGAGCATCAGGAATAAATAAATTGCCTCTTAACCAAATACTTAGGTTTTCTTTCCAAGCGGATTTTTTCCTTCCTTCGTTGATAAATCCAGCTTTTATCTTCTCGTCTTTCTTGATTCCTAAAAACTTTTTGTAGAAGGAATAAGGTTCGATAATCGGGCGTCTTATAATCTCTGCTTCTGGAGCGACGTCTTTTTCCAGTGATAAATCTTCTACTGGATATTCTGCTCCGTCGGCTGTGTAAATGACAGGTTGCCAACCATTTTCAGGTAGATACTTCGACATCTTCAACCAACGTTGAACGCCGGAACCGCCAGATGGTGGCCAATAATATGTTATGATTAAAACACGTTTCATTTCAAAATTAAGTCAACAGACAACGGTCAACAGTCAACAGACTTTTTACATTCTGATTTTCTATATGTTACGAATATTGCAGCGAATAATCCCAAGATTAAAATCAATGAACTTACAAATTGGATTGTGTTGCCGACTTTCCAGATTTTAGGTTCATAACGCATCATAATCTCATGATTGCCAGCAGGAATGACAGCAGCTCTTAAGATATAGTCTGCTCTAATCAATGGACTTTCATTTCCGTCAATCCACATTGTCCATCCTTTGCTTGTCCATATTTCAGAAAATACAACTAACTCGTCTTTTGAAGAATTGAAATTGTAAATCAATTCGTTAGGTTTGTATGATGTTAATTGGATAGTTCCGAAACCTGATGTTGGATTGAAATCGCCGATAGTGTTTTTAAATTCTTCATTAACGATCGCTGTTGTCTTGACATTGGTATTTTCAATAGCAGCGATTTCTTCGTTTGGAGTAGCAACCCATTTAATGTCAGACACTAACCAAGCGTTTCCGAAAACGTCTGGATTTGGAGCAGCGACTGGTTGATTGTTATTCTGAGGATAAATCAAATATTTGGTGTTCAACATATTAAGTACGTTCCAGAATCCATCGCTACCTACGTTATTTCCTCCTAAATAATGATTTATAATATCTTGATAACGACGAAGTTTTGCTCCGTGGTAACCGCCGATTGATTTATGGAAATATGATGTACTTGCATCGTTGAAGGTGCTTGTCATAAGATTCATCACTCTGTAATCCAAGCTGTTATCTTGTAAAATCTGTTTGTCGATTGCAGACATCACGAAAGGTTTTTCGAAACGACGGCTATCGATGAAGTTGTCGTTGTTGAGATAACGTTTGTTGATTGGGAACATATCCATGACAACCAAAACAGCGAGAATTGCAAAGACAGTATTGTCTTTTAGCTTGCCTTTTATGCTGAGTAACAATATTATAGCAGCTATAGTTATGAAGAAGAAGCTTCTGATAGCATCTTTCTTGAATATTGCCATACGAACGTTTTCGATGTCATTTACGAGCATTTGGTAAATGGCGCCGTCTTTTCCGTTTGTCAATTGTGCGAATTGAGCAGCTTCGCCTTGACTGAGGAAGTTGAAAAATACGTTAGGAACGATGTAGAACAACAAACACAAACCTGCTGTCAATCCGAAAGATACGTAGAGATAATACATATTTTTCTTCAATATTTCAGGATTTCTCATCACTTCAGCGAGAGCGAGGAATGCAAGAATTGGCATACATACTTCCGCGATGACGAGTGTCATTGATACTGCTCTGAATTTGTTATATAATGGGAAATAATCGAGGAAGAAGTCGGTGAATCCCATGAAGTTTTTACCCCAACTTAATAATATTGAGAGGATTGTGGCTGCGAGTAAGACCCATTTTATTTTTCCTTTTACTACGAAAAGACCGAGTATGAACAAGAAACAGACTATTGCACCTACGTAAACCGGTCCGCTTGTTCCAGGTTGGTCGCCCCAATAAGCATTGTTTTGAGCTATTGTCGAGCGGAAGCGAGGGTCGGCATTTTGCAATGCAGGATTGTCGTTGCCGATATAAGCAGAAGCGCCGCCTTTCACGTTAGGAATCATAAGACTCCATGTCTCTCCGATGCCGTAGCTCCATTGTGTGATATAATCTCTGTCGAGACCGCGAGTCTGATTTTCCACGTTTTCTGTGAGGACAGGTTTGCCACGCATTGTCTCCTTGCCAAATTCATAGTTAGCGTAAAGTGTTGTTGTACTTGTAAGTACAGCCAAAATTGCGACTGTAGCGAGTATGCCGCTTGCTTTAAAGAAATCTAAATATTGTTTTGTTTTGATTGCTTCAATGAATTCAGCGATGACCATAATCAGAACTATCATAAATAAATAATAGGTGATTTGGATGTGACCTGCTCTTATTTCGAGTGCTAATGATATCGCGGTGAGTACTGCGCCCCAGAGATATTTGCCTTTGTAAGTCATTATGATACCAGCGATTACAGGTGCCATATAAGCCATAGCGACCGCCTTTGAGTTGTGACCAGCGCCCATGACGATGAAGAGATATGAGGTGAAACCATACGCCAATGCACCGATGAAACTAATCCATATTTTACAGTCTAAAACAAGCAGCAGAATGAAGAAACCGAGCATGCTGATGAAAACCGACATTATAGGACTTGGGAATCCTAAACCTATGATTTTCTGTACGTAAGTCATGAGGTTGCTGTTCTGTTGAACGCCGATATTCCATGCTGGCATACCACCGAACATAGAGTTGGTCCATAATGACTGTTCGCCTGTCTCTTCACGGAATTCATTGATTTCTTGAGACATGCCTTTATACATCTCAATGTCATGCTGTTTTATTCTCTTTCCTTCCAAAATAGGAGTGAAATAAACCAAAGTTATAAGTGCGAATGCTATAATCGCAAAGAGTATTCCGAGGAACTGTTTGTTTTTGAATATATTTTTCATAATAAATTTTAATAAACGATTTTAGCTTTTAATGTTTTACCTTGAGTTTCAATGCTTATGAAATAAATGTTATTATTTTTTAAGACATTAGTCAATTCTGAAAGAGAAATCTCATTAGTGCCTGCAGGCAATATTCCGAGGTCTTTGACGAAAATCTGAGCGCCTTTTATGTCAGACACTTTCAGTGTGACTTGAGAAACTGTTTTATTCTCGAAGCTACATACGCTGTTAGATGTCAAAGGGTTAGGGAATATTTTGAGATTATTGTCTTGAGATTTGATTTTTTTGAGGTAAGTCACGCTTGATTCGTAGCAACCCATATCGACTCTGTCGTCAACAATTCTAGGATTACCGAGGAGGTCGGTTGCAGGCATCATCAAACCTGTGGTGTCTATTGTTCCTCTGTTGATTGCTGGACTGTCTTCTTGCAGTTGGAAGTTACGAGCGACAGTGTCGATGAAGAGAGGATCTATTTCGAGCATTGTTGGATGATCATAAACCGCAACATATTGATTTCCGTGAATTTGTTTAAGACCGCCTTCGATGAGAGTGTTGTAAAATTCCGGAGCGCAGTCGGAACCCCAGACGAAAATCTGAGAACCATCGGTGATTGCACCACTGCTGCCTTGCCAATCGTTGCCCCAGATGATACAGTTTTTGAAAACAGGTCTAGCTTCGCTGAAGAACTGCATAGCGCCGCCGCCGGCACCGATGCAGTAGTTGTTTGCCATTGTAACATTCTGAATTAGAGGAGATGTTGTCGCCATTGCCATAGCGCCGCCGTAATGCATGACGATATTGTTGTTGAACAATGAGTTAGAAATTCTTACGTCATAGTCGTTGCTGCGTTGTATTCCCATACCGGCAGCGTTGACGGCGTAATTGTCTTCAAAGACCGCTTTGTTGACATCCACGCTGCAACTGTCGAAATTGACGCCGCCGCCATAACAAGTGTTGCAGGTATTGTCGTGGAAATACATATCTTCCATTTTTACGGAGCATCTATGGAACTGGAAACCAGCGCCGTGAGTGTAAGAACCGTCATTTGTTAAAGCGATGTTAGCATCGACTTCACAGTTTGAAATCATGAGGTCGGAATGTTCTGCATAGAGAGCGCCGCCTTTTTCTCGAGTGTGGTTGCAATAGAATGTGCAGTTGTCGATTACCACGAAATCGGTGTTGTATATTCTTACTGCGCCGCCGCGTCTCATTTCTTCGGCAGCCTTGCCGTAAGAGAAATGACAATATTCGAGTCTTAATGTATCTTTAACATCTTGGAATACGAGTCCGTTCCAACCGCCTTGGCCGCAATCCCAGCGATAGAAACCTGTTGTGTCTGTAACAGTGAAATATATGGAGTCGTTTTCACATCCAACAGCTTCGAAAGAACCATTGACGATGATGCTGAAATAATCTCTGAAAATGACTTTCGTTCCTTCTGCGATGATGAGTTTGCTGTCTTCCGGAACGATGACGTTATCGACGACGAAGACGGTATCGCAATCCCATATACCATTTTGATTTCCTGATACTTCACAAGATTGTGATTTCGCTAGGAAAGGAATGAAAAGCAATAAAGTCAAAAAATATTTTTTCATAATGATATAAATTAAAAACTACTTTTAGAACTTACAAAAATAATCATTTTTCAACAACAAAAAACTTCATTTATATTTATTAGGTATTTTTGTCTGATATAAAGAATTTTGATTTATATTTGTGGGGGAAAAATTATAGTTAACAATCTTTAAGATTGCTTAGCTAATTAACAGAATAATAATTTTTAACAAATAAAAATATGAGTAACCAGAAGAAACTTTTTGAAGAATTTCCTGCGATAAGTACCGAACAATGGGAAGCAGTGATTCAAAAAGACCTTAAAGGAGCCGATTACGACAAAAAATTAGTTTGGAAAACGGCTGAAGGTTTTTCGGTAAGACCTTATTACCGCGCTGAAAATCTTAATTCAATTGCATGGAACAACGTAGAACCTAACCAGTTCCCTTACGTTCGTGGCAACAAGACAAAAGGTAACGAATGGCTCATCTGCCAAGATATCAACGTTACAGATTGCAATGCTGCTAATGCAAAAGCTTTAGACGCTCTCAAGAGAGGCGCTAACGCTATCACATTCCGTCTTGAATATGACAAGCTTTATTCAGACCTCGAATTATCAGCATTACTCAATGGTATCAATGCTGAAGAAGTCGAGTTAAGTTTCTACAATAACAAATATCACTTACCACTTTTGGAACAACTTTCAAGAATCCCTGGTTTACACGGTTCTTTGAATTATGACCCATTGACACGTTACATCCGTCGTGGCACATGGTTCATCTCTGAAAGCACAGACATGGAATTGGCTTACATCTTGTCAAAAGCTGAAATGCCAGGTTTCCAAACAATAGGCGTTAACGCTCACGTCTTCACAAATGCCGGCGCAACAATCGTTCAAGAAATGGCATTCGCTTTGGCAGTTGGTGCTGAATACCTCGACAAACTCACCGACACAGACATGGCAATCGACGCTATCCTTCCAAAAATGCGTTTCAACGTAGCAGTAGGTCAAAACTACTTCATGGAAATGGCTAAGATGCGTGCTTACAGAGTATTGTGGGCAAACATTGCTAAGGCATTTGGCGCAAAAGAAGAAAACGCTAAGATGCTCATCCACGCTTTCAACGCACAAATCAACATGAGCTTGTATGACTCATACGTAAACATGTTACGTACAACAACAGGTTCTATGTCAGCTATCCTCGGCGGCGTTCACTCATTCAGCGTAACTCCATTCGACATGGTTTACGAACCAACAACAGAGTTCGCAGAACGTATCGCACGTAACCAACAACTCATCTTGAAAGAAGAATCACACTTCGACAAAGTCGCTGACCCAGCAGCAGGTTCATACTACATTGAAAACCTCACTGACTCATTGGTTAAAGCAGCTTGGAACTTATTCCTCCAAATTCAAGAAGAAGGCGGTTACCTCGCAGCATTGCGTAACGGCACAATCCAAAAGATGGTTAAGGAAAGCGCAACAAAACGCCTCAGCAACGTAGCAACACGCCGCGAAATCATCCTCGGTACAAACCAATTCCCTAACTTCACAGAGACAATGAAGTCAAATCCAGAAGCATGGGTATTCGAAGCTAACTGCCGTCGTGATGAAAATGCAGAAATCGATACAATCGTTACTTACCGCGTTGCTCAACAATTTGAACAATTACGTTATGCAACAGACGTTTACAGCCAAAGCAACAAACGCCCTGTTGTATGGATGTTGACATACGGTAACTTAGCAATGCTCAAAGCAAGAGCTAACTTCGCTTCTAACTTCTTCGCTTGCGCTGGTTTTGAAGTCGTTGACAACGCTGGTTTCAAGACTGTTGAAGACGGTATCGCAGCAGCTAAGGAAGTTAAACCAGAAATCGTTGTCATCTGCTCTTCAGACGAAGAATACGGCGAAGGCAACGCTCTCAAGATTTACGAAGCTCTTAAAGACCAAGCTATCGTCGTTTTGGCAGGTAACCCAGAAGGTACAGCCGACGTACTCAAAGCAGCTGGTATGGAATACTTCATCCACGTCAAGAGCAATGTTTTAGAGACATTACAAGATTTTCAAAAGAAATTAGGTATAACAAAATAAAGAAAGGAGTAAACGATGAAGCCAAATTTTAAAGATATAAACATCAACGTTATACCTCAGACAGAAGACCCAAAAGAATGGGAAAATAAAAACGGTATCAAACCAGAATGGGAAACAGTTGAACACATCAACGTACGTCCTGCTTACACTTCAGCACAGCTCGAAGGTATGGAACACCTCAACTATGCAGCAGGTATCGCTCCTTACCTCCGCGGACCATACTCAACAATGTATGTGATGCGTCCTTGGACAATCCGTCAATATGCTGGTTTCTCAACAGCTGAAGAATCAAATGCTTTCTATCGTCGTAACATCGCTGCTGGACAAAAAGGTTTGTCAGTTGCTTTCGACCTTGCTACACACCGCGGCTATGACGCCGACCACGAACGCGTTATGGGTGACGTCGGTAAAGCTGGTGTAAGTATCTGTTCAGTAGAAGACATGAAAGTCTTATTCGACCAGATTCCTCTCAACAAGATGTCAGTTTCTATGACAATGAACGGCGCTGTTTTGCCAGTTTTGGCATTCTACATCGTCGCTGCTTTGGAACAAGGCGCTACCTACGAAGAACTTCAAGGTACAATCCAAAACGACATCTTGAAAGAATTCATGGTTCGTAACACATATATCTATCCACCTGAGTTCTCAATGCGTATCATCGCTGACATCTTCGAATTCACATCTAAGAAGATGCCTAAGTTCAACTCAATCTCTATCTCTGGCTACCACATGCAAGAAGCTGGTGCTACATGCGACATCGAGTTGGCTTACACTTTGGCTGACGGTTGGGATTATCTCCGTACAGGTGTTAAATCAGGTCTCGACATCGACGCTTTCGCACCACGTCTTTCATTCTTCTGGTGTTCAGGTATGAACCACTTCATGGAAATCGCTAAGATGCGTGCAGCTCGTATGTTATGGGCTAAGATTGTCAAGACTTTCAATCCTAAGAGCGACAAGTCATTGGCACTCCGTACACACACTCAAACATCAGGTTGGTCATTGACAGAACAAGACCCATTCAACAACGTAGCACGTACATGTATCGAAGCTATGGGCGCAGCACTCGGCCACACACAATCATTGCACACCAATGCTTTGGACGAAGCTATCGCTCTTCCTACAGACTTCTCAGCACGTATCGCTCGTAACACTCAAATCTACATCCAAGAAGAAACTAACGTATGTAGAGTAGTTGACCCATGGGCAGGTTCATATTACATTGAATCATTGACAAAAGAAATCGCCGACAGAGCTTGGGAACACATCATGGAAATCGAAGCTATGGGCGGTATGGCAAAAGCTATCGAGACAGGTCTTCCAAAGATGCGTATCGAAGAAGCAGCAGCTCGCAAACAAGCACGTATCGACGCTGGCAGCGAAATCATCGTTGGTATCAACAAGTTCCGTCTCGAACATGAAGACGCTATCGAAACTCTCGAAGTTGATAACACTGCAGTTCGCGAATCACAAATCAAACGTCTCAACGACCTCCGCGCTAAACGTAACCAAGCTGACGTTGACCGTTGCTTAGCAGCTATCACAAAAGCAGCTGAAACAGGCGAAGGCAACTTGTTAGAATTAGCAGTTGAAGCAGCAAAATGCCGCGCAACATTAGGCGAAATCTCTATGGCTTGCGAAAAAGTAGCAGGACGTTATAAAGCAGTTATTCGTACAATCTCAGGAGTTTATTCTATGGAAACAAAAGGTGATGCTAAATTCGCAGAAGCAGTCGCTAAAGCTGACGAATTCGCTAAAGTTGAAGGACGCCGTCCTCGTATCATGATTGCTAAGATGGGTCAAGACGGTCACGACCGTGGCGCTAAAGTCGTAGCAACAGGTTATGCTGACATAGGATTCGACGTCGATATGGGACCATTATTCCAAACACCAGCAGAATCAGCACGTCAAGCAGTTGAAAACGACGTTCATATCCTCGGCGTTTCAAGTTTGGCAGCAGGTCACAAGACTCTCGTTCCTCAAGTTATCGAAGAACTTGAAAAATTAGGTCGCCCTGACATCATGGTAGTTGTTGGTGGTGTTATCCCTCCACAAGATTATCAATACTTATATGACGCTGGCGCAGCAGCTATCTTCGGACCTGGCTCAGTAATCAGCGAATCAGCAATCAAGATGTTAGACTTACTCTTAGCAGCAAGAGGCTGATTAATATAATAATGTATAAAGGCTAAAGTCGAAAGACTAAAGTCTAAAGTTAATGAGAGCTCCTGAAATTTCGGGAGCTCTCTTTTTTTAGAAATAAAAATGATGTGGATGTAAATAATATTATTTTTTTTTGTAAACTTGCGTTCTAATTAAGTGTGTATAATTGAGATGGGAAAAACTATATTGACTTATAACTTGAAGAAACTAATTGTGACTTTCTCATTCTTGATATGTGCCATATTTATATTGTCGAATGATACCTTAGCGGCTGCCGATAATCATAATCACGAGTCGGAGGCTGTCGAAGAAGTGGAAGAGAAATTGGATGCAGGAGCTCTTATCTTCGAACATATAATGGATTCATACGACTGGCATATATGCACATGGAAAGGCAAGCATATATCTATAAACCTTCCGATAATAGTGTTCAGCGAAGGTGAGTTGTATACGTTCTCATCGAAACATCTGCATCACGGCCATCAATATGTCACACACGATAGGCACGGTGATGATGTAATATTTAAAATTCCCGATTCCGGGAACTACGAGGGGAAAGTGGTAAGGGTTTGTAGCGATGGGGCTCTTACCCGTCCCTTCGACATTTCTATAACTAAGACAGTCTTCGGATTGTTTGTTTCATGTACACTTCTCGTGATAATATTTCTCCTTGTCGCAAAAGGCTACCGTCAGCGTGGCGTCAAGGCTCCAAAAGGAATACAGGCTCTCATCGAACCTCTCGTCATCTATGTGAGAGACGAGATAGCAAAGCCTAACATAGGAAAAGACTATGAGAAATATCTGCCTTATTTGTTGACGGTATTTTTCTTCATCATCTTTAATAACATCCTCGGACTTATCCCATTCTTCCCATTCGGAGCTAATGTCACAGGAAATATAGCAGTGACAGCGGTACTCGCTTTGTTCACGTTCTTCATCACAAACCTTACAGGAAAAAGACATTATTATCAAGATATCTTCAACACTCCTGGCGTGCCATGGTGGCTTAAATTTCCATTGCCGCTGATGCCTGTCGTGGAAGTGGTTGGCTGTTTCGTAAAACCTTTCGTGTTGGCGATACGTCTCTTCGCCAATATCACGGCAGGTCATATCATTGTGCTCGGCTTCATCTGTATGATATTTATATTAGGTGAGATGAGCGCTGCAGCAGGAGGCGCCATTTCGGTGGTCTCACTCTTGCTCGCCATATTCGTCGATTGCCTTGAATTGCTGGTAGCGTTTATTCAGGCATACGTATTTACATTATTGTCGTCGCTTTATTTCGGGGCAGCGGCAAAAGAAGGACACGAACATTAAATATAAAATTGAAAATAAAAACTTTATAAAATTATAAGTTATGTCATTATTAGTATTATTACAAGACGTAGTCCAAGCAGCACTCGACTTGGCTCCTTTAGCAAAATTAGGCGCTGCTTTAGCTGCAGGTATCGTAACATTCGGTTGCGGTTTAGGTATCAGTAAAATCGCCAGCTCTGCATTGGAATCATCAGCACGTCAACCAGAAATCGCTGATAAAGCTCAAACTAGCATGCTTATCTCTGCAGCATTCATCGAAGGTGTTTCTTTGTTTGCTTTGGTTGTTTGCTTGTTGATTGGTATCGCTTAAGAGTGTTTATAGTTAAGAGTTTATAGTTTATAGTGGTTCAACCGCTTTAAACTATAAACTTCAAAACTGCTCTCAACTTTACACTTTAAACTCTAAACTTTGAATTATGGAATTGATTACTCCTGATCTGGGTCTGTTGTTCTGGATGACATTGGCATTCGGAATAGTGTTTTTTATCTTGGCGAAATTCGCTTTCCCTGTCATCAATAATATGTTGAAGCAACGCGAGGAAGAGATCAATACTGCTCTCGAGAAAGCTGAACGTACTCATCAAGAGATGGAGAAACTGCAGGCTGACAACGAATTGCTTCTTGCTCAGGCTCGCGAAGAGAGAGACAAAATACTCGATGAGGCTCGTCAGATTCATGATAAGTTCATTGAGACAGCCAAAGCAAAGGCTAACGAGGAAAAAGAACGTATCATCGAAAGTGCAAGGGAAACGATAGAAAATGAGAAGATGGCGGCAGCAACAGAGATAAAGAACCAGATAGCTGGATTCTCTATCAAGGTGGCTGAAAAAGTTCTTCAAAAAGAACTCACCTCCGATAAGGAACAAATCAATTATATCAACAGACTTCTTGATGATATAGAAAATAAAAACCAAATATCATAAATATGAAATCTTATATCTTAACTCATCGTTACGCAAAGGCGTTTATGGACTTGGCCGTGCAGAACAATGTCGTTGACAAATGTTATGACGACATGCGCCTTGTCAGAGATGCTTTTGCCGATAATGAAGAATTGAGAAACTTGATATACCAGCCTTTTGTTTCTGAAGAACATAAGAAAAATATATTGATGAAGTTGTTCGGCGACAAAACCGATCCAATCACCGTCAATATGCTATGTCTTCTCATCGATAAGGATAGAGAGGAGATAATAACTAGCATTTATGATGCCTTCTATGAGTTGTATCTGGAATATAAGAAGATAGCGGTGGTGACAGTGACTACAGCTGTCGATATTGATGAGGATACGACAAACAGAATAGTCAATATTTTAAGACATAAGATAGTCGATAAAGACACTATACAGATAGAAAAAGTTATCGACAAGAACATAATAGGCGGTTTTGTTGTCAGATATAAGGATTATGAATATGACGCAAGTGTTAAGAACACATTGAGACGTCTGCAGTCTTCTATGTCTGAAAGTAATTTATTTGTTAAGGAATATTAAGAAAAATCATATACGATGGAAAATATAAAACCTGCTGAGATATCAGCCATATTGCTTCAAGAACTGACCAGTTTTGATACTAGCAGTGATTTAGACACAAAGGGTTCTGTTCTTCAGATCGGCGACGGCGTTGCTCGTGTTTATGGCATGAAGGATGCCGAATCAGGTGAGTTGGTTGAGTTTGAGAAGACAGGTGCCATGGGCATCGTCTTGAATCTTGAACAGGATAATGTTGGTGTTGTTCTTTTGAACGACGCATCAGATATAAAGGAAGGCGATGTCGTGAAATGCACACATCATATCGCTTCCATCAATGTTGGCGAGGGTATGCTCGGTCGTGTCGTCAACACTCTCGGCGCTCCAATCGATGGCAAGGGCGCCATCAAAGGCGAGACATTCAATATGCCTTTGGAACGTAAGGCTCCGGGCGTAATCTTCCGTCAGCCTGTTAGCGAGCCTCTCCAGACTGGTATCAAAGCTATCGACGCTATGATTCCTATCGGACGCGGACAGCGTGAGCTTATCATCGGTGACCGCCAGACTGGCAAGACTACAATCGCCATCGACACCATCTTGAATCAGAAAGAATTCTACGACAGGGGAGAACCTGTCTATTGTATATATGTCGCAGTGGGTCAGAAAGGCTCTACCATTGCTAATATAGTGCAGACCCTCGAAGATAATGGCGCCTTGCCTTATACCGTCGTTGTGGCTGCTACTGCATCTGACACCGCTGCTATGCAGTATTACGCACCTTTCGCTGGCGCTGCCATAGGCGAATATTTCCGCGATACCGGACGTCCAGCATTGGTGGTTTATGACGACCTCTCCAAACAGGCAGTAGCTTACCGCGAAGTGTCGTTGTTGCTCCGTCGTCCTCCAGGACGCGAGGCTTATCCTGGCGACGTGTTCTACCTTCACTCAAGATTGCTCGAACGCGCAGCTAAGATCGTGAAGTCGGACGAGATAGCAAAGAATATGAACGACCTTCCTGAAAGTCTTAAAGATAAGGTTAAAGGAGGCGGCTCTTTGACTGCTCTTCCTATTATCGAGACACAGGCTGGCGACGTCTCTGCTTATATCCCAACCAACGTGATATCTATCACCGACGGTCAGATATTCCTTGAGACCAACCTCTTCAACTCTGGCGTTCGTCCTGCTATCAACGTAGGTATCTCCGTGTCACGTGTCGGTGGTAAGGCACAAATCAAATCAATGAAGAAGGTGTCTGGCACTCTTAAAATCGACCAGGCTCAGTTCCGTGAACTCGAAGCATTCTCTAAATTCGGCTCTGACCTCGACGCTGCTACACAGGCTGTTCTCGACAAAGGACGCCGTAACGTGCAGATGCTCATCCAACCTCAGTCATCACCGATGAAAGTGGAAGAGGAAGTGGCTATCATTTATTGTGGCGTTAACAACCTCATGAGAAACATCCCTCTCGACAAAGTGGCTGAGTTTGAAAAAGCTTTCATCGCTCGACTCAACAACGGATACCCTGAAGTGATGGGCAGAATAAAACAAGGTGAGTTCGATGATGATATAACAAATGTATTGAAAAAAGTCGCTGAAGAAGTCGGTGACCATATGTCTAAAGCATAAAGGTTATGGCAAATCTAAAAGAAGTCAGAACAAGAATCGAGTCTGTCAACTCCACTAAACAGATTACGAGCGCCATGAAGATGGTAGCGGCATCGAAGTTACGTAAGTCGCAGAACGCTATCATGGCATTGCGCCCGTATGCTGAGAAGTTTAGCGAGATACTTGAACGCTCAACGAGTGGAGGACAACAGTCGACGGTGTTTGCCGAAAACAGAGAGCTTGAGCGAGTCTTGATAATTCCGCTGTCTTCTAATAAAGGCCTCTGTGGGGTGTTCAACGCCAACGTGATTCGTGAGACGATAAACCTCATCAAAGAGGAATATCAGAATTTATTGGATGACGGAAAACTCGATATCTTGTGCGTGGGTTCTAAAGTGGAAGAGTCATTGAAATTCAAGAAATATCCTGTGGTGGGAAATGACAATCATATCTTAGATGACCTGACTTATGAGAATGCTGTGCTTCTTGCAGAGAAACTGATGAAATATTTCGAAGAGAAGAAATATGATCGTATCGTTTTTGTTTATAACCAGTTTAAGAATGCAGCGACGCAGATTTTGGTATGCGAACAGTTCTTGCCGATAGTAAGTCAACAATCTGCCGACACCGACACTGAATCTGGTATGGAAATAGATTATATCTTCCAGCCTAGCAGAGAGGAGATATATAACGAGATGGTCCCTAATTCATTGAAGATGCAGGTATATAGAATCTTGCTCGATAGCTTCGCTTCGGAACAAGGCGCTCGTATGATTTCAATGACACAGGCGACCGACAACGCAACAGAGCTCCTCAAAGAACTTAACCTCACATATAATAAGGCGCGACAATCGGCAATCACCAACGAACTCGTCGAGATTGTCAGCGGCGCAGACGCTCTCAAAGGTTAACCTAAAATAAATATATTTAACATCAAGTCATAAATTCCACAGCAAGCGTTGTGGAATTTTTTTGTTGATAATAAATAAATCAATAAGTTAATATTATTAAAATAGTTTTTGAAAATAATTTTAAAATATTTTGTAATATGTAATTTGCTTATTGAAAAAAGTGTTATCTTTGTTGCCCGCTTTTTCCGCGGTGTATTTTTATAAATAATTGGGTATTAGTATTAAAGTTGTATTGTGTTGATTTAGAATTAAATCGATATAAAATACGATTCTATGTGCTGATTTGCAATTGGTATATTAATATATCGTATATTATTTAAATATTGTCCTTGATAAAGCGGAATTATTTATAAATAACATAAACATAAAAAGAAATGAAAAAGACTTATTTTGGAATTACGCTCGATTGTGAAAATGAGCATGACGCTGCTAATCTTGCAGCTAGGTTGTTTTTATGTCCTAGAATCAGTACCGAACATGCTGTCAAGTATTTGGTTATGCTGGATGACGATAGTATCACTATTGGCAAACTGCTGGCAAAGACTGATTATGAAATCTCTTGTTATAGAGAGTCGCTGGAGATGGGCGACGATATGTCCGTTATTATGAAAAACAAGGCGAAGGAATGGAAGAAGGTTTTTGCATCTCCAACAGAAGAAGATTTTGAATATCTTCAAGCAAAATTCGGTTTTTCTAAAGATGACTTGTACACTCCGCCGGTTAAAAGACGTCCTGTCAGAATAGAAATCGATGACATCAATAGTCCCAAACTGATGGCTGATTATGTGAAGCAATTCATTAAGGGTCAAGATGATGTGATAGAAAGACTGTCAGTTACTTTTTACCATCATTATGATAGTATGAAGAAAAAGTACACCAGTCACATTAAATCTCCAGCAATACTAATGGGTCCGACAGGATGCGGAAAGAGTGAGATGCTGAGAATATTCGCCAAGGCATGCCAATGTCCTATCATAAGAATCAACACTAGCGAACTCACTCCTACAGGATGGAAAGGAATGAACCTGACGGATATACTGTCGAAAGAAATGGAGAAATATGATGATTCTTTCAAACTGAGATACGCCGTTTTGGTTTTTCATGAATTTGATAAAATCACGCACTACGGATTAGATGTCAATAAAAGAGGTGGTATGGTAAGCGATATGGATATGATTCGCGACATCATGCGCTTGTTCGAAAAGGAACATCCTTTGAATGTTGAAACCGGTAAACGTTATCATAGTCAATATTCAGAGTTGCCTACCGACAATTTCCTCATTATCTTCGACGGCGCCTTCTATGGCATCGATGAAATTGTTAAGAAACGTTTGAATGTCAACAAAACTATAGGATTTACAAACAATTCTAATAACGACAACGTGAATTATCAGAAGTTGGTCGTGCAAGATGATTTGCTGGAATGGGGTTATACGCCAGAACTTCTGGGCAGAATTGGTGATGTGATCGCCTTGAATCCATTATCGACCGACGTGATTTATGATATCTTGAAGACTGCTAAAGATAACATACTCGACAGTCATATCGATTATTGCCATCAAAACAATATTGATCTCCGTTTCTCTGATGATGCCTTGCGTGTGGTGGCGGAAAAAGCTTATAAATCTGGACTTGGTTTTCGCAATGTGAAGACAATCTTGTCGAAAGCACTTAATAATTTCTATTATGAAATGATTGATAATAAGAATTCTAGAAATAGAAAAGTGGTGGAAATCAATAAGGATTACTTTATCGCAAATTATTAATGAAACATAAAATCTATTATTATGACTGTAAGAACTTATTTAAGCCAACTGCAATATGAGATTTATGACACGCCTGATCCTACGTATATGAAAGTGGATGAGGTTAAAGTGGATATGAAGAATTCTTATGTAAAAAGAATGCGTTCTTCTTCATCGTATTTTGTCCATGTTGAAGCTTCTATAGATGCCAAATGTAAAAGAGAGACTTTTTTTGAAGTAGAAGTCGAATATTCTGCACTGGTAGTTTTTGAAGGTGACATCACTACTGTAGCTGAATTTAATAGGATAGTTGAGGATGATGTGCCTCGCCGTCTCTATGAGCACATCCGTGCATTGGTATGGAATCTTTCTTCAGAATCCGGTCTTCCTCCAGTTATGTTAAAAAGTTATGACGAAGTTAAACAGGATTCAAATTCGTCGGACAATAATGCGGAAGAAAAGAAAAAAGACGATACGAAGGAACCGACATTATTTGATATGAAAATTGAAGAGGATAATGACGATGATAATTCAGAAGAAGAATATGATGATGAATTTGAAGATGATGATATTCAATGTATTGAACATAATGATTGCGATAAATTAAGTTACGAGTGGTTGTTTAATGAATTTTTGATGAATAAACAGACCGTTGATTTTTTTAATTCTTTAAGAATATTTGATAAGAGCGATTTTAGTGTTTATCAAGATCTGATGGTTTATAAATATTATTTAAGATTCATTAAACCTATTGATTATCATCATCCTAAAAACAAAAAATGTGACGAATCTTTGTGGCCGATGTTATTGCAGATGTTGTTTGCCACAGGTAAGAATGTGGAAATTGTTTCAAGAAAAGGGAAACTTCCTGAAATAGAATTTGATTTGTCTGATAATGAGCGACGTGCCGTTTCGAGTCTTAAATTGCATGAACTTAAGAAGTTGTTGCTGGAACTTGGAACTGAGATATTTGTCGGAGTATTTTCTGATATGGTTTATATGGACATTGACATAGATTACGCCGACAATCTCAGTAGCGACAATTGTATTTTAAAAGAGGAATTGTTGAAGATGTTCCGAATTGGCGAAGACGAATCTGATGAAAGAGCGTTGCGCCTCGTCGATATGATATTCAACAATGTCAAACACTATGATCTACAAGTTCTTCCGTACGTGCTTTAGACTTGTTTTTTTTAATCATCTCCTCAATCTCTTTCTCAAGTCTGCTCGGTTTGACGGTAGGAGCGTAACGCTTGATTTTCTTGCCGTCGGCTGAGATGAGGAACTTCGTGAAATTCCATTTGATGTCCTCGCCTAAAATGTTTTTCGTCTTCTCCTTTAAAAAAGTATAAATAGGTGAGGCGTTTTCTCCATTCACCTCTATCTTCTTCATCATCTGGAAAGTGACGCCGTAATTGACTTGGCAGAAATCTAGAATCTCGTCGTCGGTGCCAGGATCCTGCTGCCCGAATTGGTTGCATGGAAATCCTATGATGACGAGACCTTTGTCTTTGTATTTTTGGTTTAGTTCTTCGAGACCAGCGAATTGCGGCGTGAAACCACATTTGCTCGCAGTGTTAACAATCAACAATACTTTTCCTTTAAATTGACTGAAATTCAATGTTTTTCCGTTTGAAGCAACAGCCTTGAAGTCATATATCGAGTTCATATCTTCAAAATTTATTTTGATTAATAAAAACAACAATTCATTGAAATGTTCATTTATAAATCGTAAATTTGCTCATAAAAAATTATAACATGGAAAATTCAGTATTTCAAGTAAGCGGACAGATTGTCGATGTGGTGAATTCGCGTATTTTCAAAGGTACGGTCTTCATCGAGAACGGCATGATTGTTAATGTTATAGAAGAAGAAAACGACAACAATCAGCTTATTATGCCTGGTTTTGTCGATTCTCATATTCACATCGAGAGCTCTTTGCTTGTTCCTACTGAGTTTGCGCGTCTTGCCGTAACACATGGCACCGTTGCGACAGTGAGCGACCCTCATGAGATTGCTAATGTTCTTGGAATAGATGGCGTTAAATATATGATAGCGACAGGAAAACAATCGCCGATGAAGTTTTATTTCGGAGCGCCTAGCTGCGTGCCGGCTACATCATTCGAGACTTCAGGCGCTGTCCTGGATTCGAAGGCTGTTGATGAACTCCTTTCTATGGATGATATAAAATATCTCGGCGAGATGATGAATTATCCTGGTGTCATCTTCAATGATAATGAGGTGCTTGCAAAAATAAATTCTGCCCAGCGTCATAACAAGCCAATAGACGGTCATGCTCCGCTCTTGAGTGGCGATGATTTGGTGAAATATTGTAAATCAGGAATTGCAACAGACCACGAATGTTCTACTCTCCAAGAGGCTCGCGATAAAGTGGCGCTCGGCATGATGATACAGATTCGTGAAGGCAGCGCTGCCAAGAACTTCAACGCTCTTATCCCCCTCATCGAGGAATCACCCGAAAATGTGATGTTATGCTCCGACGATATGCACCCTCATGAATTGGTCAAAGGTCATATAAATCGTCTGGTTAAAAAGGCTATCTCATTAGGATATAATATCTTAGATATATTAAAAGCCGCAACATTAACTCCAATAAAACATTATAATCTCGAAGTGGGTCTGCTCCAGAAAAATGACCCTGCTGATTTTATCATCGTGGATAACTTCATCGATTTCAATATCTTAAAGACTTATATCGATGGTAAATTGGTTGCGGAGAATAATAAGTCACTCATCCCTGAGAATGATGTCAAACTTATCAATAATTTTGTCGCAGAAAATGTTGATATCGATGATTTCAGGATTTATGATGAAGGTAAGAATGTGAAGATTATCAGCGTGATAAACGGAGAGCTTCTGACAGAGAAATTGGTAGGCCGACCAAAAAGTGTTAATGATAATTTGGTCAGCGATGTTGATAACGACTTCTTGAAAATTGCTGTCATCAATCGTTATGAGAAGAAGAAAATCGCTCTGGGTTTCATCAAGAACTTCGGCTTGAAGAAAGGAGCTATTGCTTCAAGCGTTGCTCACGATAGCCATAATATCGTTGTGATTGGTTGCAGCGATGAGGAGATGGCAAATGCTGCCAATATGATTATCAATGCTAAAGGAGGCCTGGTGGCGTGGAGCTACGATAACAATATCTGCATCCCGCTTCCGGTGGCAGGTCTTATGACTAATATCGACGGACATAAAATAGCTGCTGATTATCAGGCGCTCGTTTCTTTATCCAAAGAGCTCGGTTCATCACTCGACGACCCTTTCATGACATTGGGATTTATGTCGCTGCTCGTGATACCAAAACTGAAACTCGGCGACAAAGGCCTCTTCGATTGCGAGAAATTTCAGCCGACAGAACTCTTTGAATGAATCTCAGAATCTCCAAGTCTCTTCTAAGTCAATGTCCCAGTTTGCCTTGACATCAAAGACGTCTTTGTGATAATAAACTGCTTCAGGCAATAACTTCTTGCCGTAATTTCCTGGCGACCATTTGCCGTTGCCGTCTTTGTCGATGGTGGCTTTCAGCTTGTATTTCTTTGGTGTGAGATATTCGAATCCTATCTTCTTGGTTTCGTTAACTATTTGTCTCGCAACGAATTTGTCTTTTTCATCTAGAAGTTCTACTATGATTTGAGGAACGTTTTCTGGTACTTCTACCGTGACGAAAATATTTCCGTATTGAGAAATTTCTGGCACTTTGAAAGAGATTTCTGTCGTGTCGTTTGTCACGCCTTTGAAACTGTAAAATACAGAGTCAGGAACGATGATTTTGTATGATTTCTCTGGGACTAATGTCTTGTCGAGTTTGTATTTCAATCCGAATGAATCAATTTTTGTGAAATGTAAATCATTGATAATAGTGTCTTTATCAACGATAAACCATGAAGTGTCGCGCATTGTGATATTGGTGACAGGCTCTTTGAAAGTCAGGATTAAATCTTGTTCCGGAACTAATTTTCCTGCGCTGATGTTAGTCTTGATTTCCAATGATTTGGAAATGTTTTCCTGTTGTCCTCTTCTTGCGGCTGTCTTACGAGGTTTCAGACTCATCAGAGTGGTGTCATTAATTAATGTGTCGTAATTTATTGCGAAAAAGAGGCTGTCTTTGTTAGGAGTGAAATGCCAAAGTATTGTGTCGTAATTTAATGAATATGTTGGGAATATGCTGAATGTGTCAGGCAATGATTCCAACACTTCTATCTTTACATTATGTGCTGGACGGTTGAAAGAGAAGCGGAGCAATCCGTCTTCCACGATTTCTTTCTTAAGCAATTTCTGAATAGTGTCTTCTTCTAAAAATGAATATAATACAAGAGATTCTGCTTTCTTGGCTTTTGGTTTGACAGAATCATTATGAACTATGGATTGTGAATTATGAATTGGTTTCACGAGACTATCCAAAAAAGCGATGTTCTCATTAGGCAAATCGAATCTGAGATTAGAGTTTTCATCTTTAAGAGCGAAGACAAGATATTCGGTGTCTTTCAATCCTGAGAATTTAAATATACCTTCTTTGTCGCTTTTGGTAAGGTAATAAGGCTTTCTTATTCTAGGAAGTGAGTCGATGCTAACTGAGTCATTTTCATTACAATAAAGCATTACGTAATAATCGGCAGATGGTTTATGGTCGATGCCTTGAATCAGTTTTCCTTCCAGAGTGAGACTGTCGATGATTTCGCCTGTGGAGAAGACGTAAGAATAGTTCTTGAAGATATTTCCTTCGTGAAGGTCCTTTATTGATTCGCCGAAGTTTATGGAGTATGTGGTCTCGCTTCTTAAAGGCTCTTTGAACTTTATAATCAGCGACTTGCCGCTTAATTTATAACTGGGATTTTTTTCTAGTGGAGGAGAAATAAGAATATTGCCGTTTGGATTGTTGAGCGTCACATATTCATCAAAATTGATGACAATCTCTTTTCCCTCGAACTTAGTCGATTGATTCTCAGGAACTGCCGACAATACAATAGGAGGGACTTTGTCTTTTGGACCGCCAGTAGGTGACACTACGTTGGCACAGCGGATAAAGCTTAGCATCATTATGAATGCCAAGATGTTAAATATATTTTGAGATATTCTTTTCATAAATGCAAAGATAAAAAAAGGCTAAAGACTAAAGGCTAAAGACTAAAGAATTTTTTGATAATTTCTAATTGACAAGACGCTTCAATGTGTGTTAATTTTATGGAAACATTGAAACGTCTCTACTTCATTCCTAATTTTTCAAAACTATATCCTTTATCAGTATAATATTCAAGGACTTTGGTCAATGTTGGAATCATATTGTTGACAGCTTTTTCGCTATCGTGGAATACAATTATACTTCCGTCGTCGGCGTTTTTTATCACGTTATTGAAACAATCATCGTGAGTTAACGATTTATCCCAATCGTAAGAAATCACAGTCCAAGCCACGATTTTGAGATTCTGAGATTCTGAGATTCTGAATTTCTTATTAAGCGCTCTTACTTGCGAAAACTTAATTCTTCCATGAGGCGGACGGAACAGAGGCGATTGTATCAAGTCGTAAGCTTCTTTAACGGAATTGACGTAATCTTTGGTTTTTGTTTTCCATCCTCTTTCGTGATTAAAAGTATGGTTTCCAACGGAATGACCTTCCTTCTTAATAAGTTCGAATGTGTCTTTATATTTATTAACATTATTTCCGATGCAGAAGAAAGTCGCTTTAGCGTTAAATTTCTTTAAGATTTCAAGAACTTGCGGAGTGATTGTAGGATGCGGACCATCATCGAAAGTGAGATAAAGTTTTTTTTCACCCTTTGGCATTTCCCAAAGCAACGAAGGGTAAAACATTCTTAATATTTTCGGAGTTGTGACGAGACGCATTTAAAAGTGTTGCATTTTGATGTACAAAAATAATCAAAAAACAATTACACCTTTTCGGGTATAAATTATTAATAAAAGATAAGATTATACCTTTAAGGGTATAATTGGCAAAAGGCGAATGACAAATGACAAAAGTTTGATCTTTGGTCTTTTTTGTGATATTTTTTTGTTAAAATTTTATTGTAAATAATAGATGGTTTATATGAAAACAGTCGTGCGATAGGAGTGAGCGAGATTTAATAGTTTAATAATCAATAAGTTGCCCCCCCCGTTTTTTATTTTTTAAATAAAATATATGCTTGTTTTTGTAAAGAATAAGTGTAATATTTGTGGATGAAAATATTAGAATGTTTAACTAAAATCTTAAAGTCATGAAAAAGTTATTTGCAATTTTATTTTTATTAGGAATTTCTTATGTAGGTATGTCTCAAAGCAAGTATATTGTTGTAGGTGAAGAAAACGCTGGCAAAGAAAATGTTCAACAAGTACAACAAGCAAATCCAAAATTGGGTGATGACAATTTGTATTCTGAATACGAAGCTATGAGCATGCAGTTGGCCAAGACCAACTATTATTTGGACAAATATTCCCGTCAGGCATTGACTGGCGATGTTTTGATTATTGCGGGAAGTGTTTTTACAAGTATGGCAGCATTTTGTGAATCACTCGACACGGCGCTCTTGTGCACAGTAGCAGGTTTAGGCACAGGGATTGCTGGATATATTGTAAAACTTTCTGCTTATAACAATTTGAATTCCAGCAGAGTAAAATACGATGGATTTAAGGTCTCTTATAAATTATAAAGAGATATTAATTAAAAAATGCTGCTAATTATTAGCAGCATTTTTTTTGTTATCATTTTTTCTTCTTATAAGAAGCGTAAGCTATTCCGACGCAGCTTAATATCAGCAATCCTGAACCTGCTGGAGTTGGATATGCAGGTTGGTTTTCATCCATACCATGACTTATTGGAAGTATTGGTTGGAAAGTTGAACTTCTGTTTTGTGTGCCAGCTTCAGAGTAGTTGAAGAAACCATCTGTTTGAGCATTTAAACCATTGCCGAGGCAGAATATTATTGCTATTATTGATAATATCTTTTTCATTTTATATTCAATTTATAAGTTTTGGTTTATTTTCTGATTGCAATTTTCTGTGTCTTAATGCCATCACCGTCAATTAAGTTGATGATGTAGATACCATTTGTAAATGACTCTGTAGAGATTTTTGCGCTGCCATTTGCATTTTCAGCGATGACCAAACGACCCATCACGTCATAAATCTTAACATCACCTGAACCTTCTATATCGCTGATGATAATCTCGCCATTGTTGATATAAGCGAAGATTTGGTTTGTGCTTTCAGTATCATCATCATCATTATTATTATTGACAAACAACAATGAGAAGCGTTCTGCTTTGTCTGATGATGTTGCAACGAAAGTATAATCTTGGCTAAGGATGTCAATCTTTTCTCCTGTGAGTTTGTCGAGGAGATAAACTTCGTTGTGGCTGATGTTAGCGTCAATGCTGATGGTGTATTTTCCCATAGTATAAGCTTCGAAAGAAACTGGCACTTCGTTGACATTGTTGTCTACGTTAGCGATAGCATAGTTGATGCCATTGACTGGAACATAAACCATTTGAATGTCATCGTTCATGTGAGCAATCTTTCTGAGGCCTTTTTCGCTGTCATTGCCGAAGTTGATGTGAGCGACGTCATTATATTTTTCGTTAGCTACTGTAATAGACAATGATTCATTAACAGATGCTCTTGTTTGTGTAGCTTGGCTGTAAGGAGTAGCGTTAATAGTAACTGTACCAGAAGTATTAGCTTGAACCAAAATGCCGGTTCCTGCTTTTATTGGTTCTGAATTGCCTGTTTTAGAGTTCCAGCTGCCATCAGTTCCTAATGTGTAGTAACCATCTGCTAAAATAGAGCTTGATATAGCTTGAGTAGGACCCCAGCCAATGTCGTATGTGAATGGATTGCCAATGAGGTTGAAACCTCTAAGGTCGTAATTTTGTGTGTTATTATCTGGTGTATATTCTGTATTGCTTACACTGACGCTGACAGGGTTCATGTTAGGCATACCTACAGAAACAATAGTATTATTGTTGCTGTTTGCATAGAGATAAGCTTGTCCTAAACGGAAGCGTTTGAAATTTGCATCTGCCTTGAAATTATACCAATACCACTTTGTTTCGTTGTAGTAGAAGAGGTCATAATCCGCAGGAGTGCTAGAAATCAAGTTGTTGTAATAGGTGTTGTTTATTTCATTTCCCATTGGTGTTGAAATAGCATACCAGCCGTTTTGGGCATCGCCACCGTGACCAGCTATTTCTTTCTTGACATTTACATTTTCTATAGCAGCTTCTTTTGCAATAAGCTGGCCACCGTCTTCAATGGTTATAGTTCCTGCTGTGTAATATGTTGATGGAACATTGGTAATGTAAGCAATCTCAGCTTTTTCACCATTAGCAATTGTCAAATTAGCTCCGATAGCTGCTCTACCGTTTTTGTTTGGAACATATCCGCTGCTCCAGTTATTTGGGTTTGACCAATTTCCATCTTTAATGAAAATAACCATAGTGTTGTCGTTGTATGTACCTGATGCAAGTTCGCTGTTCAACCATTCATAGTCAGGGTCTGTTCCGTTTTTAACAGCAATTGCATTGATTACAGTACGTTCAGTAGGTTCAATTGTTATTGGTCTATTGTAAACATTGCTAGATGTAGAAGGAATGCTTCCGTCAATGGTGTAATAAATTGTTACACCACTCTCACAATTTATGCTAACCTCTGTTTTGTTGTAATTGCCAGGTTCTGGATAGAATGTTGGCTTAGCAACTGTTTTAGTAATTGTATATGTTGCTGTACTTACAGCGCTCTCTGTCATGCCTTCACAGCAAGCAATGGCTTTTATTGTAGTATTTTTAGATACTGTTATTGGTCCATTGTAAACAGCGCAAGATGTAGTAGGAGAGGTGCCGTCGGTGGTGTAATAAATTGTTGCACCTTCGGTGCTGCAGTTGAAGCTAACATTCTGGGTTTCACTATAAGTTCCCTGTGCAGGTGTGAATTCAGGTGCTAAAGTTGTTCCTTTTTCGGTATATATTGCTGTTACTATTTCGCTCTCAATCCAACCGTCGTAATTATCATTAAGAGCAAAGGCTTTGATTGTGGTAGTTTCAGATACTGTTATTGGTTTATTTTCATCGTAAACAGCGCTAGATGTAGTTGGATCGCTTCCGTCGGTTGTGTAATAAATTGTTGCACCAACAGTCTCGCAACTTATTGAAACCTCGATTTCTCCTTCGAATGGAAGTTCTGACTCTGGGCTTAACACTGGCTCTGCAGCTTTGAATGTATATTCATCAACAATGGTAGGACTTTGCTTGCCGTCTTTTTCTGAGTAAAATTTTATAGTGGTACGTTCGCTTATTGATAAAGTAGCTCCGTTTGCTATAGTAGGAGAACTTGTAGTAGGTTCTGACCCATTTGTAGTGTAATGGATTGTAGCGCCATCGGTATTGCTTGTGAAAGTAACTGTTTGGACGTTTGTATATAAATCGCCCATAGGTTCTATAGTAGGTGGAACTAATTGATCTTCAGGTCTAATAGTTGTACCATTAAATGCTTTTACCATATTCGCGATACTACCTGTATAACTTTGGGCCATATCATAAAGTATTTGCAACTTCGGGAAAGGGTTTTTTTCATTGTCGAAAATTTTATTGTGAGCATCCATTCCTGATGGTAAAGTCAATGCTGTAACACCAGTACATCCTGCAAAACTAGTTTTATCTAAATAGCAATTGCCAGGAAGTGAGAGGTGTCCGTCAATGCCAGAACAACCATAAAAGGCGCTTTCTCCGATATTTGTAAGAGTACTAGGAAAGAATAGGTCGCCAATAAAATATTTTTGATTTATGAACCCATCCGCAGGTATCGATGTAACGGTATATTCAGTGCCGCCGATAACAACTACACTAGGAATTTCTAAATAAGCAGGAGCATCTGCTGTTGGGCCAGCGTCGCATTTAATGGAGCATTCGTTTGGGTTATCGTTTGTTACTGTTGCTATCAGGGTGTAACCCTCCCTTTGAATTGTTGCTGTTGTCTGCGCTATACAACAATAGCACATAACAGTTAGTAAAACTGTAATAAAAATCCTTTTCATTTTCATTTTATGTAATAAATAGCTATGGTTATAATTTGGGCTGCAAAGATAGAGATTTTTTAAATATAAATAGGAGGGTAAAACAATTTTTTTTTAAGATAAATATCTCTATATCGTTCATTTAGTTGAAAAAGCGCGGCCACAAAGGGAAAGACGAATGTTTTGGTTTTGGTTTGTACCCCCACCGGGAGTTTTAATAAGTTCGTAATTTTTCTTTATTTTCTCTATATTTCAATCGGTTAAATCGCTGTTTCATAATAAATTTCCATATATAAAAATGCCAATATGGAAATAAAAAGAAACAAAAGTAGTCAGTAAAATAGTCAGTGTTTTCAAAATATTCTTATTTTTGTACATAAGATTTAATATAGTGTTGCAAATATAACATTTTTTCAAATGGCAAATACAACTTACACACCTCGTTTTTCTGCTATTAGTGAAGGCAAAGACATGGTACGAATATATGCTGTAATAAACTACACCTGTTATCAAGGCACAAATACAGGAAAGAAAGTTATCAGATTCGCTGTAAGAAATCTTATTACAGGAAAATCATATAAAGTAAGAAAAGCATTATGGGACAAAGACAATAATCGTTGTTATATCAATCGTGGCACTGCTGAAGAAATGAAAGAATGCAGATTAGTAAATTCCATGATGAAAACAATAGTAAAAGCCGTTTCGGATATAGTAGATGATTATACGTTGCGTAAAATAGTATTTTCACCATCATTGCTTACGGAAGAAAAGATATATGAAACAATATGCAAAATAGATGAAATAACAACTCCCAAAAACAAAAACATTTTAACCGATTATTGGGTATATTTTATCGAAAAAGCAAAGAAAGGTGAAGAAAGACACAATGGTAACAGATATAATGAACGGACCATCAGGGCATATCAAAAGTGTTTAAATTCATTGTTAGCATACCAAGAAGAAGTCAATCACATATACACTTTTGACGAAATAAACAACGAGTTCTATTCTGATTATACAACATATTTGGAAAAGCGATTAAGGAAAAATTCTATCTGCGAACAATTCAAAAAGATGAAGCACATAATGAATCTTTCTTTTAATAATGGTTTGCATAGTAATACAGCATATAACCATTTTTCCACAACAGAAGAAGAGGTTGATAATATATATATGACAGAAGAAGAATTGGTTGCAATATCCGAATTAGATTTAACAAATTCACGTTTGGATAAGTACCGTGATATTTTTTTGATAGGCTGTTACGTAGGGTTAAGGGTTGGCGATTTATTGAGAATTAGGAAAGAACATTTTTATGAAGTCAATGGTGTTGAAATGCTAAAAATTAGAACAACAAAATGCCCTAAGGATATTCACATACCATTTTTGTGGAAAGACTTAAAATACAGATTGGAAAAATACGACTACAATCTACCACGCATTTCCGAGCAACATTTAAGAAAAGAAGCCAAAGAAGTAGGACGCTTAGCAGGGATAAACACCCCAATACTAATTGAAGCCGGTAGATATAAACGTGATAAAGCGTATGAAAAATGGGAGCTTATTGGCACTCATACATGCAGACGTACCGCCTGCACAAACATGTTTAAACGTGGAATCCCTGTGAAACAGATAATGATGATATCTGGGCACAAGAAAGAATCTACTTTCTATAAGTATATAAAGATATCCGAAGAAGAAAACGCCATAATGTTAGCACAAAAATTTGGAATGTTATAATCTACTGAACTTTCGTTGCAATTCAACATTTGTAGCGACATCCGAGGTGAGAAAGCGTTTTTCGTCACCTCTTTTTTTATGACCAATAGCGGTGTATTCGTTACTTGTTTCACTGATGTTTATCACAAGCCCTTTCTGTTCCCAATTGGAAATAGTACGAGCAGACACATGGAAAAAGTCACATAATTGTTTAACCGTCATAGTGTCACCATATTTTTCATGTAGTAGTTGATAAAGATTTTGAGTGTTGTTGATGATATCAAGTGACGAGGAATAACCTTCAGCTGTTTCATAGTTTTCTCCGGTAAATGTTTGTTGCTCATCATTCGGTTGTTGATTGTCATTTAAAAAGTTCTTAACTTGCTCTAAAAAGAATTTCTGTTGAGCAGACATTTCATATAAAAACATAGCCATCTTAACATTATCGTTCGGAACTCCCTTGTCATTCTTCATCGTTTCGACTATTTCAATGCAAGGCACATCAAAGAAAAACTCACCGGAAATAAATCTTTTAGATAGTATCAAATCCATCATTCCACGTGCTACTGTTTTGTCATCTTCGCTCGCAGAACTCCATTCAACCAAGAAGTCGTTGTATAAATTATTTAGATAGTTATAATAGAAAGCAGAAGATTGAGAGTATGTAATGCCGTTATATTCATAGTTGTCTATGTTTCCTTTATACTCGTAATCCACTATAAATTCACACCTATCAAGTTCTTTGAATAAATTAACGTATGCTTTCATATATCAAATAATTAACATTTCAAAAATAGCAAAAATCAAGATACTCAAACAAGATTTTTCATCACCTTAGAAAAAAATACATTCAAAGAATTAAAATCAAACACCTACCTCCCCTCCTGCAATATTCCAATTGCTTATACCGTAAACCGCCTTAAATTTCTTTGCATAGGAAGGTAGGTGTAATAGACAAAAACAGTGTGTTGAAAATATTTTGTCTGTTGTCATAAAAAATATAACAATCTACTTTACTTTCTTTTTCTACTTCGGTAATATTTATATAAAAATAATTTTATAAAAAATATAGATATGAAAGAGTATAAAAGACAGTATCGTCAGTTGAGCGATGAGACAAAAGCCAAAATCAGCAATTCCAACAAAAACAAACCAAAAACCGAAATCCAAAAACAAAGAATCCGACAGGCTATGATCCAGTATTGGAAAACCGTGCCTGATAAACCCCATAGTCTTTCAATGGATGATTACTTAAAAAGAAATGACAATGATAAAAAATAACCATTGTCATTAACAAAGTAGGGAAATGCGCACTGCAATGAACATATAAGGTAGCATTCCACACTCCTACAAAAGAAAAATAATATTTTGTTTAACCCTTTAATAAATGTTAATAAAATGCGATACGATTAAACTTAGATGCAATAATAAATATCTGAAAGAAATGAAAATTCCTTTCAATATTCAATACAATTCAAAAAACAATAAAGAACTCGGACGATATTTCAACTCTAAATATCACCCTGAGATTCCATTTAATCTTTACATTGCTACAAATAACTATCATCAATCTATGGAGATAGAGTTTTCTTCAAAGATTTTGAAAGAACGATATCCCGAACTGATAACTCGTGATACAATCCGTCAATGTTTAGAGAATATCAACAAATTAGGTATATGTACTATTGATGTTAATGGCATACTGAAAAATGCTTGGATAATTAGAGCTGATGTGACAGAAGATGTAGATTTGAAATTGACAGATGAGATTTTAAATGCCTTAAATCAGAATGTTGGTAATTATAGACGGTTTAAATGGCAACATTACGAAGGCAAAGGGATAACTTTCACCAAAGACACCAAATATAATAAAGAAGAAATCAAAATATATAATAAGTATGAAGAACTACTAAAACACAGCCGGAAATTTGTTGACACGCTTCCAAATAGAAACAAAGTAATGGATTATTTTTATGGAAAAACAAGATTTGAAATCACATTGAAAAGCGAAAATCAAATAAAAGAACGTCTTGGGGTTGGTACAAGTATCAAGGATTTCTTTAATGCCACAAGTTCAGCCGTTAGAGAACAGTTTGATAGAGTTTTTGATGTCTCGAAGAAAGATTTAGACACTTCCAAATGCAAAGGTTATGACGAATGGTGCATGGCGTATATCTTGGAGCATTTCAATGGTGATTTAAAACAAGTTGAGCAATCGTTACGCTCATCAAATACCTACAATAGCCGGAACGGACTTGCTGAGCGAATGAAAAAGTTTAAAACAGTAAAACAGAACATAAACAAAAAAGAGAATGAAATCATACGACAAATCCGTAATATGTTATGATAAGTAAAAAGACTCCCGAAACAATATCGAGAGTCTTTTTTGTAACATGGTTGTTTTGTACTATTTTTATGTTAAGAGAATGATATCATAACATGACATTCTTGTTCTTTTAGATATAAATGGGATGGTGTGCTAACAAACCAGTATATATTTATTCCTAAAATTCCCATGTCTTTTTACATTTATTGCATTTGCAGGAATATTTTATCCACGTCATTGTTTCACCTTCTACAACCTTAGCATCGACTTCCGCATCATTCCATATTCCACATTTTGGACATACTAAAGCGAATAAAGAAGCAAATCTTATTGATAATATCATCAGAATAAACATTGATATGCAGTAACACAATTTACTCGACATGAAATATTCATTTACAAGAGGTTCGTCTAAATATTCCCATGTTTCACGCATTTCAACAAAAAATGTGCAAGATAATAAAATCACTATGATATTGATTATTGTCATGGATATTATTGCGGTTTTCTTGTTGTGAAAGTTTCGTGATATCATATTTGACAGAATCAACATTACGAGTGGGGTAAAAATATACAAGAGGGTATTGTGCCATAAATAAAGACATGAAAAAATAGCAGCATGTCCGCCTACTACTAATATGGCAAAAATAGGTAGCCAAAAGCTATCAAATATATCCGAAATAATTTTTCCTAATTGATTCATAATAAATATTTAATTAAACTTTTTTGTGTTTTATAATGTAATTTATATGGTGGACCTGTTCTTCTTGTATAAAATCAAAGTTTTAGCTATTGATTTAATTGTTTTTTTAACATCATCCATCTTATTTACAGAAGACACATAATCAAATAAGTCATACGTTTTGTCTGTGCCAATTATATCGTTGCTAATGCCGAACATTCGTGAAATAAAAGGTGCATTTTTATCGTAAAATATAATTATTTCGTGTCCGTCTTCTGTATAGTCTAATAATTCTCCATACACTCCTCTATTTGGTATGTTATGAGAATAAAAACATCCTAAGTATTCCATTTTGATATTTTTTAAGTTTTAAATGTTAATATTTAGATATAAATCTAATTTTTATATGATTATAATAAAAACTGCTCCCAATATACCTTTGCTATCCATAATCACTTTGTCTTGTAAATATTACACAATTACTTCTCATACTCTTAAATTTTTAATATTAATATCAAATTGTTTTAAATTAAAGTCGTATTCAGCAAAAAGAGAATCAATTTCAGAGAAACCTATTTCCTCTTTTAAAACTCCTGCGATGTAGTTTATGATTATATATGTTTGGATGATTTCACGAGGTAATAAATCTTTGACATGTCTTTGATAATCTTCTTTGGCATAAGGGTGTTTAGGAGAACATGCCAATTCAAAATCGAGAAGTTCTAAAGCCCATGTGTAATTCTGTTCATGTATTGCGTTATGAAGTATGTTATTGTCATGCAATATGCGTAAATTACGAATAAGAATATTAGCAGCTATTAAATGATATTTTTCATATCCACGTTCATTTATTGATTCCCATTTTTGGATTTCTGATTGTATTATTTTTTGGTCCATAAATGGGGCATCGCATATTCTGTAAGGACATTCTACATCGTATTGTAATAATGTTGGTTTGAGTTTGTGTCCATTGGGTAAGTCTATTTCCAAATCAACCTCTATTACGTATTGCATGTGATTTGTTTTTATCCCCAACGCTTCTATCTCTTGTCCTAAAAGAAAGTCTCTTTCAGCATCTTGTCTAAGCAATAACCCCCAAGTGCCATCGCAAAATTCACCTGTATGCAAGAATGGATATTGCGTATAACTTAATCCATTGCCCTTACTGACAATGTATCTCCCATTTTCAGTTTTGCCAACCACAAAACTTCTCCCATGTAACGGAGTGAGGCAAAACATGTCTTTATCACCTTCTTCGTTGCGGATGTAAGAGTAAATCTTTTGCAAACATCCAGAATTGTGAATAACTCTGTAAGTATAATTAGAACATGGTGTTGCTCGCATATTTTATTCTTTTAATGATTTTTAATAGGTTGAGGTGTTAACACCCCAACCTTGATTTGTGGACTGCCATTAGAATTGGCGATACATAATGCCACATTGATTTTGAGAAATTTTTGGACAGTTTGATTTTGCCAATACAGAAGAAACTGCACTAACTTTCAAATCTACTTTCATAACTGTAAATTGTTTGTGTTATAGTAATGTTTCTTGGGGAATTACATTTACCCACCTACCTTCAAACTCATATCACAATAATTGTGTGACATTTCTCTTTTAAGCACGGTTGGCACATAATCAGGTAATTCGGAAAGACGTTCTCTTAATGTTTTACCTTTCAAAGGGTCATTGCCTTGTTGTAGATTTTGTGCCAAATTATATCGTGATTTTGCCATGTGGCAGTTTACTTCTGACGCTTTTAATGGTGTTCCGTGTTCTACGAAATTATTACCAGGGCATAAATTGCAATAAGCGCAATAGTCGAATTTGCCACATTCTTCGTAGTCATTTAATATCAATCCAAGCCAATATTTTCTATCTGCACTATTCTGTAATATATCTGATATACTTTTCTCTCTCAAGTTCCCAAAAACAGCATGAAATGCACAGCAAGGTATCACGTTGCCTTCAGGAGTAATACATAAACTATTTTCTCCTGCTCCACATGGAGGTTGTTCCATGTCTTTTTTCTGTCCGCCATAATTAGGAGCTTCTTCGCCAACATACATGGCTATATTGTCATCCCTTAAAACTATTTCAAGTTGTTCAGGTGTCATTCTTAGGTGTTTGCTAACGCAAGTGTCACCTTCTATGGAATCTGTTAGGTTTATTTCAAACTGAGGAACAGCTCCATATTCCTTTGCAATGTCAGAAACCATGAAATACGACTTCACGTTAGGTTGCATAACACAGCATTTAAGATTTAATGGTACTGCTAAAGAGGATAGTTGGCGGACGACTTGCATAGAGCGTTCCCAAGAACCATTTACACGAGTTATATAGTCATGAACTTCGGCAATGCCACTATAAATAGATACGCCTACCAAACGAGGGTAATAATTAGCAAGTCTCTCAACATCTTTAATGATGCTTTGTCCGTTTGTAAACACATCGAAAGCAATACCTTTGTTATATAGATAGTCGATTATTTCCCATACAAATGATTTTGAAAATGGGTCACCACCTGTCAAACAAACTTTCACCAAACCTTGTGCATACAAATCATCTATTAGTTGCTTGTATTCGTCAAGACTTAATTCTTCTCTATCTCCACGTTGACTTTTTTCTTCTTCATTACGAGTCGCACCGATATTATAACAATGAATACATTTTTCACTACAACGATATGTTAGTTCAAACATTACACTTGTTATACCGCCTGCTTTTTCTGTATATAGACGTTCAGCATTAGATGTTATGTATGGGAGTTTTTCTTTTGTTGAGCGTTCATCTAAAGAATATGAAAACTCACGATTGTTTATGCCGATTCTACTACGATAATCACAAATTATATCTTTGGTTGGTAGTATTGATGATACAAGTCCCAACTGTTCTAACTGTTCAAAAAAGGGAAACAAACTTTCTGTAGCTATATTTAATTTACCGGAAATATCCGCAATTGAAACTTCACTATTCTTGTGGACTGAAAGTATTTCTCCGATAACCATTGCCGAATATGATTCAAAGAAAAAAGACTTTCCTTCGATAAGGTTATACATTAAAGCGACTTTTGCATTGTCGTTATATCTTCCACAAGTCCATTCGGGACGGTAATAAGTTCGTTGTACCATAGATTTTGTGTTTAGGACACAAATAAAAAACGTGGACTAACTCTTTATTTGCATCTTGTGGTCCTGAACTTACCGAGTAGCACAAATAATAGAATAAAGCCCACGTTGGACGGTACAACGTGGACATCGAGCTTTATTCATCGTGCTACATTCATTGAAAGTGTTCAGGTTTCAAGATGCACAAATAAAAACTGACGCCTTTTATAATATGTCGTTAATTATATGTCTTTTTCTTTTCTTAGATTTTAAATTTGTATCATGCAAATGTAGTAATAAAACAAATACAGAAGATTATTTAAGGCATTTTTTATTATTTCTCACCCATTCTTTTTTGGTTGTGGTATTGATAACACCCTTTCTGATGATACAGATGTTGTTTTCATATATTCTTCCTTCTGAGAAGTTGTAATTCTTCATATAATTATACGCAACACCTAATGACCCATCGTTTTCAGTTTGTTCATGGTTATCAAACAAAGCTTTTAAATTTCCGTAGAAAAAATTCTCTCCCGTACTCTTCAAAACAAGGTGAACAACACCTCTTTCCTGTTTTTTCTTATTTACATTTTCAATCATAGTCCAAATAAATTTCACAAAGATAATTAAAAAGTCATAAGTATTACTTGTTTAGTGAATAATTTAAAAATATTCATCAAAAACATTGCATATATTAAAACTATTCATTATCTTTGCAGTGTCAAACAAAAAAGATAATCACAACAAAATATACAGATATGAATACAATAGTCACAACAAACAGCACATTGGTAGCAACACACATTTTAAGCATAACGGCAAAAACAGGCTCTTCATTGATGGGAACATCAAAGGCTCTTTTAATAGAAGAAGCAAAGAGACAGATGAGAAGCACATCAGGTTGTCATTTCATTTATCAAAAGTCAAATGGTGAGATACGTGAAGCTTTCGGAACGTTAAACCCAGCTATCTGTGGAAAACATATCAATGGCAGAGGGATGAGTCCTGAAAATTGGGGTTGTTGCTGTTATTGGGACATGGAAAAAGGCGGATTTCGTTCATTCAAGTGGGAAAATCTGATAACAATCTTATAATTAACATCGGGAGGATCCAGTGTCCTCCCAATTAACAAAATACATATATGAAAAAAGTCGTTTTACTTCTTAGAGTATCAACCAACAGTCAAGACTACGAATACCAACGCTCAACCTTGACAGATTTATGTAAGCGTAATGGTTGGCAAATTGTCAATACATTTGAAAATAAGGTAAGTGGAGCGAAGAAGAACGAGGAAAGACAAGAAATCGTTGAATTACTTGATTTTATTAAGTTTAACGAGGTTGATATGGTAATGGCAACAGAAGTTAGTAGAGTTGGAAGAAGCACCTTAGAAGCGTTAAAAACGATTGAGATTTTGAACGAAAACAAAGTGAACTTGTACTTCGCTAACTATAACATCGAAACATTATTACCTGATAAAAGCGTAAATCCTATTGCAAGACTTATACTAACTATATGCTTGGAAATATCCGCTTATGAACGAAATCTTATCCGATACAGAATGAAAACAGGTTACGAAGAATACTTAAAAAAGAGAAAAGACGACCCAGCGCTAAGGCTTGGAAGACAAGGGTACAAGAAGGATGAGCAGGCATACAGAGAAGAATATGCACAGGAACTTTCCCTGCTTAGAAAAGGTATCAGTTTGAGAAATATTCAGAAAATCACAAATACAAGTATCGGAACATTGCAAAAAATTAAAAAGTATATGTAATATTTTATGTTACAAGTTAAAAAAATAAAGAAAAAAACCATTAAAAATAGTCAGTAAAGCAGTCAGAATAAAATAAAAAACCTTGCTACTTTATTGCGTAACAAGGCTTTAACCTTTACTATCTGTACCCCCACCGGGAATCGAACCCAGATTTAAAGTTTAGGAAACTTTCGTTCTATCCGTTGAACTATAGGGGCAGTTCCAATTAGGAATTTGTAATTAGGAATTAGGAATTGCCTTTAGACTTTAGACTTTTGTCTTTAGCCAATTCCGTCTGCAAAAATAATGATTTTTTGCAAATAATTAATTTTTTCATTTTACATTTATTGTTTTGCCAAAATAATTACCTTTGTCACGTTTTTGTAATTTTCATAAGAGAATTTTTAAAAAATGGAAGTTTTTAATTTTATCGTTGATATTCAACGTTTTGTAGAAGAAAAACATAGTCTCGGACTTAAAGTTGGTTTCGTTCCTACTATGGGAGCGCTTCACGAAGGTCATCTTTCATTGATAAATCGTGCTAAAAATGATAACGATATCGTCGTCAGCAGCGTGTTTGTCAACCCAATTCAGTTCAACAATCCTACAGATTTGGAGAAATATCCTCGCACTCCGGAACTCGATATAGAGAAACTCAAGAATGCCGGCTGCGATGCTGTCTTCATGCCTTCTGTTGAAGAAATGTACCCAGAAAAAGTAGAAGACCACTACGATTTCGGCGATTTGGAACGCGTCATGGAAGGCGCATGCCGTCCTGGTCACTTCAACGGCGTGGCTATCGTGGTACGTAAGTTATTTGAAATAGTAAATCCTGACAAGGCTTACTTCGGAGAGAAAGACTTCCAACAACTCGCAATCATCAAGAAAATGGTTGGCAACCTTAATATGGGTCTGGAAATTGTTCCTTGTCCAATCATCAGAGAGAACGACGGACTCGCCATGAGTTCTCGTAACGTTCGTCTCAACGAAACAGAACGCGCAATAGCTCCTAAAATCTTTGCGACACTTAATGATGCCGTGTCAAAACAGAATTCAATGTCACCTGCAGAGATGAGAGAATATGCTCTCGCTAAATATGCAGAGATAAAAGAGTTTGACGTTGAATACGTTGAGATAACAGACGAAATAAATTTACAATCTATAAATAACTGGAACGAATGTGAACATGCTCGTATCTTCGTGGCTCTTCAACTCGGACCAGTCCGCTTAATCGATAACGTTAGAATTTTTTAATATGAATATTGAAGTTCTTAAATCAAAAATCCATCGTGCTACTGTAACACAAGCCGACCTTAATTACATTGGCAGCATCACTATAGACGAAGATTTGTTGGATGCAGCTAACATCATCGAAAACGAACGTGTTGACATTTATAATATCACTAATGGCGAACGTCTCTGCACATACGCTATCAAAGGCGAACGCGGTTCTGGTGTCATCGGAATCAACGGTGCAGCAGCTCATAAGGTAAACGTCGGCGACCTCGTCATCATCGTTTCTTACTGCTCAATGGATTTCGAAGAAGCTAAAAAACACAAGCCTTCTATCGTATTCCCTAACGAGAATAATAAGATATGATTTCGTTGTCAACGGACAACAGTCAACAGACAACAGACTTCGTGCATGGTGTCTGTGAAAACTATTATTGTAAGTAACAATTTATAATTCATAAAATATAAAGCATTGAAAAAGAAGATTTCCAATACATTAACATATATTGTTTTCCTTTTATTGGGAGTTCTTCTTTTATGGTTATGCTTTAGAAAAATAAATTTCACTGAAGTCTTGGATTACGTCAAGACTGCAAAGTATTCCTGGATATTGCTAAGTTTAGCATGTTTGGGAATATCTTTATTTTTCAGAGCCTTACGCTGGAATATCTTGATAGAGTCGTTGGGTTATAAGACGAGAGTCTCAACTACTTACGAATCCGTCTTGATAGCTTATTTTGCCAATACGGTCTTCCCTCGACTCGGTGAAGTGACACGCTGCGGAACGCTTACTAAAAAAGAAAACATCCCTTTCGACAAGTCATTCGGCACAGTCATATCAGAACGCGTCCTCGATCTCGCAGTTCTTTTTGCAATGGCAATATTAGTCGTTCTTTTTCAATGGAATCTGCTCGGAAGTCTCGTGACATCATGGCTTAATCCTTTGATAGAATCATTAAAAAATAATGTCTTTTTAGGCGTAATTTCAATATCTGCATTAATATTGTTTTTCGTTGTTATAGTATTCATTTTCAAAAAGAAAAAAAGTATAATAACAGAAAACAAATTATACAAAAAAATCGCCTCAATATGCAATGGTTTCTTCGATGGTATCAAAACGATTTTTACCATGGAGAAGAAAGGTTTGTTTATATTTTATACATTATTGATTTGGGGATTTTATGTCGTAATGACTTGGCTGCCGTTCTATATGCTTCCTGAGACATCGCATCTTGGTTTGACAGAAGCCATCACTTTATTAGGATTGGCGACACTCGGAGTCGTGGCGCCGGTTCCAGGTGGAATGGGAGTTTATCACTTCATCGGAATACTTTTATTAAACGGATTTTATGGCATTTCGGAATCAGCAGCCGTTTCGTTCGTCACGATAAACCACACAAGTCAGATGATATTCTATCTCATAACGGGCGTTATTTCTTACGTCATTATGTTCTTTATTGACAGAAGGAAACCGATTAATGAGGAGTTAGGAATTAGGAATTAGGAATTATGTAGGGACGTGGCTTGCTGCGTCCATTATTATTAAAATATATTAACATGAAACATTTAGAAAAGATTTACGATAAGATTTTAGATGACAAATCTCTTGAGGAGAAGTTGAATTTATGGCGTGAGGAGGGAAAGACGATAGTCTTTTCAAACGGATGTTTCGATATCTTACATCGAGGTCATGTTGAATATCTTTCTAAAGCAGCAGACTTAGGTGACTGTCTTGTTATAGGTTTAAATACAGACGATTCAGTGAAAAGATTAAAAGGTCCATCACGACCAGTCAATGATGAAAGAGCACGTGCGGTGGTGCTGGCAGCATTGGAATTTGTTGATGCTGTGATATTCTTTGAAGAGGATACTCCATATAATTTAATCAAACGCGTTCAGCCTGACGTACTTGTAAAAGGCAAAGATTACAAAGCAGAAGACATTGTCGGTTACGATATAGTTGTTGGCAATGGCGGAAAAGTGGAGACGATAGAATTGGTTGAAGGATTTTCAACGACGAATACTATTGAGAAAATGAGAACCTGATAATGTTATGAGACGTATCTTATTTTTTATATTACTTTTATTCTTAGGGTGTCAACTGACAGCAGTCAACGGGCAACATTCTTCGGATACTATTGTTAATGTATCTAAATCACAATATGTCAAAGATTTATTTTTACAAGCTGAGAAGTCATGGTTTTCTGGTAATTTTGATGATGCTTGTGAGAAATGTTTTAAGGTGATTGAATACGTAGAAAAGAACGTCAAGAAACGTGAACTCGATAGAAGTTTCTACAAACCTCTGGCGCATGCGCATTATTGTATTGCTGATATTTTTATCAGCGAAAATTATTTTAATTTAGGCCAAAACTTACATAAAAAAGCATTACATTATTTTGAGAAATTCGAGTCTGACAGTATTTTGGCTCATAATTATAAGTTTGTAGGTTTAGTTTATATTGGAACTAATAATGATACGGCTAAGTATTATTTAAACAGATGTATCGAATTGGATCCGACTAATAGATTTCATAAATATGATATTGATAAAGCTATTGCTTATATGTTGTATTATGAAGAAGGTTATAAAGACAGTGCGTTAGCTATTTTAAGAAACAACTTAGACAAAATTGAGCATGACAATGTAAGGGAAACATATCATGTATTCTTGGGAGATATATTTATAAACGAAAAGGAATATGACTCGGCACTTTATCATTTAGAAAAAAGTATTGGAGGTTCTGAACTTCATAATTTAGGAAAGTATAAGAACGGTTCTGAGTTTTTCGTTCAATTAGATGCAATTCGGTCGTTGACTATATTATACGACTCAATAGGTGATTTCGAAAAAAAAGCGTACTACGAGAGTATCTTATCGAAATTGGCGTTAGACAGAGTTAATGGTGAAATGAAACGTGCCAACATTATAGATTTATACAACGACCATCTGATCCGTATGCACGAAATAAGAAAGGCTAAAACCATCAGAGTCGTATTACTTGTAGCAACACCTATAATTATAATAATAATGGTTCTTGTCTTTTTCTTTACGCATAGAAACAAGAGACATAGCAAAAAATTGATGAGCATCATTGATGATAAGGAGTCGGCTATTAATATGATGGAAGAACATCTCACGGATATTAAGTTCAAGAACGCAATAATAGAAGGAAAGATAAAGAAAAAGAACGCCGAGATTCAACGACTGTCAAGTCATATCAAGGATTTGGAATGTGAGATGGCTGATGTCAATGCAAAAATTGAAAAAGAAGATTCTCTATATGATATGGAGGCTTATTGGAAGTCAGAGATATGCAGCAGAATATTATCTATGGATAATAAGGCGATGACGCAAGATGATTTCGTCTTGTTGCTTGACACTGCCAACAAACACTTGAACAATGTTTTTGCAGAATTGGCAGAGCAATATAAACGATTGAAAAAAGAAGATTTGTATTATTTATGCCTAGTGATAATTGAGCTTAGTGATAAGCAGATTTCATCATTGTTCGGTGTGGCATATAACTCAATCAGAGTCAGACGAAACAAAATATGTGAAATATTAGGCATAAGCGATAAGAAATTGAACATTTTTTTATCGACAAAACTTAAGTAAAATATAGATTATTAAAATCTTACATCTTTTTATATTATTTTCAAATACTTGACAGATATTATGTATTAGTATAATTTTGACATTAAATAATTAAATATCTGTCATTATGAAAAAATTGAATTTACTTTTCCTTTTGCTTTTATGCGTAACAAATGTCTCTGCACAAGAGTTGAGACACTATGTCGAGTATTCATCAGACAACTATGATGCTTCAATCTATGAGATGAGATATGCACAACTGAAAGAATATATCGACTCAAGAAATATTTCAAATACAGAAATTAAAAGCAGAGCCGCCGCTGACGATTATGCTGGCGGTGACGGCACTTCTGAAAATCCATATCAGATAGCAACTCCAGAACAATTAGTGCTTCTTGCACAACAGACAAATAACGGTACCGGAGGCGATGCCTGCTATATTTTAACTAACGACATCGACCTTGAGGGTAACATCGGTTTTCTGTGGACACCGATAGGAAAAGATCCATATTATTTTACAGGAGTCTTTGATGGAAACAATCATACTATCAAGAATATGCATAGTAGTGACAAGTTAAAATCCGGATTCTTTGGTGGCACAAAAGGTGCTGTTATTAAAAATATTAATTTTACTGATGCACAAGTTTCTACGAGCCCAGATATTAGTGACATTACAAATGCAATGGCAGGAACAGTGGCAGCTCATGCTATAAACACAAGTATTTATAATTGTGATGTTGAAGGTAAAGTTAACACTTCTGCATGGTGTTGCGGCGGAATTATTGGTAGTTCACTTGCTACAACCGATTTTCATGATCTTGTTTTAATTAAAGACTGTATCAATCGCGCTGATGTCGCTGGAATACTTAATAACGGAGGAATTGTTGGCTTTTCTGAAGGTTCTGTCTATAATTTTATTATAGAGAACTGTGAAAATCACGGTAATATTGACGGCGATTTTATAGGAGGCATTATGGGCGATGGTGAAGGATTTATGATAATAAATTGCAGAAATTATGGTCAAGTTGGCATTAAGGGATCTTTTCCATCAACGACTGCAGGTGGAATGATTGGTCAAGGTGGTGTTAACATTATCATAGAAGATTGCATAAACTTAGGAGCTATAACAGCAGGTAATGCCGGCGGTATGACAGGTGCCGCTGTCAAAACTGTGATAAGAAGATGTGGCAATAGAGGAAAAATTACAGGTTACCATTTCAGCACGATATTGGCTGGAGGAATATGTGGTAGCGACGGTAAAATTTCAGATTCATACAATACAGGAGAGATTATCGTTGAAATCAATAACTTTGACTATAACTATAACGTATCAACTATTCAGATTGGAGGTATAACAGGCGCTCCTGGATGTATCATACATAATGTTTATAATGCCGGAAATATATCAAAATGGCCTACACCACAGAACAGTGAATTCTATACACATATCTTGCCTGCTCTTTTAGAAGATACAGAAATTAGTAACTGTTATTGGTTCGGTAATGATGAAATAGATGATAAGATTTATGATTTCGGAGTGCAGGCTTATGCTGAAATTCCAGAATCAAGTCGCTTTAACGAAGGCACGACTGCATCATCATGGATTCTTCAAAATCCTCAATATAACACAGCCGATTTGCTTGAAGCATTGAATGCCGGAGCAATGAACGGTTCTGTCTGGATTGAAGATACAGAAAACCTTAATGGTGGTTTTCCAATATTGAAGCCTATACCAGTTGATACTACAACAGTCAGAGAATATGCAGAAAATGAAGTTGATATGATTTCTGTATATCCTAATCCGGCAAAAGATATTGTCAAACTGTCTGCTGCTAACAATCATCTGTCAGCTGTTAGAATTTATAATTGTTTAGGAATGATGGTAGAAGAAATGAATGTAAGAACGCAGAACGCATCAGATGAAATAGAAATCAATGTTTCAGGATATAAATCCGGAATTTATTTCATCAATGTTTACGATAATAACGGAAATGTTGCGACGAAGAAGATTTCTGTAATTAAATAAGCCATGAGAAAGATAGTATTTTTTACCACATTATTAATATTTTTCGTCAAAGGTATAGTAGCTCAGCAGTACGTATCGACGGAACCATTATTTAAAAATGCTGTCATAGAAGAGTTTACAGGAAGAAGCTGCCAGGCATGTCCTTCATCACATGTAACAATAAACGAATTGATGAGAAGTTATCCTGGAAGAGTGTATGCAATGTATATTCACCCGAATGGAATTATAACGTATCCTAACTTTGAAACTATTGATGGTCAGACCATCTATCATGCTCTGACAGGCTCAGGTCTTCCCAACGGAATCGTAAACAGATGCACTAACAATGGAGGTGGTTTTGTAATAGAACATGTTTATGAGCAAACTAATGAAGAAGCATTGTGTAATATTGGCGGCAAGGTCGTTATTGATGAAACAAGCAGGACTGCAACCATAACGGTAGAAGTTTATTATACGGACGATAGTAATGTTGATGCCAACTATCTCACTATAGCCATGTTGCAAGACAGTATATGGGGTACACAAAGTAATGGTGAGAATAATATGGAACAATATTTAGATGGCCTATATTGTCACATGAGTATCCTTCGCGATATCATTACTCCGACATGGGGCGAAGAGATAAGTCCAACAACAGAAGGTACTTTGATAACCAAGACATACAAGTACACTATTCCTGAAATAATAGGTGAACCAAACGGCGTAGAAGTCAATATCAATCATCTGAGATTTATCGCTTTTGTTACAAACCAAATGAACTCGTATAAATCGTTTCCTATATTGAATTCCTGCCGTTTGCCATTACTAATAAAAAGCCAGAACAATGTTTTTCCTCATTTTGAAATGGTTACAGAGAAACGTCCGGATTTGTGTTCTAATTACAGGACATTTAACATTGACATGATAAATAGAGGATTGGATGAACTTACGTCAATAAAGATGTTGATGAAAATTGATAATGGAGATACATTCGAATATGAATGGACTGGCAATATAGCATCTTATGACGTGGAAAGAATTGAGTTTGATATGGAAGTGCCGGTAGGAACTCATGAAATCGAATTTAATATTATTGAAGCTAACGGCATTGCTTTCAATCATTCAAATACAATAACAATCACTCGTGATGAATGGCATGCAATATACGTTGAGAATGAAAATGACGAAATTGTATTAGAATTGATGCAAGATAAATTTGGCAGCGAGACGACTTGGCAGATTGTTGATGACAGAGATAATATTATAACATCTGGCGGACCATACGATTATTTCTTCGGACAACCTACAGCTACGGAATTACATGAGATACCTCTTCAACTTCCATTGAATCAATGTTTAAGATTCATCATATCAGATTCTGCAAGAAATGGAATATGCTGCGACTTCGGTGAAGGATATTACAAGATAATAGACGGTCATGGTAATGTCGTTATTGATGGTGATGGAGATTTTGGGGCTAAAGCTTCTCATATCTTTACATTAGAGGTGGGAACCGACGTCAATGAGATTGAAGAAGACGCATTTGAAATTTATCCTAATCCGGCAAAAGACATTGTCAAACTGTCTGCTGCCAACCATCATCTGTCAGCTGTTAGAATTTATAATTGTTTAGGAATGATGGTAGAAGAAATAGATGAAAGAACGCAGCACGCATCAGATGAAATAGAAATCAATGTTTCAGGATATAAATCTGGAATTTATTTCATCAATGTTTACGATAATAGCGGAAATGTTACGACAAAGAAGATTTCTGTTATTAACAATTAAAATAATATGGTAATGTTGACAAAATTTTGTCAACATTACCTTTTATTTTAATCAATCTTCAAAACCAAACCTTTAAGATATGCGCCTTCTGGGTGATAAATGTTGACAGGATGATCGTCTGGCTGGTCGAGTTGGAATATTATCTGCGCCTTGCGTCCTGCTTCGATAGCTGCTGCCATCACTATACTTTGGAACTGAGCCTTATCGACGGCTTGCGAGCAGCTGAAAGTGAACAAGAGTCCGCCTTCTTTTATCTTCTTCATCGCTTCGAGATTGATGAATTTGTAGCCTTGCAAACCTCTATGTAATGACTTATGATTCTTGGCGAATGCCGGTGGGTCGAGGATGATAAGGTCGAACTCGCCTTTCTTCATATTCTGAAGGAATAGCTTCGCATCTTCAGCGACGCTTGGATTATTTTCCACACTGAATCCGTTGAGAGCGATGTTCTTTTCACAAGCTTCGATAGCTTTCTTTGAACAATCGACGGAGACGACTTTATTAGCACCGCCTTTAAGAGCTGTCACGGAGAAACCTCCTGTGTAGCAGAATGTGTTGAGGACGTTCTTTCCTTTTGCGAGTTGGCGCACCAAATCACGGTTGAAACGTTGGTCGAGGAAGAAACCAGTCTTCTGACCGCCTTCCCAGTCAACGAAGAACTTAGAATCGTTTTCCAATACGAACTCATCAGAATTTTCACCTATGAGATAACCGTCTTCCACAGCCTCTTTGCCCATGCGCTGCATCGCCTCGGAGCTCTTGTTGTATACCGAATTGATGTTCAAACCATCAATATTCATCAAGACTTCAGCGATAGTTTTAACATTGAGAGCCATGCCCTCAGTCTGAGCCTGAACGACGGCTGTCTTGTTATAAATGTCGATTATGAGTCCTGGGAGATTATCACCTTCAGAATGAACGAGACGATAGCAGTTGGTATGTTCATTATCTGTCAATCCCATCAATTGGCGAAGTTCGAAGGCTTTGGCGAGACGTTCTTTCCAGAAGAATCTATCAATCTTTCTGTTGTCGAAAGTCAATATCTTAACGGCGATATTTCCCGCTTCAGCGAAACCTGTTCCGAGGATATTGTTTTTATAATCCACGACAGTCACAATGTCGCCTGCCTGTAAATCAGCAGCTGCTGATTCAATAGCGCCTGAGAAAATCCAAGGATGGAAACGTCTTACGGCCTCGTCTTTGCCTTTGCGAAGTTTTATTATAGGATAATAATTCATAATCATAATTTTGTACAAAGATAAAAAAAGACTAAAGGCTAAAGACTAAAGACAAAAGATTTTTTAATGAATATCTACAATTCCTAATTACACATTCCTCATTGCTATGTTGTATCCTTCTTCGTATAATGCCAGCAATTTCTTGGTGTCGCGTTCCATTCGTCCTACTTCAATAGGTCTCTCTGGTCTGATGACAACTATCTCTCCAGCTGCCTCTAGTTCTTCTATCATATTGATTTGCTGGTTGTAAATCTTGTTGCGCTGACGAATGGCTTCTTGCAAAGCAGGAAATTCCTTATAAAACAATGATGCGGCCTTAATTTCTTTTTCCGACTTTCTGTAACCTTTGTTGCGTGTCAAAACAACGACATTGTTGTCGTAGCCAAGCTCTCTCGCTCTTAAGATAGGGATGGAATCTGCTATGCCTCCGTCTAACATAGGCTCGCCGTCAACGTATGTAATAGGGCAGACAAAAGGAAGACTGCTCGATGCTTTCACAATGTCGATTACTCTGTTGGCGTCGTGCTTCTCTTCATAGTAACATGCTTTTCCTGTGCGGCAGCTTGTCGTAACCATCTCGTAACGTTCCTTGCAATTGGCCAGCATCTCGTAGTCATAAGGCAAGATTTCATTTGGGAAAGTATGAAACAACAAATCAAAATCCATGATGTTGCCTTTTTTCAAGAGGTATTTTATCCCGATATAATTATATTTCTCGAGCAAATCGATGTTGCTGTATTTCGCTCTGCCTCTTTGGTTTGAGATGTAAGAGAGTCCGTTGCATGCGCCTGCGCTTACACCGATAGAATAAGGGAATCGTATGCCTTTATCCATAAAACAATCTAAAACGCCGCATGTGAAGACGCCTCTCATACCTCCACCTTCAAGTATCAATCCGGATCTTTCTGTAATGTTCATTTTAAGCCTTATTTTTCAAACTATGCCTAAACCTTTTTGTGATGCAAATGTATTGATTTTTGTTAAAATAAATTATCTTTGCTAAACATAAATCTATATTTTAAAACAATAAGGAAATGAAAAAGTTTTTCGTCATATTTATTCTTGTTTTATCATTCGTTTCTTGCGAAAAATCTCAACCTAAAAAGAAGACTTTCAACTATCCTGAATCTAAAGTATGGAAACACGGCGTTTATTCCAAACATACTGCTAAAGAACTCGAAGGCGTCTTCGATGGACTTGAAGTCGATGTGATATATTCACCTGAGATAGATAATATCTTCATCGGAAGATCTATTAAAGATACAGTACATAAATTTTATTTAGATAGATGGTTCGCATATTTGGATGAGCCAAGTAAAATGGCGTTTTGGGTTGACTTTAAGAATCTTACTGCAGAAAACGCGGAAGGTGCTTTTGTTGTTTTAGACACTATCTCAAAAAGATATAACATAAAAGACCGCATGTTTGTCGAAAGCCGAGACATTGAAGCTCTTATGATTGGAAAGAAGAAGGACTTTTTTACAATGTTATGGGTCGATAATATTTATTGGTCGAAGTTGGATACGGCTTCCTTGATGCAGAAAATCCGCTCGCAAATCGAGTATCTGCAACCTGATGCGATAAGCTGCGAATATAGAATGTTTCCTCTTTTATGCGACACCTTCCCTGAACAGAATATTCACTTTTGGGATACTCCTAAAAAATATACTCCTGAAAACGTAGAGTTTACACAGAAGATTTGCAGAAATAAAAGCGTAAAGGCTGTCCTCGTCGATTATCCTACACCAATAGATTATTAATATTTTTTAAGAACCTAATATTGATACGTTAATGTTTTTTAACGTAATGGTATGTTCTGGGTTCCAATAACTGTCGGTATGCGTAGGTTTTAAATAGATATCTAATTTACTTTTTTCTGAGTCGTTGACAGATATCGTTTTGATAAACTCCATTTTCATCCATTGGTTGGGTTTATAATCTTTTACTGTCAGAAGCTTGCTGATATAATCTGAATGGGAAATCACGGAATTCTTATTGTAGGCATAATCTAGACATAGACTTATAAATCTGCTTTGTGTCACTTCTCCAGTGTATTTCACATCGGCGGTTACAACAATCTTGATTTCCTTACATTTATTATTCAATTCAGTTGATAAGATGTTCGTATTTGTAGGTTTCTTGACACTTGGTTTCTCGGAAAGCGAAGCGCAATAAGCGGAATCTATCGCAAATTCTTTTATGACATTGAATTTGCTTTGTGGATAAAGCGGATCTTTTGTGACTCTGTCATTCAAGTATGCATAATTGTCGATGTAAACTATTGTCTCAAAATCTTTTCCGATTTCTGCAACTAATTCCTTGTCGTTGATTCTCTCCAGTTCCAAATCGTCTTTTACCAGATATGCTCTTGGTAAGTTATCCATATCCAGGTAATAATAGTTTCCATATATGCAATCGAACACTTTTCTGGTATATCTTAAGAAAGTGGTTTTCAAGTCGCAATGGAATTCGCTTATAGTGTCGAGTTCGCCACCCATCCAATGGATTTTGTTTGGCGTTTTCATGTTGTAATTGTCTCTTAACAAAGCATTTAATGTTGGAACTATGTCGTTATGTGATACCACCGATTTAAAATGCTGCGATTTTTTTAACATCGGCGACCATATAATCAAAGGAACATGGAACGAATCTAATGGGTTGTATGGATTTAAATTGAAACTATGGTCTCCTGTAATGATGAAGATTGTATTTCCATCATCGTAAAATTCATTATATCTTTTGAAGAAATGTTCAATTGACTTATCGCCATAAAGAGTCGCTGCCAGATAACCTATTATTTCGTTTTTCTTGTTTTGTTCTTCTTCTGGCAATGTTGAAATTATTTCTCTGACTTTGTTGTAATATAAATCTGTCTCTTCTTTGCTGTTGAGCTTCAGTTTGTTATCATGCTGAGATATTGTTATGAACAAGTCGAAGTTGGATTTTGTCTTATCACGTTGTTCAATGACTTCCATGCTTTTGTCGAACATGACTTTATCGTGCCATCCCCAATAAGTGTAATCGAATTTTTTAGATTCTTTCTTCGTAAACTCTTGATAGAAAGGTGATAAATAATCTACTTTTTGTGTCACAAGATAATCATAAACTTTATCGAAGGAGAATTCACCGGCATAGAATGCATTTGTTGCGTAGTTGTTGTTTTTCAAGACGCTAAATAAGGAATTGTATTCAGGAATATCGCCGAATTGGAATCCCATAAATCCGTGAGGTACAGAACCTGTGATGGCTGGGACTGCTCCGAAACTGCGAGGTGTCGTCGAGAGACAGTTGGTCCATAACAATGAATGTTTCGACAACGAATCTAGGAAAGGAGTGAAGGTGTAACCATATTCATTTTGCCCGAAAAGATTGTAATCCAATGACTCAACGACAATTATAACGATATTAGGTTTCTTGTTAGATTTTTCGAAGAAAGGTCCTAATACATTTTCAGTATCGTCTTTTCTTTCCAAAGGATATTTGTAGTCATAGACTTTTCTTTCGGGATATATCTTCTTGTATCTCTCGATTTGATTTTCGTCGTATTCTATCTTATTGGTGTTGAAGTTGTTATTTTCATCATCAATAAAACAAGAATGTATGCAATATGATATTTTATTAACTATATATTTATCTTGATTAGGTTTTATTATGAAGAATAATGGAGCAGATTCTACCATTAATATTAAGGTGACAAATGTCACGATTTTGCTTAATTTTTTCTTGGATAATTTAAGTGATATGAATATGAAAGATAAAATTAATGCTATTGTGCCTAAGATAATCCAGATGTTAAGGACGGATTTTATTGTGAATAATGTTTCCCATAAAGGCCGGTTTATCAATTCGTTACCCATCAATATTCCAGTTGATTTATGGTATATCATAAGTCCAGCTTCAGTTATTGCCAGTGTGCCAAATAAGAGCGCTGCTGTGAAAGTAGCGCTCTTATTTGAAAATTTATAGAGAATTAGATATATGATAAACACACAAAAACTTATAAAACAAGCGCTCGTCAGATTACCGTAAATCAGGCCGGCGAAACTGCTTATTTCAGAAAATCCTCCTATAAATATTATGTCTATCAATCTGATAGAGAAAATAGAACATATATAGCAAATCGCTATTATTATAAAAGGACGAAGGCGTTCGTTTATTTTATCGTTTATCTTAATCATAATCAAAGTTGAAACAAAATAATTGTCGTTATGACTTCTGCAAAGTTAAGAAATTAATACGACTTTTCTATGTTAAAAAGTGTTAAAAATAAAAGGTGACTCCATTACAGGAATCACCTTGATAGATTTTTAAAGTGTTAATAATAAATAACTTCTTAATGTTAATTATTTAGAAACAACAACTTTTTTAACTGTTACGTTAGCGTCTGAAGTAAGAACTCTTACGAAGTAGATGCCGTTGTTGTAGTTTTCTGTGTTGATTTGTACGTTGCTGCCGTTTACATTGATAATTTCAACAACTTGACCTACAGCATTGTAGATTTCAACATTAAGGATATTTTCGCCTTCGATATTGAAATAGTTGCTTGCTGGGTTAGGCATGATATCGATTTTATCTTCTGTAGTGATTTCGTTTACAGATGTGCCGCAGTTGATGTCATATTCCAAGAATAATGGTCCGAAGTTTTCATCTATGCCTTCACGTTCTACGCTGAAAATTACTTCATCATTGAAATAGATTTTGAAGGAAATTTCATAGTCGTATTGACCTGCGACCCAAGTGAATAGGTAATTGTCTGGGCAGAGTTTTAAGATTTGTTCATAAACATCATCTTCTGTTAAAGGGCATGTGACTTCATGTTTTATGCCTGTTGATTCGCTGATTATTTCGATGTAAGCATTGTTCCAGCCGTCGTTGAAAGAGTCGGATAATTCGAAACGGAGTTCGCACATATCTTCTTCAGCGCAAGCGTTGATAGTGACTTTAACGCTGTTAGATCCTGATGACAAGCATTCTCCGCCCCAATTTGCTCTGACGATAAAATTGTATTGTCCAGGTTCTAAGTCTTCAATTTCAAATGATGTTTCTGTTATGCCATCGTATAAAGGAGTGTCGGCGGTATAGCTTGTGTAGATTTCGTATGTCACATCGACAGGATTTTCAGGAGCTTCCCATGTTAATGTCACGTTGTTGTAATCTTCTTCTGGTATTGTATATGACAAGTTTTCAGGGCCTTCGCATTCAGAGTCTTCCATGATGATGATAATGCTATAATCGACGCCGCTGATGTTGACAGCTGCAGAAAATATTTTGCCGTCTGCTGTCACGCTGTTTACGCTATAAATTGTCCAGTCGGATGTTTGTCCCATTCCGTTCATTGAAAGGTAATCGTTGAATGTGATTAATTCGCCGCCAACGAAGGCGAAAGCTCTTCTGGTATCAGGGAATGCAGGGAAAGAGATAGCGTAGTATCCGAATGTTTCGCCTAAATTGTTGACGCAAGTAGCGGAGATTGCATTGCCTTCACTAAGAGTGTTTGTGATTCGTGTAAATTCGTCATTGACAACGTCGTAAGTGAAAGCAGCTGGTGTTGCTCCGTCTAAGTAACCGCAGAGATAAGTGCCTTCGCTTGAAACTCCCAATGCTTCTCCGAATACGTCTTCGCCAAAGTCATTGTATTCGCCATCAATCCAGTAGCATGGCAGCCAACCCATATTAGCGACGCTGTGACCAACAACAACAGAAGCGTCGTTGCTTAGGGTATTGGCTCTTGAAGAGACATAGCTGTTGGTGTTAAGTCTCACATAACCATTTTCTTCTGACCATAAATAAGAATGGGAGTTCCAGTTTGAGTCGGTATGCATTACGAGCAATGTGGAGCCGTCGTTTGTCATGCCCCATGCGTTGCTGTAATCGACCATAAAAGATGGATCTAATGTATTTGGGAAGTCTGGGTTCATGCCTAAGAAAGTCCATTCTCTTGTCTCTGGGCTCCATAAACCTGCAGCATTAACGCCTAATGTTGGTTCCAGGAAATAACCGGCGATGATGCCATCGTCTGACACTGCGAAAGCGTATCCGTCAATTTGTACTAAACCTGTAGCTTCTGACCAATAGAAACTTACGCCTTCTTCAAAAGATTGGATTGCAACATGTTGTCCGTTATCAGAAACATCGTAAGGATAATGATACTGATTGTCGAGTTGAATAACGATGCCACCTCTTTCTTTTGTGACTTTTACTTTAGGAGCATTGTCATTTTGTGCATTTAAATTTATAGCACATAAAAACAATGACATCGTAATGATTAGTTGTAATGTTTTTCTCATTGTTTAGATTTTTTATTAGTTAATATCATTTTGTATTTTACAAAGATACTGTTTTTCGCCTTGCTTGAGGATGGTGTTCAACAAAAAAAGCGACCTCTAAATCAGAGGTCGCTTTCCTGTTATTGATTTATAATCAATTATACTTATTTAGAAACAACAACTTTTTTAACTGTTACGTTAGCGTCAGAAGTAAGAACTCTTACGAAGTAGATGCCGTTGTTGTAGTTTTCTGTGTTGATTTGTGCGTTATTGCCGTTTACGTTGATGATGTCAACAACTTGACCTACAGCATTGTAGATTTCAACATTAACGATATTTTCGCCTTCGATGTTGAAATAGTTGCTTGCTGGGTTAGGCATGATGTCGATGTTATCTTCTGCAGTGATTTCATTTACGTCAGCTGCGCAATTGACTTCGTAGTTTAAGAAGTTCAATTCGAATGTGTCAGTGATGCCAGCGATATCAACTTTATAGATTTCTTCACCTTCTAAAGCGATTGAGAAACCGATTTCTGCGTCCCATTCGCCTTTAACCCATGTGAAGGTATAAGTGTCGTGGCATAATGGAAGAACTAATACTACAGGTTCTTCGATGCTACCGCCTTGTTTGAGTTCAACTTTATAAACCATGTCGCTTAAAGTACCAACTATTTGGATGTAAGCGTTGTTCCATCCGTCGCCGTATTCGTCAATCATGGTGAAGGTAAGTTCACACATGTTTTCAGCAGCGCAAGGATAGATTGTAGGTTTTACTGTGTTAGAACCGTTTGACAAGCATTCGCCGCCCCAGTTAGCTCTAACTAAGAATGTGTATGTGCCTGGTTCTAAGTCTTCAATTTCAAATGATGTTTCTGTGATGCCAGCGTAGATTGGTTCTGTTGCTGAATAGCCAGTATAGATTTCGTATGTTACGTCGACAGGATCAGCAGGAGCTATCCAGTTGAGGACTACGTTGTCATAGTCGTTTTCTGGAATTGAATAAGTCAAGTCTGTTGGGCCATCGCATAATGATTCTTCAAGAGTGATGATGAAAGAGCAATCTTGGCCGTCGATATTAGCTGCGCCGATGAAAGTTCTTCCGTCAGCTGTTACGTTGTTGATGCTGTAAATAGTCCAAGATTCAGCTTCGCCAACGCCATTAGCTAATAAATAATCGTTGAAATACATTACTTCGCCGCCCACGTAAGCGAAAGCTCTTCTCATGTCAGGCATTGGAGGGAATCCGCCAGCCATATAACCGAAAGCATCGCCATTGTCTGTTACGCATGTTGCTGATAATGATGAGCCAACTTCGAGAGTGTTAGCGATTTGTGTCAATTCTTGGCCAGCGATATCATAAACGAAAGCGTTACCTTCCATGCCGTCAACATAACCGCAGATGTATCTTCCGCTTGGAGAAGCATTCATAGCTTCACCATATATATTATCGATAGTATAAATCTGACCATCTTTCCAGTAACATACAGTCCAATAACCTATTTCGTCTGTGCCGTGACCAACAACAACGCTACCGTCGCTGCTGATGCCGTTAGGTCTTGTCTGTGTTGAAGTTCCGTTAGGAAGCTGTGTGTATCCATCGTTTGGATTCCAGATATAAGTTGATGTTTCCCAGTCGGCTGTGAATTGCATAACGCCAACATTGAGACCGTCGTTTGACATTGCCCATGCGCCGTTGTAGTCAGGGTTGTCCATATCCAAGAAGAATTCTGGATAGTCAGGGTTCATGCCTAAGAATTGCCATTCTTTAACATCTGAGTACCATAAGCCGGCAACAGAAACGCCTTGCTCGTTAGTGTAGTAGCCTGAAACGATACCGTCGTCTGATACTGCGAAGACTGTACCATTGATATAAATCATACCTGTTGATTCTGACCAATAGTAGCTTTCTGATTCTCCGAAAGCTTGGATAGCTACGTGTTGTTTGTTGTCTGAAATGTCGTATGGGAAATGGTATTTGCTATCAATGATTGTGATAGCAGCACCTTTTACATCCATTACTCTTACTTCAGGAGCGCGAGTTTCTTTTTTAGCATCTTGTTTTTCAACTGATGTCATTACGTTGTGATTAGCGTTTCTTTGAGCGTTTACGTTGAAACCGCATACAAAAAGAGCCAATGCCAACATTAAATGTAAAGCTTTTTTCATTTTTTTCGAATTTAATATTTATAAATAGTTGTTAAAAGTCAAAATAGAGTTTTAAGGTTTCAGATCAAATGGTAAAAATTGTTCTGAAAAATCTATGCAAATATAGTTTATTTTTCGAAAAAAATGAATGAAAAATTGCGTTTTCAATGTTAAAAATATCTAAAACATAAAAACTTATGCTGAATTGATAAAATGGTGATTTAAAATGGGAATAATATAAAATGACAAGACACCTATTAAATAAGTGTCTTGTCATTTTTTTAAATTTCTGCTAGTTTCTTTTCTACGAATTTCCAGTTTATTATTTGCCAGAATTCATTAAGATATGCAAGTCTGAGGTTTTGTTGGTCAAGATAATAAGCATGTTCCCATACGTCGCACACCAATAAAGGTCGCAATTCATCATTGGTTAAAGGTGTTTCGGCATTGCTGGTTTGCAGTAGCGACAGCTTTCCTTCTTTGTCGCAGACTAGCCAAAGCCATCCAGAACCGAAGAGCGTAGCGGCTTGTTTGATGAACATCTGCTTGAAGTTGTCGAAACTGCCGAAGTCACGTTCTATAGTTTTAAGGAGGAGCGCTTGTGGATGACCGTCCTTTTCTGGCGTCATGCAATGCCAATAAAAAGTGTGGTTCCAAACCTGGGCTGCATTATTGAAAATAGACCCTTCACTATTTTTAATAATGTCTTCCAACGACATGTTTTCAAACTTGGAATTTTCTATTAAATTATTGAGATTCTTTACATAAGCAGCATGATGCTGGCCATAATGAAAATCAATTGTTCTTTGAGAAATGTGAGGCTCCAAGGCATCTCTCTTGTAGGGTAATTTTGGTAATTCTATCATAGTTGTTGTTTTTTCACATTTAACAAAATTATAATACTATTGTTCGAGATTATTTTGCAGCATGGTTGAAAAAAAACTTATTTTTGCGAAATGAAAATCTATTATGTTACAGACATCGATGTTTTTAATGAAGATTTCATTGAGAAATGTACTTCTTTTTTCCCTGAATGGAGAAAGGATAAGATGTTGCAATATAAGCATTTAAAAGGCAGAGTGCAAAATGGATTGGCATATCTTTTATTGATTAAGGCATTACGAGAGGAAGGTGTTTTCAAAGAACTGCCAGAATTTTCATATAATGAACACGGAAAACCATTCCTGAAAAATTATCCCGAGTGGCATTTTAATATAAGTCATTGTAAAACTGCTGTTTGTTGCGTCTTGTCACAAAAAGAAATTGGTGTTGACATCGAAGAAATAGCAGCATATAAAGAAAGTCTCGCCGATTATATATGTAATGAAAAAGAGTTTGATGAATTACAAAACTCTGAAAATCAAGCGGAAGACTTCTATAGATTATGGACAATGAAAGAAGCGGTCTTTAAAATGCTTGGAACAGGAATTACGAAGGAAATAAAAAACGTCCTCAACATACCTAATATTAATGTAGAGACACATAAAATCGGCAACTATTTTATTTCTGTCTCCTTTTTTAAAGACAACGAGACTACAAGACCACAAGACTACAAGCTTTAGAGTATATATTATTGATTATCAGATTATAAAGTGTTAATTTTTAATAAATTGAGTTTTTGTAGTATAAGTTGTTGTAAATCAGGATGAAAATTCTGATTGTTAATTTTATATTAGATTTAATAATAGTCTTTCATCTGCTCTGAAATCTTGTATTTGTCTGATTATCCATCGATTGTATCTTAACTAAAATATTATCCGTTTTTCATACGACTAATTTTTGAGGCTGGGAATATCTTTGCATCGTTAAACTCAAAAAATTAGTAGATATGGGAAGCTTAGAAAATTCAGTCCAACTTATTGGACGTCCCGGTTCGGATCCGGAAATTAAAACAGTAGCAAATCGTAAAGTGGCAAGATTCAGTCTGGCGACTAAGGATTACTCTTATAATGATAATCATGAGTTGGAGCCTACAACTTCATGGCACAACATTGTTGCGTGGGGAAAAATCGCTGAACAGGCGGAGAAACTAATTAAAAAAGGTAAGCGTATTGCATTGGAAGGAAGATTGCGAACGAGAGTTTATGAAAAAGATGGAAAGAAAAACTATTTTACTGAGATTACAGTGAATGAATTCATGATGATTGACCGTACAAGCAATGACGATCAGGCAGAATCATAGAATTACTAAAAAATATTGATGTTTCAACGGCGTATAGACTTTTTGAATTATATTTGTACGATGTTAAAATTGAAAAGCAATGAAGATAGTATTTTTAGAACCTTTGGGACTTTCTGTTGAAAGAATAGAAAAAGAATGTGACTTATTGAAATCTTTAGGACACGAAGTGGTTGTTTATGCTGACAGATGTCCTGATAAAAATATAGAAAGAGCATCAGGTGCTGATATTGTCATCGAAAGCAATATGCCTTTGCGCAAAGATTTCTTCGATGCTTGTCCTAACTTAAAAATGCTGTCTATTGCATTCACGGGTTTAGATCACATCGATTTAAAAGAATGTGAGAAAAGAGGTATCATTGTAAACAATGCAGCAGGTTATTCAACTGAGGCTGTTGCAGAGGAAGCTATATGTATGATGATAGGTTTGTATCGTCATGTGATAGAAAATGACAAGATTACTAGAAGCTGCGAAGGTCCGTCATTGGCACCGGGAAGAGAGATTTCAAATAAAACGGTTGGTGTTGTAGGACTTGGAGCGATAGGACAAAGAACAGCAAAACTGGCTCAAGCATTTGGCTGTAAAGTGATAGCTTGGAATAGAACGCATAAAGATGTAGAAGGTGTTACTTTGGTAGATAAAGAGACTTTGTTAAAAGAGTCGGATATTATAACATTACATATTGCTCTCAATGAAGAGACTCGTAATTTCATCACAGCAAGAGAGATAAATATGATGAAACCATCCGCTATAATCATCAATGCGGCGAGAGGACCTATAATAAATACCAACGACCTGGCGGAAGCGTTGAGAAACGGCAAAATTTCTGGAGCGGCTCTTGATGTATTCGATACTGAACCACCTCTTGATAAAAACAATCCTTTGTTGAACTTGTCCAACACAATGCTTATGCCTCATATCGGATTTGCAACAGAAGAAGCATTTGAGTTAAGGCTCGGTATTGTCGTAAAAAATGTCGAAAAGTTTGTGAAAGCTTGTTGAAAAGCGAATGTATATATATATGCTATTTTGAATAAACAGATATAATTTATAGATTTATAAAAGGAATTGACTTATTAACAGGTTGATAGAGTGACGTTTGTGTGAATGAGTGGTAAGTTGATAAATATTTTATTTTTTTATTTGATTATCAAAATAGTAATTGTATTTTTGCATTGGTAAAACCCCCTAATAATTTTGTATTGAGGCATTAAGCCTCGTCCTTGAGCGAAAAGTGGTATTTTTTATTTAAACAAGGATTTTAATATAAAGTTTTCACTTGAATATTAAATATTCAAGTGAAGGGGGCTTTATATCATCTGGTGAAGGTAATTTTATTTATCTGCTTCATTAAAAGAAAATGCAAAAAATGTTAATTTTGTAGTCCTTGGATAATTTATCGGAAGTAATGCAGTTACAAGATAATATTTAATGATATTTATTTGCGAAAGGTTTTATAAATGAAAAAGTCTGTTTTATTACTTATTGTGTTGTTGTTTGCATCGAATTGTATGCAAGCCAAGCAGCCTGCATTATATCCTGAAAAAGATTATCGTAATTCATTCAAGATAACTTTTTTGTCATGGATAAGCGGTAGTACAAAAATATCTTACGAGAGAGCTTTCGCTAATATACGCCAGAGCGGTGAGTTTTGTACAAGTCTTATAGGTGCGGGTCGTGATAAATACAACAATGATCCAAAAGGTTTTACCATGCGCTATGGACATAAGTTCTTTATGAATGAGAACCAGAAGAAATTTTTGATGGGATTTTATCTTCGTCCTGAAATAGTTTATTCACATTATTCATATAATAGTCAGGCTAACGGTATGCGTACCATGGCTAAGTCAACAGCGTTTCTTGGAACATTCGGTTATCAATATGTTCATAAGAGATTCCTCGCTGATTTCTGGGTCGGTGGCGGCTATGCAGCAGGAACACCTGCCGAGACTTATTATCATCATGGTTTTGAACTATGGCATTTCTTTAATAGTGTGAATACTGATATTGCATTGAGTTTCAGCATTCGTTTGGGTTATTGTTTTTAATAATAGATTTAGATGATACCACAAGACACAATAATGAGTATTCTCGACACCGTCCGTATTGAAGAGGTAGTCGGTGATTTTGTCAGTCTTAAGAAAAGAGGCGCTAACCTTATTGGTGTGTGTCCTTTTCATAAGGAAAAGACTCCGTCGTTTATTGTGTCGCCGTCAAAAGGTATCTTCAAGTGTTTCGGATGTGGCAAAGCCGGAGACTCGGTACGCTTCATTATGGAACACGAACATTATTCATATCCTGAAGCTCTACGTTTCCTTGCTCAGAAATATGGTATCATAATAGAGGAGAAGGAACAGACTCCAGAGGAGATGGTGGCGCAGAACGAACGCGAGAGAATGTTCAATGTCAATAGCTTCGCGCAGCAGTATTTCTCCTCAACGATGAAGAATGATGAGGAAGGTCTCGCCGTTGGTATGTCGTATTTCAGAGAACGTGGTTTTCGTGACGCCATAATCGATAAGTTTCAATTGGGTTATTGTCTTAACCAAAGAGATACCTTCGTTCAATATGCTATAAAAAACGGTTATTCCAAAGAGCTGCTTCTAAAAGTAGGTCTCGCTTCAGGAAATGAAGAAAGGACTTATGATAAATATCAGGGTCGTGTTATCTTCCCGATACATAATCTTACAGGTAAGGTAATAGGATTCGGCGCTCGTATCCTCAGCGGCGACAAGACTAAAGCGAAATATCTTAACTCGCCAGAGTCGGAAATATATAACAAAAGCCAGACACTCTACGGAATATATTTTGCCAAGAGTGAGATAAGTCGTCTGGACAATTGTATCCTCGTGGAAGGTTATGCCGACGTCCTTAGTATGCATCAGGCTGGTATAGAAAATACTGTGGCAAGTTCCGGAACATCGTTGACCACAGAGCAGATTCGCCTTATCAGCCGTTACACCAAGAATATTACTGTTTTATATGATGGCGATAGCGCGGGTATCCATGCAGCTTTACGTGGAACCGATATGATTCTTGAAGAAGGAATGAATGTGCGTATCGTCGTTCTTCCTCCTGATGAAGACCCGGATTCATTTGTGCAACATAATCCTATTGAAGTGGTTAGGGATTATATTGCCAATAACGCAAAAGACTTCATAAGCTTTAAAACTCAACTGCTTCTTAAAGACGCTCAGAACGACCCTATAAAAAGGGCAGAGGTGCTGAAAGATATTGTGGGTTCTATTTCTGTGATTCCAGATGCTATCTATCGCGCTTCATATATTAAAGAGTGCAGCCGACTGATGGAAATATCAGAACAGTCGCTGATGAACGAACTTAATAAAATGCTTCGTTCTAAAATCAAAAAGAATAATCCTTCACAGGAGATACCAGATGCCGTAATAGAGGGTGTCAAGATAGAACAACAGACTCCACCTGCCGATACTGTGCCGATAGGATTCTATCAGGAGCAGGAGTTGGTAAAACTGCTTCTTATATATGGCGATAAGGAGATAGACATCAATGGTTTTGATGAGAATAATAATCCTGTGATTTATAAGATCAGTGTTGCTTCTTTAATTATCGATGATCTTAAAAATGACGACCTTCTTTTCAAGAACGATGTGCATAAACTCGTATTCGATGTGTTCGATAGAGCTCTCGACGAAGGTGTATTGCCTAAAGAGCAATATTTTACATCCAATGAAAATCCTCTGATAGCAGAACTGGCAGCAAATCTTCTTTCTTCTCCTTATAAACTTGACAATTGGAGCAAGCATGATATCAAAGTAAAGACAGAAGAGGACGTGTTGTCGAAGATGGTGTCAACAACATTGTTGAGATTCAAAGATATGATTATCGATGAGAAACGCAATGAACTGACAAAACAACTTATGGAGACTTCAAACATCGATGATCAGATGATACTTCTTCATAAGAAAAAGAAACTCGACGACCTTAGAATTAGAATTAATAAGGAGTTAGGAATCGTTGTGGCAAAATAAAGACTGATGACAAATGGCGAATGACTAACGGTCTTTTGCCATCAGACCTTAGCCTTTAGTCTTTAGCCTTTAGTCATTTATGGTTATCAATTCTATCATTTTTCACTAAATGATGGGAATTAGTATTTCTTTAACAAATGATATTTTTGCATCATAAATTTTAATACGTATATTTATGAAAAAAACATCATTACTATCACTTATTATTTTATTTGTCTTAGGAATTAATAATGTTAATGCACAAGAGAAATCGTTGAATTTCAATGCTGAATATACAGGCGACTTCTTGTATAACATCGGCGGCTTGAAAAATGGCGGTGGCTATCTGGGCTACGCTAAAATAGGAATGGACGCCACTTTATGGCAAGGTGCATCATTATATGTAGGCGGCGGAACCACCCACGGCATCGTCCCAACAGAAATGTTTATCGGCGACTATCAGGTTGCAAACAATATAGAAGCTGGCAACTATGCTTTCATGGAGCATTTTTCGTTACAGCAGTCATTAGGCAGATTCAGCTTTAAAATCGGTCTTCAGGATATGAACGAGAACTTCGCATCTATCGACGCTGCCGGTGAATATGTCAATAGCTCTTTCGGAATTCATCCTGCTCTTTCTTCAAATATGAGCGTCGCTATTTTCCCTCTCACAGGTCTTGGCGCCGAGATTCATTTCGATATCAACGACAACTGGCATGTTCAAGCAGCTGTCTATGATGGCGAAATTCCTTCTTTCGAGGATAATCAGTATAACCTTAATTGGAATATAAATAAAAATGAGGGAGCCTTATTCATTGGTGAAGCTCAATATATTATAGAAAACGGCACTTACGAACTTGGTGCTTTCTATCATACTGCAGAGAAGAAATATGGTGTCTATGCCAACTTCGAACAAGAAGTATGGAATAATGGGACTCGTAATCTGAAACCTTTCGCGCAGGTCAGTTATGCTAATAGTGAAATGAAATGCGACAATTATTTCCACATCGCCGCAGGTCTTAATCTCGAAAGCGTGTTATCTAAAGAAGGTGACGATATGATGGGATTGGCATTTACATCAGTATTTCTAACAGATAAGAAAGCGGAGACAGCCATAGAGCTTTTCTATCAATATCAAGTGACAGATAACTTCGTCATAAAACCAGATGTTCAATATATTGTTAATCCTGCAGGAATGGATTTCCAAGTTGACAATGCATTGGTTGGAATGTTGAGATTTGCGGTGGTATTATAATTTTTAGTCTTCCTGAAAATAATTTTCTTCCTTATATATATAATGTATATTTTTGCTATCGTTATTAAAAGACACTATGGAAAATAACAACAATATAAGTTACACAACTTTAGCAGACATGGCGACAGGCACAAAATGTGTCATCGTTAAAGTCAATGGTCATGGCGGATTGCGTCATCGTCTTATGGAATTGGGCTTCGTGAAAGGTGAGATTGTCACAGTCATCAAGAACGCTCCTCTTTTGGACCCTGTTGAATATCAAGTGATGCAGGCTCATATATCTCTCAGAAGAAGCGAGGCTAACAAGATCGAAGTCGTGCCTATCGATGATGTAGATAAGAACTCTTCCGATTATAATGGAACTGTTAGTGAAGATGTCATCTCTAATGTCATTAAAGAGAAGACTAATAATATCACCGTAGCTCTCGTCGGTAATCCTAATGCAGGAAAGACTTCTTTCTTCAATCATGCGACAGGCTTACATGAAAAAGTTGGTAACTATGGCGGTGTCACTGTCGATTTTAAAGTGGGAACGTTTTATCATAACGGATACACTATCAACCTCGTTGACTTGCCTGGCACTTATTCCATAACGGAGTTTACTCCAGAGGAACGCTACGTCCGCGACTATCTGACTAAAAACAATCCAGACGTAGTCCTTAATATTGTTGATGCTTCCAACCTTGAACGTAACCTTTTCCTTACAACGCAGCTCGTCGATATGAACGTGCGTATCGTGATGGCTCTTAATATGTATGACGAAATGAGAGCAAAAGGCGATTCTTTCAACTACAAGGCTCTTGGAAAAATGATGGGTTTCCCTATCGTACCGACCACTGCCGTAAGAGGAATAGGAATCACCGATGTGCTTGAAACCATAATCGATGTTTATGAGGAAAAGAAAAATCTTAACAAACATATACATATCAACTACGGGCGCGATATCGAAGATGCAATAGTTCCTATTAAAAAACTTATAGAAAAGAATAAGGATATCATCAATATTTATCCTTCCAGATATATTGCTATCAACGTCTTGGAAAACACTCAATCTACAGTGGAAGAAATCAAGAATCTTCCTAATGGAGAAGAAATCATTTCCAATGCTTCGGCGAAACGTGTTGAACTGGAGAAAGATTACGACGAAGATGTATATACTCTTCTGACAAATGCTCGTTACGCTTTCATCAGAGGTGCTTTGACTGAGACGTATAGAAAGAACGACGGCAAGATTAAGAATCAGGCATATAAGGCAGATGACATACTCACTAATAAATGGTTAGGTTTTCCAATACTTATCTTTTTCTTATGGGTTATGTTCCAGACCACCTTCACTATCGGTGCATATCCACAAGCCTGGATTGAAAGTGCTGTGGAATGGTTCGGCAATCATGTGGCATCATGGATGAACGAAGGTATCTTACGTGATTTGATTGTCGATGGCATCATTGCAGGTGTCGGCGGAGTACTCGTCTTCTTGCCTAACATATTGATATTGTTCTTCTTTATCTCAATATTGGAAGATACTGGTTATATGGCGCGTGCCGCTTTCATCATGGACCGCCTGATGCATAAGATAGGACTTCATGGCAAGTCGTTCATTCCTTTCTTGATAGGATTCGGTTGTTCGGTGCCTGCCATCATGGCGACAAGGACATTGGAAAATCGTAAGGACAGAATCGTGACAGCCTTGGTGCTGCCATTTATGTCGTGTTCCGCTCGTCTTCCAGTATATCTTCTTTTCGTGGCAGCGTTCTTCGATAAGAATCAAGGAATAATATTGCTGAGCGTGTATCTTATCGGTGCTATAATAGCTATATTGACAGCACTTCTTTTGAACAAGACTGCCTTCAAAGGATTGTCGGAACAATTTGTAATGGAACTTCCTCCATATCGTATCCCTACAATGCGTAACACAATGATACACATCTGGGATAAGAGCGTTCAATATTTGCAAAAAATGGCTACTGTCATCCTTGTCGCTTCTGTCATCATCTGGGCGTTGGAATATTTCCCAAGACATTCAGAGAAAGCTGATATGTTAGCACAAGAAATAGAATTAGTTGAAAACAATAATGATATTCCAGAAGAAGAAAAGGCAGCCGTGATAAAAAATCTTGAATTGCAACAAGATGCCGTGCTGAGCGAAAACTCTTATATGGGACGTCTCGGTCATGTCATAGAACCTGTCGTACGTCCATGCGGATTCGACTGGAGAATGGGTGTCAGTCTGGTAACAGGTATAGCTGCTAAAGAAGTTGTAGTTTCAACATTAGGTGTATTGTTACAAGCATCAGATGAAGATGAAAGTATAACATCATTAGTGCAAAAAGTCAGGACACAAAGATGGACATCAGGGCCAAAAGAAGGTGAGTTGTTGTTTACTCCATTGGTGGCGTTCGGATTTATGCTCTTCGTCTTGATATCGACACCTTGTTTCGCAACGATAGCGGCAGTAAGACGCGAAGCAGGATGGAAAGCTGTTTTATTTACTTTGTTCTACAACACTGGCATAGCTTGGATTGTTTCATTCTTGATATATCAGATTGGTTCACTATTTTAAAGACTAATAAAACTTACTAAAATGACTCAAACGATAATCGCATATATAATAATATGTGTAGCTGTGGCATATACGATTTATTCTGTTGTTAAAAAATTTAGAAGTAGCGACGACAATAAATCGTGTAGCGATTGCAGTTGCTGCGGCAAAAGTTCGCAATGTAAAATAAAAAAATAATATTTTTGTAGAGACATATCAAGTTGAACAAGTTATCATTGATATGTCTCTTGTTTATATAATTTGAATTGTGTATTATGAATCATGAATTAGGAAATGCTTTGATAACATTCTTGAATATGTTATGTCAGATGGCGCCATACCTCCTGTTAGGTTTTATGATGGCGGGTCTGTTGCACGTTTTTATGCCATCTACATTTTTTGAAAGGCATCTGGCAAAAGAGAATTTCAAGTCAGTCTTATTGGCTGCCTTGATTGGAGTGCCTCTTCCTCTGTGTTCGTGTGGCGTTATTCCGACAGCTATCTCATTGAGAAAAGACGGGGCCTCACGAGGCGCTACTGTTTCGTTCATGATTTCAACTCCGCAGATAGGCGTCGATTCCATCATCGCTACTTATTCCATGATGGGGCTTCCTTTCGCTATAGTGCGACCTTTGGCTGCATTGCTTACATCTATAGCAGGCGGTGCCGTGACGACATGGTTCTCAAAAGACGAGATCGTCGTACGCCAGAATTGTTCCTGTGAGACAAAAGAAAATACAAGAAACAGATTCATCAAATTTTTGAAATATAGCTTCATCGATTTGGTGCAGAATATTGGTAAATGGCTTGTCATAGGATTGATGATAGGAACATTGATAACATTATTGGTGCCGGATTCTTTCTTCACCGATTTAAACCTTCCATCCATCATCACAATGTTGATAGTATTATTGGTAGCCATTCCTATGTATGTCTGTTCAACGGGCAGCATCCCTATTGCCGCAGCCTTGATGCTTAAGGGCTTGTCGCCAGGAGCAGCGTTGGTCCTCTTGATAGCAGGTCCTGGTGTCAGTGTAGCTTCTTTGTTGGTGGTAGGAAAATCCTTAGGAAGGAAACAGTTGCTTTTCTACCTTGGCTCCATTATCTTTGGCTCAATAATATGCGGCTTGTTTGTAGATAATTTCTTGCCGAGAGAATGGTTTACAATAACATCATTGTGTGAGTCATCTGGACATTGCGCGTCGCACGGTGGCGTAAGCGCTTCATGGTTCGAGATAATATCAGGAATAGTTTTAGTATTACTTTTAATAAATGCGTTTATGTTAAAATTTTTCAAGAAAGAAGAAACCGTCAACGAGAATCAGGTGGTTTATCGTATCGATGGAATGGCGTGTAATCATTGTAAAAACTCAGTCGAAAAAGCAATAAAAGCTTTAGACAATGTTGAAGATGTAGAAGTTGTCTTAGGAAAGAAAGAGGCTGTCGTGACAGGAAGTCCTAATGATGAAATCGTAAAGAAGACTGTCGAAGAATTAGGCTTTGAGTTTAAAGGAAGAAAATGAATGAAATAAAAAAAAGAGATCAATTCGATCTCTTTTTTTTGTTTGTTATATCTCTGCGCTGGAGAGTTTCAATTCAACGCCTGCTTTCTTGAATAAGCCTTGTAAAACTGTTCCTGGTCCAACTTCAACGACTTCAGTAAGTCCGTTTGCAATCATATTGCCCATTGTCTGTGTCCAGCGTACTGGTGATGTGAGCTGAGAGATAAGATTAGCCTTGATGATGTCAGGAGAGCTTACAGCTTGTCCTGTGACGTTTTGATAGATAGGGCAGATGCCGTTGCTGAACTTGGTGTTTTGTATTGCTTCAGCGAGTTTTACTCGTGCAGGTTCCATAAGAGGGCTGTGGAATGCACCGCCTACTTGAAGAGGAAGAGCGCGTTTTGCACCAGCTTCTTTGAGAAGTTGACATGCTATTTCTACGCCTTTGAGGCTGCCTGAAACAACAACTTGTCCGTTGCAGTTGTAGTTAGCTGCGATAACGACTTCGTCTTTAATAGAGTTGCATATTGATTCTATCTTTTCATTTTCTAAACCTAAAACAGCTGCCATTGTTCCTGGATTTTCTTCGCATGCTGCTTGCATAGCGTTGGCGCGTGCAGCAACGAGACGCAAACCGTCTTCATATTGAATAGTGCCATTAGCAACCAAAGCTGAAAATTCTCCTAATGAGTGACCTGCTACCATATTAGGCTTGAATGTGTCGCCTAACATCTTTGCCAAGATGACAGAGTGAAGGAATATTGCAGGTTGTGTGACTTTTGTCTGTTTTAGATCGTCGGCAGTGCCTTCGAACATTATGTCAGTGATAGAAAATCCGAGGATGTCGTTAGCTTTCTTGAACATATCCTTCGCTTTAGGGAATTTGTCGTAAAGATCTTTTCCCATTCCAACAAACTGGGCACCCTGACCCGGAAATACGTATGCTTTCATTTAAAGTTTATAGTTTATAGTTTATAGTTTATAGTTTGGAACGTGTATTAATCTCTTGAATTACCGAAGAATCTAAGAAGATATAAGAACAGATTCAAGAAGTCGAGGTATAATGTCAATGCTGCTTGAATTGTTATTTTAGCCATAACATCGCCGTCGTTGATGCCTGCTTCACCTATTTGCTTGATCTTTTGTACGTCGAAAGCTGTGAGGCCAGTGAAGATAAGAACACCTATTATACTAATGATGTAATCCAATCTAGCGCTGTGCATGAAGAAGTTGACTAATGATGCTATGATGATTCCTATCAATGCCATAAATAGGAAAGAACCGAATTTTGTCAAATCTGTTTTTGTGGTATATCCGATAATAGCCATTGAGCCAAACATTCCGGCTGCGATGATGAAGGTCTTGAAAATAGATGCTGTTGTATATGCCCAGAAGATGAAACTAAGGCTTATACCCATCAAGATAGAATATGCTACATAGCATATTACTGTATTTTGAACAGACATTCTGTGCATTCTTGCACTCATTGTAAGTACAATGATGAATGGTGCGAATGTCACAATCCAACCGAGGGTGCTCATTCTGGCTGCACCGTCTGGTGTTACTTGTATTAATGTGCTGAATAATGCTTCGTTAGTGCCGAATAAATAAGCAGCTGCTGCTGTTATGCCGAGAGCTGCAAACATCCATAAGAACACGTTTGACACAAATGATCTTGTCATGTCTTGTGTCATGCTTCTTTGTGGATTGTAATTTCCGTTAAATTGATTCATCATAATTGTTTAGTTTGTCGATTAATGTAAGTTTGAACCTATGAGTTGTAAGAACTCAGCGCGTGTTTCGCTACGCTCAAAAGCACCTGTGAAATCGGATGTTGTTGTGACAGTGCTTTGCTTTTGAACGCCACGCATGCTCATACACAAATGGCGTGCCTCTATGACGACTGCCACGCCGAGTGGATGCAAAGCGTCGTTGATGGCTTCTTTAATTTGTGTGGTCAAACGTTCTTGGACTTGTAATCTTCTTGAATATGCTTCTACTACGCGTGCAATCTTACTCAAACCTGTGATATAGCCGTTAGGAATATATGCGACATGAGCCTTGCCGATGAATGGAATCATGTGATGCTCGCACAAGGAGAACAATTCGATGTCTTTCACAACAACCATCTGACGATAGTCTTCTTTGAAACGTGCCGACAATAAAATGTCGATTGGATCCATGCTATATCCTTGTGTGAGAAACTGCATCGATTTAGCTACGCGTAAAGGTGTCTTTTCCAAGCCTTCGCGTGTGATGTCTTCGCCGAGCAATTCCAATATCGCTGCGTAATGTTCTTGTAACTTTTCTAATTTCTCAGGATTAAACTTGTCAATCCTTTCGTAACCGATAATCTCGTTATTCATCTTTATTATTATTTTTTCTTATCAACATATATGTCTCAAAGACTGAGAAGCATAGATAATATGTTAAAAATGTGATGACAAATGGTATTTTATCTTCAGGTGTGTTTATGACATAAACGACAATGATTGCAAGGTAGGAGATGAGTTTTACTACCGTTGCTATCATATAGAAATTTGTCAGTTTATATGTATCGCCTTTGGCTTTTATGTTTGTCGTTTTGATAAACATCACAACGCTTACCACAGAGAAAAGCAGCATAAGCTTATGCCAATGTGGTGTGATATATTGGGGGATATATATGCTAAGCAGCATGCTCAGTCCCCACAATATTCCAAAAAGGCATAGTAATGATATAAAAAATCTTTTTTTGGCAGATTTCATTATTTCTTTACTTCTACTTTAGGAGCGTCAATCTTGCCCATTTCACATTTACCTGTGAAGATTGCGCCGATCTCTATATATAATTGTTTTGTGTTAAGCTCGCCTTCTATGCGTGATGTTGATTTTAATGATGTAAGCTCGTCAACGTGGATTGTTCCATTAACGCGGCCTGACAAATCTGCATGTTTACAGAAAATATCACCTTCAATAACGCCATTTTGTCCTAAGACAATCTTGCCATTGGATTTTAATAATCCTATAACTTTTCCATCTATGCGGATGTCGCCGTTTGATTCAATTTCTCCTTTTATTATAGTGCCGTTGCCTATAATGTTTCTTGCAGGACTTTCGTTGCTACTCATATTATTGTTTTTTAACATTTTTATTTCACTTTTGTGTTCCAGAATTCTAAATATTCATCAACATTCTTATTATTAAAGAATATTGGATAGTTCGCCTTTGAAATCAACATGACTTTATATTGTTCTTGGTTGATGCCTCCGAAGAGATAGTCGGTCAAGAACATGGCTGTCTTGTAGTCTTCAGCCTTTGCTTTGTTTTCAAATTCTTCAATAGTTATGATTGTCTCTTGCTTGTTGAGCAATACATTCTTTACTTCAAGCTGCAGCATTCTGAAGTTCTCCTTGTTGAAGTCGCTGAGACGTACTTTCAAAGGATTGACTCTAACACTCTTGCTGTTGCATATGATCATAACATAATACTCTTCGTTAGGATTGTAGTTGTAAGGATATTCCTTCTCAGGCTCTTTTTCTTTTTGGCGAGCGCTCTCAACAGGAAGACCTAAGTTATACATCTCGTTGGCTTTCAACAGAACCTCCATAGCGTGAGGCTTGATGCTGCTCTCTGGATATTTCTGTACAAGACGATAGAGAGCGTATGCCATAGAATCGACGACCTCGAGCTGGCCGATAGACACTGCATCAAGGAATTCGAATCGTGGCATTAACAGGGTGTCGTCTGGGCATAATTCACGTGCCTTTTCAACATTCATTCTTACACGTTGAAACTGACCCTTTTTATATGCTTCGAATGTCTTTGAATATAAATTTGTAGATTCCATTCCTTTTTCCTGTTCCTTGATGAAATATTCAGGGTCGATGATAATCTTAGCCTGATTAGAATCAGGATATTTGTTGAGAATCAAGTTTCTGTAATATTCAGCTTTCTCTCTGTCTTGCTTTTCGTTATACATTTTATAGAGGTAATACCATGAACTCAATTCGTGTTCGTTTTCTGGGTAGCGTTCGTTGAGTTCTGTGTAAGCATCTATAGAATTGTTGTAATCTTCAAGATTGTCATAATAAATATAGCCGATATTGTTCAAAGCTTGGAGTATCATTTCGTTGGCTTCTTCCTTTTGTTTTGCTGAGAATGGAAGCTGTTGCAAATAATATCCGATGTCAGTTGGCTGATATCTTGCAGTGTCAGCAGGAGCTCCTTCTTTACGTTCTTCCAAGAGTTTTACTATATCTTCTTTCGATAAATTAGCCAATTCTTCTTCAGTGAAATATTCGAGAAGATCTTGCTGTTGTGCTTCTTCCTCCGACATCATACTTTGTTTGTTCTTGATGAACCAGAAGTCTTCCAACTGTCTGTTGCCCCATTTGTTTCTAAATTCTGTCGCACCGCGTGTCAATGAAGTCTGGTTGTAGAAATACCAGCTTGGAGTAGAACCTGGCATTGTGCTGCTCGACATATCAGGGGTTGCTATTTTATCGTTGCCGCCAAGTAGTGCGAGCTGTTCTTGTAATTCTTTCTCTTTCTGAATACGTTCTTGTTCTGCTTTATATTCTTCAATCACTTGTGCAATAATCTTGTTTCTTGAAACAGAATCCATATCTGCGAGACGTAACAGACTGTCTTGTAATTGATACACTGTAAGGCTCTCGACCAAATCGGTGAGGATGACTGAGAGATTCAAGAGACTGTCATATTCTGGGTATGTTCTGTCCATTGTCATCACTACAGTGTCGTAGTATGCTTGAGAGAGTACGTAATCTTTATTGTCGAACAACATTGTTGCTGCTTTCAGTGAAGACTTGACTTTCTGTCTGTTGTTTGTTTTGCTTGTTGCGACAGAATTTCTGAGATATTTTATACCAAGAGGTTCGTTGTTTTCTCTTAAGGCAACGTCTGACATCGCGTAATATATTCTGTCTTTATATTCTGTGTTTTTTGTGTCGTCGAGCATCTTCCAGAACATTTTCATGATGGATGCAGTGTCGCCTGAATCGTGGCATTTGGCCAAGTTCATCTGTGCTTCGAATGTCATCTCGTAATTAGGGTGTTTCTTGATGACGGATTCAAACTGTTCAGAAGCTCTTCTGTTGTCGTTCTGATATTCATAAATCTGACCTAAGATAAACATCGCTCTTACGCGTGTCTCTTTGTCAAGGTTTTTCAATAATGCGCTCTTCAGATATTTGACGGCGCTGTCATATTGTTTTTGTTTTATATGAAAATCAGCAAGTACTAAGTCGAGGTTGTTTCTCACATACTTAGGCATTTTAGGAGTCTGTGATGTCGTTACTATCAATGCCTGTAATATAGCTTCTGCTTTAGCATATTGTTCAGTCTCAATATATGTTTTTGCGAGCCATAAATTTGCTGTATGTGTTATGTCGTTGTATTTGTATGAATTAACGACGTAGTCGAATGTGCGGCGTGCTGGGATATATTCTTGCTTGTAAAAATTGGCTTGCGCCATGATGAGGTATGAGTCGTCAATCCAGTTGACGTATTCTTTGCCTCCGAAACGCATTGAGTGGCGTTGAATGCTGATAGAGGCTTTTTCTATAGCTCTGTCCATGTTGGAATTGAGCGACAAAGCATTTTCTTTGGTTCCGTAATTGAATACTGGCAAAATGGTTGTGTAGTCGTCTTTTACGGCTTCTTTTAAATTTTTCTCACCTTCTTTGACACTTTGGTCGCCATTCCACCAAACATTATAATGACTAGTCAGATTGTGATAAACTCTTCTGTTCCATTTGTTTTTCTTTGTGGAACATGATGTTAACACTATGATTGTCAATATTCCGAGTAAAATATTTTTTAATTTGCTTCTTCTGATATTCAACACTTTCTAATATTTTTAAAAACTGATCAACGAATATAACTCGATTTTTTGCCTTTTATTTCGACAACATAATCCGAATATGCAAAAATAAATAATTACGCGTTATAAATGTGTTTTTTTATAAAAAAAAGTATAAAACTCTCGAAGAAAACTTGTAATTTTACGGCTTGAATTAAAAAATGGCATCATGGATAATTTTGTTGTATCAGCGAGGAAATACAGACCTGTTACATTTGACAGCGTTGTTGGGCAGAAAGCCATCACTTCAACATTGCAAAATGCAATAAGAACCAATACCTTAGCGCAAGCATTCTTGTTCTGCGGACCAAGAGGCGTCGGCAAGACGACCTGTGCTAGAATTATGGCTAAGACCATCAACTGTATGAATCCAACAGCTGATATGGAGGCATGCGACGAATGCGAATCATGCAGAAGTTTCAACAATTCCAATTCATTCAATATTTATGAGTTGGACGCTGCTTCAAACAACTCCGTTGATGACATACGTAATCTCGTGGACCAAGTGAGAATACCTCCTCAAGTGGGAAGATATAAAGTGTATATCATCGATGAGGTTCACATGCTTTCACAAGCTGCTTTCAATGCTTTCCTCAAGACCTTGGAAGAGCCGCCAGCGTATGCTAAATTCATCTTGGCTACAACAGAAAAACATAAGATTATCCCTACAATATTGTCACGTTGTCAGATATTTGATTTCAAGAGAATTACTGTCGATGATATTTGCAAACATCTGCAAAACATAGCAGCGAAAGAGAATATCATAGCTGAAGAAGAGGCTTTGAATATCATAGCTCAAAAAGCTGATGGCGCTCTCCGTGACTCTCTGTCTATCTTCGACCAGATGGTGAGTTTCTCGGGAAGAAACATAACATACAAAGATGTTATCGATAATCTCAATGTCCTTGACTATGAATATTATTTCAGGATGGTAGATTACATCTTGGCAAAAGATACCAACTCTATCTTGTTGTTGCTTAATGATGTGGTGGAAAAAGGATTCGATATACAGCATTTCGTACAAGGATTGTCAACTCATCTCAGGAATCTGCTCCTCGGTAGAGATTCACGCCTCGTCGATATGATGGAAGTGAGCCGTCAATTGAAAATGAGATATTCAGAACAAGCTCAGAAATGTTCTCAATATTTCATCCTCAAATCTTTAGACCTCGCAAATCAATGCGACCTTAATTTCAGAAACAGCAGCAACAAACGATTGCATCTCGAAATATGCCTGATGAAGATGTGCTTCGCACAAGCTCCGGCTCAAAGTCAGCCAGACAACCAGGCGACTAGACAAGCAGTTCAGGCTTCTCCGCAACCTCAAATGCCTCAGCAGTCTGTTCAAAGTCAACCAATCAGCAGACCTGTAAGTCAACCAGTTCAGACTCCACCTCAGCCTCAAATGCCTCAGCAGCCTGTTCAAAGTCAACCAATCAACAGACCTGCAAGTCAACCAGTTCAGGCTCCACCGCAACCTCAAATGCCTCAACAGCCTGTACAAAGTCAGCAAGTTCAGAATCCTCAACAGCCTCAACAACCTGTCGTTAGAGCTGGTAGATTAAATAGGGCTGCTACTATTTCCATTACAGCTGATGAACCAAAAAAGCAGGAAGTGGCAGAGGAGGTGTGGAACGATGATTTCTCTCAGGAACAGCTTACCAAGGCATGGAATGACTTCGTCGCTTCTTATCAGAATGTGTCGCCAGTCTTCGTCGCCGGAATAAAAAACAGCGAGCCTGTCATGAACGGCAAATCGGAGATACGTTTCAAGATAGATAATATCCTCGTGGTGAAAGACGTTAACAATATGCAGGCGCTTCATGAATACCTCAAAAAAGCTCTGCATAACAATCAATTTGTACTTAAAGAAGACCTCTTGGAACGACCTAGAGAAGTCGTGTTATATACTGATAAACAGAAGTTTGAAAAGATGGCTAACGACAACCCTAATCTTTTCGACATAAAAGAATCACTTAAGTTAGATATAAATGTTTGATTATGGGAATGTGGAAATGGATAGGTGAGAAAACCTTAAAAATGTTAGGATGGAAAATTGTTGGTTCTGTCCCTGTGAAAAAATGCGTCATCACTGTGGCCCCTCATACAAGTATCGCCGATTTCCTCTTGGGAAGATTGGCGTATTGTTCTATTGATATGGATGTCAAATTCCTCATTAAGAAAGAGTTTTTCGATATCCCTATTTTGAAGTCCCTGCTGGTGAAAATGGGCGGATTGCCTGTCGATAGAAGCAGAAACAACAATACAGTGACTCAGGTCGCTGCGATGTTCAAGAAGTATGACTGCCTTAACATCGTTATAGCTCCAGAAGGAACAAGAAAACTGGTTCGCAACTGGAAGAAAGGGTTCTATTATATTGCTGAAAAAGCTGAGGTACCTGTCGTTCTTGGATTCCTTGACTTCAAGAAAAAAGAACTCGGATTCGGACCTATGTTTTATCCTACTGGAAATTATGAAGAAGACTGGAAATTCATGGAGAGTTTCTACAGAGGAATAACAGCAAAACATCCTGAAAAATATAATCTGTCTAATTAACAATGATTTATGACTAAAGAAAAAAAAGAAACAGAAAGCAAACTAAGGAAAAAATATCATGTTGTTATCTATAACAACGATACTTATGAAGAGAAGGCTAACTTCAAATTCACTCTGTTGGCTTTCTTGAACATAGTGATTGCATCTTCAGTGCTTTTGATTGTTTTGGTGACATATCTCATTGCCTTTACGCCTTTGCGGGAATATATCCCAGGTTATACCGACGTCAGCCTTAACCGTCGCGTCTATGAAATGGAGCGCCGTGCTGATTCTATGGAGTTGGTGTTCAAACAAAAGGATTTATATATCAATAACATAAAGAAAATCGTAATGGGCGATGGTTTTGAATCTGATAGTATCAACTCTCTTATGACAAAATCAAGCAGCACTAACTTCAATAATTTAACTGACAAGAAATCAAGAGAAGACAGTTTGTTCCGTCTTGAATATGAGAATGAAACAAGAAACAATCTGTTCAAGCATGAGATAATAAACGATATCCCTGCAGAGTATAAACTTGTTTCTTTCTTCAGCCCTATGACAGGTGTAGTCACAAGTCGTTTCAACAGAGAAGAAAAACATTTCGGAATAGATATAGTGGCTGATAACAATTCCGTTATCAAGGCAGCTGCTGATGGTACTGTAGTGTATTCCGATTGGACTGTCGATAATGGCTATTGTATTGGAATACAACATAATGGAAATCTCTTCTCGGTGTATAAACATAATGCTGTTTTGCTGAAAGATGACGGCGACTTCGTTAGTGCAGGAGAACCAATCGCGTTATATGGAAACAGCGGCACTACATCAACAGGACCACATCTCCATTTTGAAATGTGGTATAATGGAACACCTTTAAATCCTGAAGATTATATTTCTTTCGAGAGTAACTCAATAAATTAGTTTTTTATTTATCTTTGCAGATTAAAATTATATTCGATGGTTATTTTGATAAAAATAGTTCAACTCATATTGGCATTATCAATCTTAGTGGTTGTGCATGAGTTTGGTCATTTTATAACAGCAAGAATTTTTAAGACAAGAGTTGAGAAATTCTATATTTTCTTCAATCCAAATTTCTCTCTATTTCGCTGTAAAAAAGTTCACGGTAAATGGCGCTTCGCATTCTTCAGCAAAAACGTTCCTGAGAAATATATCACACACGAACGCATCGACCCTGTGACAAACAAAAAAGAAACTACTTACGAATCAATAGACTTAAGTACTTTGCCATCAGATGATTGGCGTACCGACGAAGATACTACAGAATTCGGTATCGGATGGATTCCTCTCGGTGGCTACTGCAAAATTGCAGGTATGATAGACGAGTCTATGGACCTTGAACAAATGAAGAAACCAGCCCAGCCATGGGAATTCAGAAGCAAGCCAGCATGGCAACGTCTCATCGTGATGGTAGGCGGTGTTGTGATGAATGTCATTACAGCTTATATCATATTCACTGGATTGCTCATCTCACAAGGCTCTCAGTATCTTCCAACATCAGAAGTTAACAAATACGGTATCCAGACAAGTTCGACAGCCAGAGAACTCGGCCTCGAAGATGGTGATAAAATATTGTCAGTTAATGGCAAATATATAGATAACTTCAGTCAGATTCAAATGGAACTCTTGCTCGAAGACTCAGAATATATCGAAGTTGAGAGAAATGGTGAAAAGGTAAGAGTAGAACTTCCTGAAGACGCAGTGGCAAAGATCGTTAATGCCGATACACGCTTGATGTCATCCCGCATGCCATTTGTTATCGGTGAATTTATCCCTGGTTCTGTAGCTCAGGCAGCAGGAATGCAGAAAGGAGATAAGGTAATAAGTATCAATGATAAATATGTTCCTTATTATAATGAGTTTGTGACTGAAATGTCAGATTATGCTGACCAAAACGTTAATGTTGGTGTTGTACGTGACAATGACACATTAACATTTGAGATACAACTTGCTAGTGATGCAAAACTAGGTGTTTATGCAATGCAGGTGTTAGAATACAAGAAACAGGAATATACATTCTTCCAAGCTATTCCTGAAGGATTCAGTAAGACAGGGAAAGAGTTGAGCGATTATTGGAAACAGTTGAAGCTTATATTCAATCCTAGCAACAAAGCTTATGAAAGTCTCGGCGGCTTCATTTCAATAGGAAGCATCTTCCCATCAACATTCGATTGGGTAGCCTTCTGGAGATTGACAGCATTCTTATCTATAATTTTAGCTGTTATGAATATCTTGCCGATACCAGCCCTCGATGGAGGTCACGTTCTCTTCTTATTATATGAAATCATTACAAGAAGAAAACCAAGCGATAAGTTCATGGAGATAGCTCAAAGCATCGGTCTGTTCTTGTTATTAGCCTTATTGATTTTTGCAAATGGAAATGATATTCTGAAATTATTTAGATAATGCTTATTAATTAAGGTGTAAAAAAAATAGGCATTAACAAAATAACTACAATAAACTAACAAAAATAAAGTTTAAATACAATAATAAATAATATAGTGCAAAAGCTAAGATACATACTGACCATAATAATTGTTGCGATATCAGGAATAATGATGGCGCAACAAGCACCTATGTTTACAAACTACAGTAACTCTTATGCTAGCGTCAATCCTGGTTTCGGCGGTCTCAGTGAAGGCGTAAATGTAATGGGTATCTACAGAGATCAGTGGACTGGATTTAGAGACAATACATACGATGTGTCTGTTTCGCCAAAGACAATGCTTTTTTCAGGAGATTTGCCTGTGAAAGTATTACAAGGTGGAGCGACATTGTCTATTATGAAAGATCAGATAGCATACGAAGATAACATCAACGTTAATTTGGGTTATTCATTCCATATGGATCTTGGAGGTGGTACTTTGGGTATAGGTTTGGCTTTCAATATGTTAAATCGTACCGTTGATTTTGGTCAGTTCCATCCTAATGTAGAAAATGACCCTATCATCCCTGCAGGAGAAGAAAGCGATATGCTTTTGGATGCTAACTTCGGTCTGTTCTGGCAAGTTCCTGAAACATTCTATATCGGTATGTCTGTCACAAACCTCTTTGAATCAAAGGGCAAGATGCTTGTTGATAATGCAGGAACAACAGCAAGTTTTATGGGTGATAGAACCTTCTATCTTATGGCAGGCTATGAATATCAATTCAATAATCCTGTTTTTATTTTGCTTCCTTCATTATGTTTGATGAGCGATATCGCTTCAACACAAATCAATGCAGGAGCGAAGCTGCTTTATAATGAAAAGGTATGGTTCGGTCTCAACTACAGATACCAAGAATCAATAGCAGCAATGGTTGGATTTAAATTCAAGGATGTACAGATTTCATATTCTTATGACGTGAACACAATGGGAATTGCAGTACAAGGTTCTCATGAAGTTTGCGTAAGTTATCTGTTCAAAATGAATTTGGAGAAGTCTCCTAGAATATATCGCAGTATCAGGTACTTATAAAAAAAAGACAAATAAAAAAAAAGATAAATAATATTTTTTTATTTTTGCAGTTTAATTCTCAATGAAAATTAGTAATAAGAAATAAAGATGAAAAGATTACTGGTATTAAGTTTAGTAGTTTTAACTTTAGTAGGATGTAGCAACACCAATCAAGGTGAATTAGTTGGTGTCAGAAAGAAAGCAAAACAATTCTATCACCCAGATCCATACGGAATGGTGTTTGTTCCAATGGGAAGTTACACAATGGGTGTAGGAGGACAGGATATCACATCAGGATATACAGTACAGCCAAGAACCATTTCAGTATCTGCATTCTTCATGGATGAAACCGAAATCACAAACAATGAATATCGTGAATTTGTTTACTGGGTTAGAGACTCTATCGCAAGATACAGACTTGCAGAAGCTGGAATAGAAGGCTTCCGTATCACTGAAGACCCTAAGACAGGTGAAATATATGATCCAGGTTATCTCAATTGGGAAACTAAGATTGAATGGAACAGCCCAGAACAAGATGTAAGAGACGCTTTGGAAGATATGTATCTCCCAGAACATGAACGTTTCTTCGGCAAGAAAGAAATAGATACTAGAGATTTGTTCTATCAATATTTCTGGATTGACCTCCAAGCAGCTGCTAGAAAAGAATTTAACGAAGGCACATCATACGATTATCTTAATGCTGGTTTATCAAATCGTCCACAAGGTTTGACAGACCGTTCTGTCTATATCAAGAGTGAACAAATCAATGTTTATCCAGACACATTGGCATGGATTCACGATTATGCATATTCATTCAACGATCCTTTGACAGAAAAATATTTCTGGCATGTCGCTTACGACAACTATCCTGTTGTTGGTGTCAACTGGAATCAAGCTAAGGCATTCTGCGTATGGCGTACAGAAAAATTAAATAAATACCTCAAGTCACAAAAAGGCGAAACAACATTGTCAGAATACCGTCTTCCAACAGAAGCAGAATGGGAATGGGCAGCACGTGGCGGCAACCAACTTAACCCTTATCCATGGGGCGGACCTTATACACGTACTTCACAAGGTTGTTTCTTGGCTAACTTCAAACCTTTACGTGGTAACTATATTGCTGACGGCGGTTTGAGAACTTTAATCGTTGCTCACTATCCTTCAAACGACTGGGGATTATATGATATGGCTGGTAACGTTGCTGAATGGACAAACAGCGCTTACGACCCAGTGTCATATAACTACGCTTGGGATATGAACCCTAACTATACATACAATGCTAAGGCTGAAGATCCTGAAATCATGAAGAGAAAAGTTATCCGTGGCGGTTCATGGAAAGATATTGCATACTACTTGGAAGTTTCAACACGTGCTTATGAATACCAAGATACAGCAAAATGTTACATCGGTTTCCGTTGTATCCAACCTTATCTCGGACGTAACAAAGGTGATGACCCTTCAAAAGCATCAAGAGTATATAATTGATTTATAAAAAACATTTGAAAAATAATAATAGAAATAACATAAAAAAGAAATAAAAATGGAAAGTAGAAAGTTTAAAGTTATTATGGGTTACGTTTACGGCTTTGGTGCTGCTGTTGTGCTTATTGGTGCGTTGTTTAAACTTACACACTGGTTGCCAGGTCCGGTAGCTAATATTATGTTGGCTGTAGGTTTGGGCGTTGAAGCTTTAATCTTTATATTATCATCATTTGAACCACCTCACGTAGAACCAGACTGGAGTTTGGTATATCCTGAATTGAGATCAATGTATCATGGAGAAGGAAATGCTCCAACAAATAAAAACGCTGAAAATAGAACAAGACAATCAGCAGGTCAACTCGATGGTTTGTTGAACGGTGTAAATATCAGCAGTGAAACATTAGAGAAATTAAGCGCTGGTATCAATAGACTCAGCGAAAACGCTTCACAAATGGCTGACATAAGCAATGCTGTAGCTGCAACAAAAAATTATGCTGACGCTATGGATAAAGCAGCTAAATCAGTTGGCACTATCAACGAACAACTCGAAAAGACAGCAAAAGTTGTAACAAAGAGCGATGATTTGTGCAATGCAATGTCAACATACATTGAAAAACTTAATGTTACTGTAAAAACAACCGACAATATCAATGCTCAAATGGCATCGATGTCTAAAAATATGGAAAACCTTAACAAGGTTTACGGCGGTATGCTTTCTGCAATGAATTTTAAAGGCTGATAATTTATTAGGCTGAATTATTAACTCAATAAAGTATAAAGATGGCAGGAGCAAAAGAAACCCCAAGGCAAAAGATGATCTCTATGATGTATCTTGTTTTGACTGCCTTGTTAGCATTGAACGTATCGGTAGAAGTTATCGATTCATTTAACAATGTAAACAAAGGTATTGAAACATCTATATCAAGTATAGAGAGAAAGTTGGATGACTACTACTCGACTTTTGAGATGCAATATGAGAAAGATAAAGCTAAAACAGCTCATTTGTGGAATAAGGCTCAAGAGATTCGTGTAAAAACAGATGAGTTAATCAACTATATTGAATCAGAAGTGAAACTCCAATTGTTATTGGAAAATAATCTTATCACTAAGGAACAAGCTTTTAATCCAGAAAAGAAAGATGATGTTGTCATTCTTCATCCAGAAAAAGCTGACCCAACTAAGAACAGACGTATCTATCACGAATTAAATTTTGAAAACCTTAAATCAAAAGATAAACATGATGCTGTTACTAGCATGATGATTACTTATGGTAAGGCTACAGAATTAAAAACTAAAATTGAAGAATATCGTCAGTATATTATCAACACTATAGAAGCACAGACTAATATGGACTATGACAGCCATATCGGTTTGAGAACAGATGAGAAATATTATGACGCTTCAGGTGTTGAAATCGGTTGGGAAGAACAACACTTCAACCACATCATCCCTCCAGCAGCATTCGCTATCATCAATAATATCATAGCTGAAGTTCAAACAGCTGAGTTCGATGCTGTGGCTGTATTGTTCAAGACTATCGGCGCAAGCGACTATAAATTCAACAAATTGGAAGCAAAAGTATTCCCTAAGACAACTTACGTCTTAAGCGGTCAAGATTATGAAGCTCAGATTTATATCGCAGGTACTGACACAGAAAGAAAATTTGATGCTAAATTCGCTAGAGGAATAAAAGACTTCTCAAAAGCAAATTCTAATGCAATCCAAACTGTATCAAGTGTCAATGGCGTTGTAACAATCAAAATCCCTACAAAACAGGAAGGTGAACAGAACTTCGCTGGTATCATCGAAATGAAAGACCCTGAAACAGGTGAGATAGTACCTTATCCATTCCAATCATCTTTCACAGTTGCCCCTCCATCAGCAACAGTGTCTCCAACCAAGATGAATGTTATGTATAGAGGCCTCGAGAACCCAATATCAATATCAGCACCTGGTATGACAAATGAAAACATCCAAGTGAATATAACAAACGGTACAATTAAAAAAGGTACTAAAGCTGGTGAATATCTCGTAATGCCTGGTAAGGAAAATATTACAACTATTACAGCAACAACAAATATCGACGGCAAGAAAATAGTTCTCGGAAATTATGACTTCCGTATCAAACGTGTTCCAGCTCCAACACCTAAAATCGGTGGCAAGACAAGCGGCTTGTTCAGCAAACAAGAACTTCTCGCAGCAGGTGGCTTGATGGTTCCATTGGAAGACTTCGACTTCGAAGGTTATAAATACACTGTAGTATCTTACGATTTCATGACAGTCGTTGGTGGTAACTTGAAACGTGCTACAGCTAATGGAAGCAAGTTCAATTCAGATGTAAATAGCTATATCAACGCATTAGGACGTGGCCAAACCCTTACCTTCACTAACATTAGAGTTAAAGGCTCCGACGGTGAAGAAAGATTGTTGGATTCACCTATAGTAGTTGAAATTAAATAATAACTTAAGCGAAATAAAAATGAAAAAATTATTTGTAATAATCGGTTTCTGGGGATTTTTCTCATTATGTATGTCAGAAGCTTCAGCACAATACATCACAGATCAATCTTTTGTTGATGGATTATTTGTTGAAAATGCAACAGGCGTGAAAGAACCAATACATCTCCCTTCTATCAGAGAGGCTGACGTTATGTGGAAAAAGACAATATGGCGCGAAATAGACTTCAACCAAAAAATGAATCAAGGTTTCTATTTCCCTGTAGTTCCTCATCAAAACTGGCAAAACCTCATCACTGTCCTTATGAATGGATTGAAATCAGGTGAAATAGTCGCTTATGCTGATGAAATCACTTCAACAGGCGAATTGATTAACCCTATTTCATATAGCAAGATTGTTGAAAATACCACATTGAGAGGTACAACAAAAAGATTAAATGATGTAACAGGCGAATTGGAAGATGTAGCTTATCAAGAACAACTCAAATCAGAAGACGTAACACGTTGCCGCATTAAAGAAGTATGGTATTTCGATAAGCAAAGATCACAAATGATGGTTCGCATCATCGCTATCTGCCCTGTTAGATTAGCTGACGATGGAAATGGTAATATGGTGACAGAACCTTTATTCTGGGTTCCTTACAATGATGCAACACGCAGATTGTTGGCTAAGTCTCCTTTCTTCAATCGTCAGAACTCAGCAACTCAGTTAAGCTATGATGAAGTATTCGTCAAACGTATGTTTGACAGTTATATCTACAGAGAAGAAAACATCTATGACCGTAACATTAAAGACTACGCTAAAGGTGTGGAAGCTCTTAATGAATCAGAACGTATCAAACAATCTATCATAGATTACGAACAACAACTTTGGGAATATTAATTGACTAAGGTCTAAAGGCTAATGACTAAAGGCAAGAGATTTTATATCTTTTGCCTTTTGTTTTTACCCTTTGCCGTTAGTCTTTCGTCATTTGCCTTTAGACTCAAATTAATTCCTAATTACTAATACCAAATTCCTAATTATTTACTATTTTTACAAACCAAAATTTATCCTTGAGAAATGGTCGATATTCTTCAAACGAAAATAGAATTCCTGAAAGGTGTAGGTCCTAAACGTGCTGAGCTTCTTAATAAAGAACTCGGTATATTTACGTTTCAAGACCTGCTCGAATATTTCCCTTTCAGATATGTTGACCGTAGTAAAATACATAAGGTAAATCAGATTTATGACGACACCGTCTATTATCAGCTCGTTGGAACCATCTCCAATATGAAGACTCACGGCGAGCCTCGTATGACACGTATCAGCGCTACTTTCACCGATGAGACAGGCTCGATAGAATTGGTCTGGTTTAAAGGACTTAAATGGATAAAGAATAAATTCGCTCCTGGAAAGAAATATCTGCTCTTTGGCAAGGCGACAGTCTTCAACAATAGATTCTCTTTCACTCATCCAGACATAGAGGATTATGACCCTAACGACAGAGTGGTCGGCGAGAGTCTTCAGGGTGTCTATAACACTACAGAGAAACTACGTAATGCTGGTCTCGGCACCAAACAAATCGCAAAGATAATAAAGACTCTGGTACTTCAGACTTGGGAGATGATTCCTGAGAACTTGCCTAAGTCGCTTGTGCTTCAAGATAAACTCCTTTCGAGGAAGGCTGCTTTTTATAAGGTGCATCTTCCAAATAACAGCAATGATATTCATCTTGCGACGACTCGTCTTAAGTATGAGGAACATTTCTTTTTCCAACTTCGACTTCTTCTTAACAAAAAAGAGAGAAAGATAAATACTAGAAGCGTCGTCTTCAATAACGTAGGAGATTATTTCAACACATTCTATAACGAGCATCTGCCTTTCCCGCTTACCAATGCGCAGAAACGAGTCATCAAGGAGATACGCAGCGACTTGAAAACCGGTTTCCAGATGAATCGTTTGCTTCAGGGTGACGTTGGTAGCGGCAAGACAATAGTAGCTCTTATGGTGATGCTGCTAGCTCTCGATAATGGTTATCAGGCTGCCCTGATGGCACCGACAGAAATCCTCGCGACACAGCATTACGAGACGATAAAAAATATGCTCGGAGATATGAAGGTGACTGTGGCTCTGCTCACAGGTTCTACCAAACAAAAGGAGAGAAAGAATATATTGCCGGCTCTAGAGAACGGCGATATCAATATTATAATAGGTACGCACGCTCTGATAGAGGAGACGGTGAAATTCAAGAGTCTCGGACTTTGTATCGTTGACGAACAGCATCGTTTCGGCGTGGCGCAGCGAGCACGTTTCTGGGAGAAGACAGAAATGCCGCCGCATACTCTCGTCATGACGGCTACACCTATCCCTAGAACTCTCGCCATGACTCAATATGGTGACCTCGACGTGTCTAAAATCGATGAGCTGCCTCCAGGAAGAAAACCTGTCAAGACGGTCCATCTGTATCAGGAACAGCGTCTCACTGTACTTTCTTTTATGAAGAAACAGATTGCCGAAGGTCGTCAGATTTATGTGGTGTATCCGCTTATCAAAGAGTCGGAGAAGATGGACCTCATCAACCTTCAGGAAGGTTATGAGTCGTTGCTCCGCGATTTCCCTGAACCAGAATATAGAATTTGTGTGGTGCACGGTCAGATGAGTGCGGAGGATAAAGATTTCGAGATGCAGCGTTTCATTAAACATCAGGCGCATATTATGGTTGCGACGACAGTGATTGAAGTCGGTGTCAACGTGCCTAATGCCTCTGTCATGGTGATAGAAAACGCCAACAGATTCGGATTGTCGCAGCTTCATCAGCTGAGAGGTAGAGTGGGCCGTGGCGCAGATCAGTCGTATTGTCTCCTGGTGACTGACCATAAGATTACAGGCGAAGGCAAGAAAAGGATGGAGACTATGGTACGCACTAACGATGGTTTTGAGATTGCTGAAGCCGACCTTCAACTGAGAGGTCCTGGCGAGACTCAAGGCACAAGACAGTCGGGAATGATAGAGATGAAAATAGGCGACTTCGTGAAAGACGAGCCTATCATCAGACATACAAGAAGAATGGTCAATCTTCTGTTGGACAGCGACCCGACATTGTCGCATCCAGAGAATCAGATAACGAAAGAGTTTTTCAATAAGAGTTTCGCTAACGATTTCGATTGGGGACGTATAGGATGATGATTTTAATTAACAATAAGGTTTTTGATTAGGTAATATAATGGCAAAGAATAAATTTTATGTAGTTTGGAAGGGTAGGGAAGTCGGTGTCTTCAGCACATGGGATTCTTGTAAGATGCAGATAGAGAATTTCAAAGGTGCACAGTATAAATCATTTCCCGACAGAATGAGTGCCGAAAATGCTTTCAGGGCAGGTTATGAGGCTTGTCAGCAGTCAGCTGCTAGCAGTCAGTTGTCGTATGAAAGCATGCCTGAGAATCAAAGACCGATAGGTCAGAGTATTGCAGTTGACGCTGCTTGTTCTGGCAATCCTGGTAAGATGGAGTTTCAAGGTGTTTTTGTAGAGACTCGTACCCACCTTTTCAAGAGCCCGGTGTACGAACAAGGCTCCAATAATATCGGAGAGTTCTTGGCAATAGTTTATTGTCTTGCATGGCAGAAGAAAAACAGACTGGCTTATCCTATTTATTCTGACTCTGTTAATGCTCAGAAATGGGTGAGAGAAGGAATATGTAAGACAAAGATAGTTGAAAACGATAAGAACAAACCTCTCTTTGATGTGATACGATGGGCTGAGAGATGGCTTAAGGAAAATACGTTCCGTGTGCCAATATATAAATGGAGAACCGAAATATGGGGAGAAATTCCTGCCGACTTTGGAAGAAAATAATATATATTTGCAAAAACAAAATTGACTCATGATAAAGTTCGATAATTTTTATTATCAATGCCCGAGATGTAAGTCGTGGATGGAAGGTCATCTCCTGATAACTTCGATGATCAACCAGTCTATCTTATATTCAGACGGCAAGGTCTTGAACGACGGATATATCACTGAACATCAGAAGATGATAGTGTGTCCGGCGTGCAATCATTGGTCGTGGGTCGAGAAATACGAAGAACCATATATTTCAAAAACGAAACCTCAAGAACATTTCTACACTTGGAACAGCTGGCGTTTCTACGGCGTTCACTTCGGCAGCAACGAAGGACGACTGGCGCTTGTCAATCATTATAGAAACTTCCTCGCCAAATCGGATTACGACAGAGATCAGGAGATTTATTTCCGTCGTATGATGTGGTGGGCTTATAATGACTTGATTAGAAATAGATATCAAATCAATATAGAACGTTTTACATCGAAAGAGATGAGTTTCAAAGTGTGGTGGCGCAACAGAAAGAAATTGCTTCAAGGCATAGATCTGTTCCTTTTGCATCATCAGGATTTTGTTGAGAACCTCAGTAAGTTGGTGGAATTGTTGAAGGACAGATACACACCAGATGACGAAGAATATGAAGCAACAAATCTCGACATCATTGAGATGTATCGTCAGCTCGGCGATTTCAATAGTGCCAATGCGCTCTTAGATAAGACCACACGACGCACTTATTTCATCTCTACCATAGAAGAGAAAGTCGATGAAAACGACGACTTGGTTTTCTTGGTTACGGGATAATTTTTAGAATTCTAGAATTCTAGAACTCTAGAACTTTAGAAATTAGAGGTGATTATTTTTTGTTAAGGCGTTTTTTAACTTTTTGGGTGATAGTAAAAATTATTTTGATAATTTTTTCACAATCAAACAATAGCAATTCGTATTCGTTATCAGTTATGTAATTGCATTCTTTTAACAAACGAATCCATAATTTTGATTCATTAGCTTCTTTTAATGCAATATTCATTTTGCTTACATAATCAGCATCAGATTGTGGATGATTAGCTTCTGCAATGTTTGCTGCAATGCTTGTTCCTGATCTTACAAGTTGTTTGGAAATAATATATTCTTTGTCGATTGATGACATCAGTTGTTTCCTTAAAAGAACGATTTTCTTAGCGAAATCAAATGCTAAATCATCAATATTTACTATATACTTCCTATCCGTATTGATATACGGAGAAAAATTTGTTTTTTCCATAAATTGAGGTTTTAAAGGTTAATAAATTTTAAATTTCGGTCTCTTTTTCTTTCTAAAGTTCTAAAATTCTAAAGTTCTAAAATTCTATTTATAACGTGCGATGCGCAGAAGCATCCGAATATCGCTGGCATGTATGATATTGTTCCTACTGTTGCGATCTTGTTTTCTGTTTGTTCTTCTATAGAGACTGCACTTTCCGCTACTTTTTCCGGTGAGAACACTACTGTTATTCCTTCGCGTATTCCTAGACGATGTAATCTTTTTCTTATGTAAAATGCCAGACGGCAGTTGTATGACTTGGAGATGTCTGCTATTTCTATTTTAGTAGGGTCGAATTTTCCGCCTGCTCCCATGCAGCTGACGATATTCTGTTTGTTTTGTACTGCGTAATAAAGAAGGAATACTTTTGGTGCCAGTGTGTCGATAGCATCTACAACGAAATCGAATTTCTGCTCCATCAGGTCGATGATAGGCTGGTCTTTGAGATATTGGTTTATTGGAATCACTTCAACATCAGGGTTGATGTCGCGGATACGTTCTGCCATCACTTCCACTTTAAGGCGGCCGATGGTGCTGTCTAAAGCGAGGAGCTGTCTGTTTTTATTGGTGATGTTGACGGTGTCGCAATCGATGATGGTGAGCTTTCCTATTCCGGCACGCGCTAATTGCTCGGCAGCATAAGCGCCTACGCCACCCAATCCTACAACGAGAACATGACTTGAAGCCAACTTCTTAACGCCTTCTTCTCCAACCAATAACTGTGTCCTTGAATTCCAATTCATATCTTTCCAAAAATTTTTACAAAGTTATTAAAAATATCGCTTCTCAAATCATCCAAACTGCGTCCCGATAAAACGGAGGCTCTTTCATATACATCGGCTATGCTTCTCTCGCTGACATCGGTCTCCAGAAACAGTCTCTCCGATGGAATAATCTTGAGAAGTTCAGCAGCTCGACTCTCGTTTTTAAACAAAACGTCGCCGAGAGAAAGGTATATGTTATGACGAAGATATTGAGATACGATTTGTTCGTTGCCCTGAAATCCGTGTATTATCCAAGGCATCTTGGCTTTTGTTTCTTTTCTTATTGAAATAATATCGGAATGCGCTCTCACCGCATGAATTATCATAGGCTTTTTATATTGCTCCGATATCTCTATCTGTTTTATGAATACATCTTTCTGAATTTCAATGTCGATGCCGCAAACCCTATCGATGCCACATTCACCTATAGCCTTTAGGTTCTTGTCGCCGAGACATCGCGATGTCTCAATGACAAGTTTATTCTCCAACTGTTGACCGTTGACTGTTGACTGTTGACAATACCACGGATGTATTCCTATGCTATAGAAAAAAGTAACATCGACATTGACGTGAGTGTCAACATCGATGTTATTTATTTCAATGAATTCTTTGTTATCAATATGATTTTGATGAGTATGGATATTGACGAAAGGATTCATATTTTTAAGAATCGATATTAGGTTGTATTATTATTTCCTTAGTGTCGAGGTTGAAAGCCAGCAAGTTGCCAAAACCATCCTTGTTTGTGTAGTAGATTCCGTTGTCGAGGGATATGAAATCGTAGTTGTTGTTGCGGAACAGATCGATGAGAGTCATTTCTACTGGCACATGGCCGTGTATGATTTTCTTTCCGCCGACTTTGTTCTTATCCACTCTGAAATCTCTTATCCACATCATGCTTCTTGTGTCTTCGAAAGGATTATCGATTTTGAAGTTCAATCCGGCATGTACCAAGATGTAATCTTCTAGTTCGATGAAGTATTTTGCATTTTTCATCCAATCGATATAGAACTTGCTTATGTCGCGAGGACGTTTGGCACCGAAGCTTTCCATAGTTCTGTTACCGCCGTTTTTTCTCCAGTCTTTTTCTATTGGACTGCGGAACAGGAATCTCTTCTGGTCGTCTTCCCATGCTCTGATGCAATAATCCTCATGGTTGCCTCTGATGTAATTGACATCATAACCTGAGTCCTGCAGATTTATGATATAATCTATCACGCCTCTGCTGTCGGGCCCCCTATCTATATAATCACCGAGGAAATATAGAGAGTCGGCCTTTGACAGGGCGATACGGTCTTCCACCATCGACTTCAGGGTGATGAGATGACCGTGAACATCAGGTATAACCCAACGATTCTTCATTCTTGACTATTATTATTTAGCTTTACCTTGGTTAGCAACGCTTTCCATTTTACGTTTGATTTCTTCTTGGTCGCCAAGGAAGAAATGGTTTTGAAGATTCATGTTATCGTCAAATTCGAAAACGTAAGGAACAGCTGTTGGGATGTTGAACTTGATGATTTCTTCGTTTGTCATGCCACGAAGTTCTTTAACGATACCTCTTAATGAGTTGCCGTGAGCAACAACCATAACTTGGTCGTGGTTTTCGAAAGCCTTTAAGATGACGTCGTTATAGTAAGGCATAAGACGTTCGATAGTGTCTTTCAAAGATTCTGTCAAAGGAATTTGTTCGTCTGTAAGTTCAGCGTAGCGAGCATCCATTCTTGGGCTCTTAGGATCGTTCATTTCCAATGCTGGTGGTTGAACGTCGAAAGAACGACGCCATACTAAAACTTGTTCGTCGCCGTATTTAGCAGCTGTGTCGGCCTTGTTCAAACCTTGGATAGCGCCGTAGCTCTTTTCATTTAATCTCCAGCTTTTTTGAACAGGAAGCCAGTCCATGTTCATAGCATCGAGAACGTTATTTAAAGTCTTGACAGCTCTTTTCAAATATGATGTGAAACACAATTCTGGTTTGTAGTTTTCTTGTTTCAAAAGTTTACCTGCTTCAAAAGCTTCTTCTAAACCTTTAGGGCTTAAATCGACATCTGTCCAGCCTGTAAAAAGATTCAATTTATTCCATTCACTTTCTCCGTGACGAATTAAAATAAGTTTCTTCATGTTAATATTTTTTAAGTTTTTAAAATCTGTTTTTCTTCTGCAAAGATAATTATTTTAATCATTGAAAATGATGATTTTTTATTAACAAAACTATAATGCTAAAAAATATTAACGATTTCTTTCTACCTTTGTGAAAAAATTAAATCATGAAGAAAATATCTTTCTTTTTATTATTGTTATTTTCTTGTATCACAACGGTTTCTGCACAGAAGATGAATCTCTCTAATGTGGAGCTGCCAGTTATTAATGACGACAGAAGTAATAGAATAATAACACATAAAGGCTATACGGTATCATACAACTACGACTGGAAGATTCCGAATTGGGTTGCATACGAACTTGCCGACTGGGAGGTTGAAGGAGAAGTGCCTCGCTACGACCGCTTCAAGCCTGATCCAATGGTGCCGCAAAACGTTACTGCCACCACTAACGACTACAAATATTCTGGTTACGACAGAGGACATATGGCTCCGGCAGCCGACATGAAATGGGACGAACAGGCGATGAAAGAGTCGTTCTACCTTTCTAATATTTGTCCGCAAAATCCTAACCTGAACGGCGGCGTCTGGAAAGACCTCGAAGAACAGGTGCGCGACCTTGCTTCTCAAAAAGGAAGAATATTCGTGGTATGCGGCCCGATAGTAAACGATACTTTAAATACTATAGGTGAAAACAAAGTCGTAGTCCCGCAGGCTTTCTTTAAAGTCTTGCTCCAGGAAGAAAATGGCGAAATACACACTATTGGCTTCGTGTATGAAAACATAAGCGGACGCAAACCAATGTCAAGCTACGCGATGAGCGTCGATGAAGTGGAAGAGATGACTGACATTGACTTCTTTTGCTCGCTTCCTGATAAAATAGAGAGACGCTCGGAATCCGTCGTAGATTTTTCAAAATGGACAGTAAAAAAACAATAAAACAATTATTTTTTTGTTATAAATTTGTGTTTTAAATTATAAGTTATGTTGAATAAATATATATCTTTTATCTGCTTGATTTTCTTGGCTGTAACTACAAGTTTTGCACAGACTGCGCTTCATCAGTGGACAACGCATGCTCCAGGAATGAAAGTTATTAATGTAGAAAAAGTTAACGAGAAAATATTTGCAGCAACGCCATACGAAATCTTCTATTACAACACAGGCGATAATTCCATCAATAAATTGTCTAAAGTGAATGGCTTGTCCGATTTCGGCGTCAGCGTGATGAGATATAATAAGAATGTAGGCCTCGTCTTTGTCGGTTATACCAACGCTAACATCGACCTCATCGATAAGGATGGTAATGTCATCAACATCAGCGACATTAAAAACAAGAATATTTTGGCAGACAAAAAAATCAACGATGTATATTTTGTCGATGACTTGGCTTATGTGTGCTGCGGATTGGGAATAGTGGTGGTTGATATGAATAAAATAGAGATAAAAGACACTTACGTCATCGGTGAGAATGGTGCTTATATTTCTGTCAACGACTTGGTCATATATAAAGACAAATTCTACGCTGCTACAAGCAATGGTGTCTATTATGCTGATTACAACAGCAACAATCTCGCGGATTTCTCCCAATGGACTCACGACACCGCTATGATTCATGATAATATCAATTATTCTGAAATTGAAAGCTTTAACGGTAAACTCCTCGCTAATTACTCTGAAAATAAATATAATAGCGATACTCTCTTCGTATATAACGGCGTGAAATGGGATTACTTCCCAACGACATCTCATGCTTTGAAAAGGGATATGAAGGCATGCGACGACAAGATTATCTATGTTGAGCAATATGGAATGAGAGTAGTAAGCAAAAAGAATACTTTGATTCATCATTTCACTGGCATTGAACCTTTTGATGCTATTTATGACGCTGAAAATGACGTGTATTGGATTGGTGAAAAATCAAACAGCCTTATAAAAATGCATCCCGACAAGACCTATGAAAATGTTCTTTTCAATGGACCTTATAGCCATTTGTCGTTTGATATCCAGGCGAGAGACAATGAGATATGGGTGGCATCGGGCGGATTCAGCCAGGTGTGGGGCAAAAACTGGAGAACAGAAGGCATTTATTATTACACGGATTATGAATGGAATAACATAAACAGAACAAATACAGAGGCTTTGGATACGATATCCGATATGTCGTGCATCGCCTTGCATCCGTCTAACAAATCAAAGGTTTATGTGGGTTCATTCCATAAAGGTCTGCTAGAGTTTGAAAACTATGAGTTAAAAAATATTTACAATACTGACAATAGCTCTCTCGGTGAACTCGCTGGTTATGGCTACGTTTATATCACTGGTCTCGATTTCGACAGTAAAAATAATCTCTGGATTGCTAACAGCGGAACAGACAAACGTCTCTCTGTGATGACAAGCAAGAATGAATGGTGTTCTTTCAATATCGGAAGTTACGATATCAGCAAACTCGTCGTTGATAAAAACGATTACAAATGGATTCTCAATCGCGATGGTTATTTCATCGTTTATAACGATAATAAAACTCCTACCGATCCTACCGACGATAAATATAAAATGATAAACAAAAATGCTGGTCAAGGTGGTCTTCCTGAATCAGCCAACTGTATGGCGGTGGATAAGAACGGTTCGATGTGGGTTGGAACCAACGATGGACTTGCTCTGTTCTATTCAACGTCAAAGATTTTCCAGCAAGGCGTTAACTTCGATGCTACAAGGATTTTGGTTCCTCGTAACGATGGCACTGGACAAGCCGACTATCTTCTTTCTGGTGAATCGGTTCTCTCTATCGCCGTTGATGACGCCAATAACTTATGGGTCGGAACAAAAAACGGCGTGTTCTATATCTCTAACAACGGATTGACTGAATATCATCATTTTACTATTGATAATAGCCCATTGCTTTCCAACACAGTGCAAGGTATCGCTATTGACGAAGAAGGTAATGTCTTCTTCGCTACCGACCAAGGCATCATCTCTTATAAAGGTGTTGCCACTGAAGGAAAGAAAACAAATTCAGAAGTTGTGGTATATCCTAATCCTGTAGAACAAGACTATCCTGGTTTGGTGGGCATCAAAAATCTCATTCCAAACTCATTGGTCAAGATAACAACCATCGACGGTTCCTTTGTGACACATTTATATTCTGAAGGCGGACAAGCGGTTTGGGACCGCACCGCTATTGACGGCAACAGAGTGGCACCTGGTGTTTATCTCATATTCATCAGCGACAAGACAGGCAAGGAGACTTTCGCTGCGAAAATACTTATCAAGTAATGGCGAAGATAACAGTCAAGACGAGAGCCATTGTTTTACAGACTATTAAATATGGCGACAGCAGTCTGGTGGTGAAAATGCTCACCGAAGAAGAAGGTGTACAATCGTTTATGGTGAAAGGCGTCTTTGGCAAGAAGTCGAAGATGAAAGCTGCCTTGTTTCAGAATATGACGCTCCTCGACATAGTGGCGGAAATTGGCAACAGCAGCCTCGGCTTTATCAAAGAAGTGACATTGTCACATTATTACAAAACAATTTCCACCGACATAAAGAAAGCGACGATAATAATGTTTATCAGTGAGTTGCTCTCAAAGTCGATAAGCGAAAGCGAGACCGACACGCTTCTCTTTGATTATGTTTACAACTCTATGTTATGGCTTGATGATGCCATCTCCGATTATGTTAATTTCCCTATAGAATTCGCTTTGGGATTGAGCAGATATTTGGGATTCTGCCCTAACTTCGACACATATGCAGAAGGAAGCAGCTTTGACTTGTTGGACGGCAACTTCAAGAAAACGCAAAACGATATTTACCAGATAGAACCGGAATTGAGTCGGAAATTTTATCATGTAGGAAATAATTCCATCGGTGAATCTCAGCAAATACATCGACTTGCAAATTCCGACCGTCGTCAGTTGCTCGACGCTCTTGTCATGTATTATAAACTACACACGGAAAACATCAGAGAGATAAAGTCGTTGGAAGTCCTGAGAGAAGTCTTTTGATTAGAAATTCAGAAACTCAGAAATTCAGAAATTCAGGAATTCAGAAATTGGAGCCTGAGCTTGTCGAAGGCACAATGTTCGGCGTTTCGATAATCTCAGCGACCATGATATTCCAAAGTTCAAAAGTCAACATCCTTTAGTTAAGAGCTCCCTCTGCGTTAGGGATTGGAGCGGCATCCTTTGCGAGCTTTTTTAGGACAACAGACAACGGACAACAGACAACAGATTTTTTTGAGCGAGGAGAAAACAAATGCGAGCAAAGATATAGCGGAAAGCCCGACGGCTTGCCGGAACGCCCGGAAAGAAGACTACAAGACTACAAGACAACAAGGCTACAAGTTTTTTTAGTGATGAAGTAATGTGGTTTTTCACAGAAAAACAATTTCGTGTTATATAGTGCAGTTTAGTGGATTTTTATATTGTAGCAAAAAAAAAGACAGCCTTAAGCTGTCCTTTTTTTATTTGATTCTTTTAAGAATGCTGATTTCAGATGGTGTGAGGAATCTCCAGTGTCCGCGTGGAAGCATATGTTTTGTAAGACCTGCGAACATCACTCTGTCGAGTTTCACTACTTCGTATCCGAGACTTTCGAAGATACGTCTGACGATGTGGTTACGTCCTGAGTGGATTTCTATTCCTACTTCACGTTTTGTTGGATCGTCTGTAACCCAGTCGATGCCATCAACTTCGATTGGACCATCTTCAAGTACGAGACCTTCTCTTATCTTCATCAAGTCGTTTTTAGTGAGAGGTTTATCCAAAGTAGCGTGATAAAGTTTCTTCACTTCATGACTTGGGTGAGTCAATGTCTTAGCGAGGTCACCGTCGTTAGTGAGGAGGAGCAAACCAATTGTGTTTCTGTCGAGTCGTCCAACAGGGTAGATACGTTCTTGGCAAGCGCCTTCTACGAGTTCCATAACGGTATGACGTTCGTATGGATCGTCGGAAGTTGTGATAACGCCTTTAGGTTTGTTGAGGAGTACGTAGCGAAGTTTTTCGCGGTTAAGAGTTTCGCCTCCGTAAACAACCTTATCTGTTGTGTTGACTTTAGTACCGAGTTCTGTCACTACTACGCCGTTTACTGTAACAGCGCCAGCGAGGATGAGGTCGTCAGCTTCGCGACGTGAGCAGATGCCTGAGTCGGCGAGGTACTTGTTAAGACGGATTTGTCCTGTTGCTTTAGGTCTGTCGTAGAGTGGGTCTTTTTCTCTTCTTTTGAAGCCGCCACCGCCGCCACGACGTTCGCCATTATTGCCATTACGTTCTGGTCTGTCGTCACGACGACCTTTGTTGTCGAAGCTGCGCTCGTTGCGAGCAGCGCCTCTTGCGTTACGACGATTGCCGAATGCATTGTCGTTGTTGTCACGATCTTCGCCGAAACCTCTCTTAGGACGGCGTTCATCGGAGCTTCTGAAACCACGATTCTCATCGCGGTCGTCTCTTCTTTCTCTTACAGGTCTGTCGCCAAAGTTTTTGCTTCTGCCACCGCCGAAACCTGACTCTTTTCTGCCACCGAATGACTCTTTTTTGCCACCGAATGATCCTTTTCTGTCGTCGTCTCTTCTTGGTCTGAAGCTTTTTCTTGGTCTGAAGCTTTTTCTTGGTCTTTCTTCATCGCCATCGCGGCGAAAAGCCTGTTCTCTTTCAAACTGCTCTAATCTCTCTTCACTGAATCTGCGTACACCGGCAGTCTTTCTTGTGGCAATACGAGTACGTTTGCCCTTGTTACCTTCGTTGTTCATGTTAATGTGAAAATTACATTTTTTTAGGGTTGCAAAGATACGAATTTTTTGTTATTAAAATACTTGGAATTTCAAAAATTATAATTTGCTTTTTTTTCAAAAAAAACTCTGACATTTTGTCATAAAATGTTATCTTTGCATTTTAAATCATGATTTTACAATGAAAGTATCTTATAATTGGCTCAGACAGTATATCAACTGCGAATTGTCAGCAGAAGAAATAGCAAAGAAATTAACAGGAACAGGTCTTGAAGTTGAAGACTTAACACCTTATGAATCAATAAAAGGCGCATTGAAAGGCGTTGTCGTAGGTAAGGTTATCTACTGTGTTGATCATCCTAATTCAGATCACCTTCACATCACTAAAGTTGACGTAGGTGCAGAAGAACCTCTTAACATCGTTTGCGGCGCTCCTAACGTGGCAGAAGGTCAGAAAGTTTTGGTAGCTACAATAGGCACAGAACTTCATAAAGACGGCGAGTCTTTCACAATCAAGAAAGGCAAGATTCGTGGCGAGGTGTCAGAAGGTATGATTTGCGCTGAAGACGAACTCGGAATCGGCGAGTCACACGACGGCATCATGGTGCTTCCTGAAGATTATGAAATTGGAAAACCTGCTTCATTCTACTTCCCTGTTGAACAAGATGTCACTTTGGAAATAGGTCTCACAGCAAACCGTTCAGACGCTACATCTCACATCGGCGTCAACCGCGACCTCGTGGCAGCTCTCAATTATCAAGAAAAGACAGATAAATATCATCTCAATATCCCTTCAGTAGAAGATTTTAAAGTTGAAAATAACGACAACGAAATTGAAATAGTCGTTGAAGACACTAAAGCTTGTCCTCGCTATTCAGGCGTTACAGTAAGCGGCGTTAAAGTCGGTCCTTCTCCAAAATGGTTGAAACACAGATTGGAAGCTATCGGCCTCCGTTCTATCAATAATATCGTCGACATCTCTAACTACGTCTTGATGGAAACAGGTCAGCCTCTCCACACTTTCGACGCTGATAAGATCAAAGGTAAGAAAGTCGTTGTTAAATGTTTGGCAGAAGGCACACCATTCGTTACTTTAGATGGTGTTGAACGTAAGCTCAGCAGCACCAACTTGATGATCTGCAACGCAGAAGAACCAATGTGCATCGCTGGCGTTTTCGGCGGAGCAGAGTCAGGCGTAACAGAAGAAACAACAAATGTTTTCATCGAAAGCGCTTACTTCAATCCAACATCAGTACGTAAGACTTCAAAATATCACGCATTGCAAACAGACGCCAGCTTCCGTTTCGAACGTGGTTGCGATCCTAACATGACAATCTACGCATTGAAACGCGCTGCATTATTGATAAAAGAATTGGCAGGCGGAACAATCTCATCAGAAGTTAAAGATATTGTCAATGGTGACTTCACTCCAGTTCGCGTAGAACTCAAATTCGCTTACCTCAATAAGATCGCTGGTCAAGAAATTGAAAAGGAAATCGCTGTCAATATCTTGAAGAACTTAGATTGCAAAGTTGTTGAGCTTAACGACGAAGCTGTTGTTGTTGACGTTCCTACATGCAAAGTGGATGTTTATCGTCCTGCTGATTTGGTTGAAGAAATTCTCCGAATCTATGGTTACGACAACATCGCTATCCCAGAAAAAATTAACGCTACTCTCAATGTAGTGGCTAAACCAGATCCAGAAAAATTAAAGAGAAACATTTCTATCATGTTGGCTTCTAATGGCTTCTATGAAATCATGAATAACTCTTTGACAAAAGAGTCTTACACAAAAGACATGGACAGCTTCGACGAAAATAGAAATGTCAAAATATTAAACCCATTAAGTTCCGACTTGAACGTTCTTCGTCAATCACTTCTTTTCGGAGGTTTGAAGAGCATAGAAAACAACCATAACCATAAGATTTTCGACATTAAATTCTTCGAATTCGGTAACACTTATTTCTATGACGCTGATAAGAAACAAGAAGGCGTTTCATTGTCACCATATTCAGAAATCTACAACCTCGACTTGTTCATCACTGGTAAAGATAAAGAAGAATTATGGAGCAACAAACCACAAAATGTTGACTTCTATGAACTTAAGAAATATGTCTTGGGCGTTTTGAACAAACTTAACATCGATATCAATAAGATTGAGATGAGCGAAGGCCATGTGAAACATTACGAATATTCATTGGTTTACACTCTTAACGGAATGGAATTGTGTACTCTCGGTAAGATAAATCAAAAGACATTGAAACTCTTTGATTTGAAGAGAGAAGTATATCACGCAACAATGAATTGGGATAACTTATTGAAAGCTAATAAAGAAGCTAAGGCAGTACGTTATGAACCATTGCCAAAATTCCCAGCAGTACGTCGTGACTTGGCATTAATTTTCGATAAGAACGTGAACTTTGAACAAGTTAAAAACGTTGCTTTTGCAGCAGAAAACAAAATCTTGACATCTGTCAGTTTGTTCGACATCTACACCGGCGACAAGATTCCGGAAGGCAAGAAACAATATGCTTTGAGTTTCATCTTGCTTGACACTCAAAAGACATTGACTGACAAGGTTATTGAAAAGACAATGACAAAGATTCAGTCTGCCATAGAACAACAATTAAAAGCAACCTTAAGATAAAATGGACATTCAGGACATCCAATCAATAAAACAACGATTTAAAATAATAGGTAACGACCCGCATCTCAATCGTGCGATTGAGATTGCGGTCCAAGTTGCCGGAACCGACCTTACGGTTCTCATCAACGGTGAGAGTGGTACAGGTAAGGATGTGTTCCCGCAAATCATACATCAGAATAGTTCCAGAAAACATAAGAAATATTTCGCTATCAACTGTGGAGCGATTCCAGAAGGAACTATCGACTCAGAGTTGTTCGGTCATGAGAAAGGCTCTTTCACAGGAGCTCATGAGACAAGAAAGGGATATTTTGAAGAAGCCGACGGCGGAACAATATTCCTCGATGAAGTAGGAGAGATGCCTCTTGCAACACAGGCTCGTCTCCTCAGAGTGTTGGAAAACGGCGAATTCATCAAAGTGGGTTCGTCAAAAGTGCAAAAGACCGACGTCCGCGTGGTGGCTGCTACCAACCTCAATATTCCTTTGGCAATAGAAAAAGGAAAATTTAGAGAAGACCTTTATTATCGTCTTAACACTGTGCCTATTCATATTCCATCATTACGCGAACGTAAAGAAGACATCAGATTGTTGTTCAGGAAGTTCGCTGCGGATTGTGCAGAGAAATACAGAATGCCAGCGCTTCAATTGACACAAGAGGCTCTCTTAATGATGGAAAATTATCGCTGGGACGGTAATATCAGACAATTGAAAAATATTACAGAGCAGATTTCTATCATTGAAAATGAAAGAATAATAACTCCTGATATTTTGAAAAACTATCTTCCTAACAATAATGTGACAGCATTGCCAACTTTATATAAAGGCGGTCGTGATGAAGAGACAATATCCGAACGTGATTTATTATATAAGGTGTTGTTCGATATGAAAAACGATATCATCGAACTGCGTAAGACCGTTAAAGAATTGTCTGAACAAAGAAACAACGGTGCAATACAGCATCTTCCTGAACCGGCGAATATCACTCCAATCAATGCGACTGTCATATCACCGATGGAAGAGGAAGAAGACGCTTTTGTTTATGTTCAAGATAATGAGGAAGAGGAAAAATCTATAGCAAGAGAATCGGAGACATTATCTTTGGTTCAAACAGAAAAAGAATTGATTTGCAAGGCTTTGGAACGTCATAAAGGAAAAAGAAAAGACGCAGCTAAAGAATTGGGCATCAGCGAAAGAACATTATACAGAAAGATTAACGAATATCAAATCAACCTTTGATGAGAAGATTTAAAGAAATAAAGACACAGAGACACAGAGACGCAGAGGCGCAGAGACATTTTACTTTGCGACTTTGCGACTTTGCGACTTTTAAAAAAAGTTTGTTGTCTTGTTGTCCTGTTGTCCTGTTGTCTTTTAAACAGTTGCGGAATATATACATTTTCAGGAGCATCAATTCCTGCTGAGGCAAAGACTGTTTCTGTGCAGTATTTTCCTAATAACGCGCAACTCGTTAATCCTCTGTTGAGCACTACATTGACAAATGCTCTTAATGATATGTTTGTAAATCAGACAACATTGCAATCTGTCGCTCAAAACGGCGACCTTGCATTGGAAGGAGAGATAACTGGATATACGACTAGTCCGATAGCGATTACAGGTAATCAAACCGCTGCTATGAATAGATTGACGGTTACTGTAAATGTCAGATTTACAAATAAATATGATGAGACTAAAAACTTTGAACAGCGATTCTCTCAATATCAGGATTATCCAAGTGGACAAGATTTAAGTTCGGTACAAGATGTTTTAGTTGAGACAATTGTCGAGGATTTATGTCAGGATATTTTTAATAAAGCTGTTGTAAATTGGTAATATGGATAAGGTAAGATTTAATGATTTGATAAATAACATTCACAATATCAGCGATGAAGATGTGGAATCATTGTCTGCTGTTGTTGAATCATATCCATATTTTACCATTGCACAAGCGCTCTTGTCAGTAGGATTGGAACTCAAGGAAGACAACAGGTCGAATCGTCAGTTAAGACTCGCGGCGGCAATGGTGCCCGACAGAAACGCCTTGCGTCATCTTTTGGCAGAGGCGGAAGAAAAACCTCAAGTATGTGATTTGCCTGATGAGATGGCAGAACAAAATGAGGAAGAAATCATTCCGGAAAAGACAATCGTAATTCCTGAAATTGACTTGAGAAAATCGCAGGAAGAATTGTCAAAAGAGATGGCTCTGTTGGAAGAAAAACGTAAGTCGCTAGATGAATTGAAGGCTCTTATCGAACAGAGAATAGTCGAATTGGAACAAGAGAAAGAGGAAAGTAAAAAAGAGGATAAAAGCCTGTCAAAAAATGAAATTATTGATAAATTTATCGCAGAAAATCCTCAGATCTCACGACCAAAACAAGAATTTTATGATCCATTTGTGGTGGCACAAGCAAGCGTTGTTGATCAAGAAAATATTATAAGTGAAACATTAGCAACGATTTATCTTAATCAGGGATATGTGGAAAAGGCAATTTCAATATATCAAAAATTAAGTTTGAAAAATCCAGAAAAAAGTGTTTACTTTGCAAAATTAATTGAAAAAGCAAAAAATAAGTTTAACAATTAAATAAATTAATAAGATGTACGTAGCAATTTCAGTATTCATCCTGATCGTCAGTTTTTTGATGATGTTGGTTGTTTTAGTTCAGAATTCAAAAGGTGGTGGATTAGTATCTAACTTATCATCATCAAATCAAATTTTAGGTGTTCGCAAAACTACTGATTTCTTGGAAAAAGCTACATGGACATTGGCAATCGTTTTGGTTTTACTTTGCCTTGTTTCAAGTTTCTCAATTCCAAAGAATGGTGTAAGTACAGGCACTCAAGTTGATACAGAAATGCGTCAACAATTGGAAAAGACAATGGCACCTACAGATTATCAGATGCCTGCTGCAGAAGTTGAATAATACAACTATTGTATAGAATTAAAAAAATGTCAGAATGTCATTATTTCTGACATTTTTTTTTGTTTTGTTTTTTGGCAAACATTTTGACTGAAATCAAGCATCAAAAGAAAAATAACACAATAAAAAATTATAAAATATGTCACAATTATCAATTAAACCATTGGCAGACAGAGTCGTTATCGAACCAGCTCTCGCAGAACAAAAGACAGCAAGTGGAATCATTATTCCTGACACAGCAAAAGAAAAACCACAAAGAGGTATCGTCGTGGCAGTTGGTCCAGGTACAAAAGACAACCCTATGACATTGAAAGTTGGCGACCAAGTCATTTATGGCAAATACGCAGGCACAGAATTCCATTTAGATGGTAAAGATTATATGATCATGAGAGAAAATGACGTTATCGCAGTCATCTGATATCTCACAAAATTTCTAAATTAGTTAACATTATTAATAAGTATATAAAATGGCAAAAGACATATTATTCAACCTCGACGCTCGTGACGGTTTAAAAAAAGGCGTCGACGCTTTATCAAATGCAGTAAAAGTTACACTCGGACCTAAAGGTCGTAATGTTATCATCGAAAAATCATACGGCGCTCCTCACATCACAAAGGACGGCGTTTCAGTAGCAAAAGAAATAGAATTAAAAGACCCAGTTGAAAACATGGGCGCTCAATTAGTTAAAGAAGTAGCTTCTAAAACTAATGACCTCGCTGGTGACGGTACAACAACAGCTACAGTATTGGCACAAGCTATCGTAGCAGCTGGCTTGAAAAACGTTATCGCAGGCGCTAACCCAATGGACCTCAAAAGAGGTATCGACAAAGCAGTCGCTACAGTAGTTGAATCATTGAAATCTCAATCACAACAAGTTGGCGATAGCATCGAAAAAATCCAACAAGTTGCAAGTATCTCAGCTAACAACGATAACACAATCGGTACTCTTATCGCTGAAGCAATGGCTAAAGTTAAGAAAGAAGGCGTTATCACTGTTGAAGATGCTAAAGGTATCGAAACACACGTCGACGTTGTTGAAGGTATGCAATTCGACCGCGGTTACATTTCTCCTTATTTCGTAACCAACACAGAAAAAATGGAAGCAGTCTATGAAAATCCTTTCATCTTAATCTACGACAAGAAGATCTCTGTCATGAAAGACTTACTTCCAATCCTCGAAAAATCATTACAAACAGGTCGTCCTCTCTTAATCATCGCAGAAGACATCGACAGCGAAGCATTGGCAACATTAGTTGTTAACCGTTTACGCGGTTCTTTGAAAGTAGTTGCTGTTAAAGCTCCAGGTTTCGGCGACAGAAGAAAAGAAATGTTGGAAGACATCGCTATCTTGACAGGCGGTACTGTCATCACAGAAGAAAAAGGTTACCGTTTGGAAGACGCTACATTAGCAGAACTCGGTACAGCTGATAAAATCACTGTTACAAAAGATAACACAACAATTGTTAACGGTCAAGGTGCAAAAGAAAACATCGAAGCACGCGCAGCTCAAATCAAAGCTCAAATCGCTTCAACAACATCAGACTACGATCGCGAAAAATTACAAGAACGTTTGGCAAAAATCGCTGGTGGCGTAGCAGTTATCTATGTTGGCGCAGCAAGCGAAGTTGAAATGAAAGAAAAGAAAGACCGCGTTGAAGATGCTTTGAATGCAACAAGAGCAGCTATCGAAGAAGGTATCATCCCTGGTGGTGGCGTTGGTTTCATCCGCGCTATCAGTTCAATAGAAAACCTTAAAGGTGAAAACGACGACCAAACAACAGGTATCGCTATCATCAAACGCGCTTTGGAAGAACCATTACGTCAAATCGTTGAAAACGCAGGTTTGGAAGGTTCTGTCGTTGTTAATAAAGTAAGAGAAGGCGAAGGTGACTTCGGTTTCAACGCTCGTACAGAAACATACGAAAACCTCTTGAAGACAGGCGTTATCGATCCAGTTAAGGTTTCAAGAGTCGCTTTGGAAAATGCTGCTTCTATTGCAAGTATGCTCCTCACAACAGAATGCGTTATCTCAAACCATAAAGAAGAAAACCCAATGCCAGCAATGAACCCACAAATGGGCGGCATGCCAGGCATGATGTAATTCATACGAAAATAAAAGTTTAGAAAAAGGGACCTTAGGGTCTCTTTTTTTTACGATATTTGTCTTTACATAATCTGAATAAAATGAGAAACAAATATTTAATGCCGATTATCGTGACTGCTTGCTTGGCAGTCGGCGTGAAAATGGGATTCCATATCGCAAAGTCGAACGATGTTTTTTCAACTTATAATCAAAAAAATAACGGAGATTTATCTTGTATCAACGATGTTTTCTCTCTTATTGATAAAGAGTATGTCGATACTGTTGATATGAAAGACTTGCAAGTCAAGGCGGTAACTCACGTTCTTGAATCGATGGATCCGCATAGTGAATATATCAAACCGGAAATCCTCGACGACGTCAACGACAATCTTCATGGCAGTTTTGAAGGTATAGGCGTCTCGTTCAGAATAGAAAAAGACACTATTACAATTATAAACACAATAAAAGGTGGTCCTTCAGAAAAAGTCGGTATCCTTGCAGGCGACAGAATCGTTTATGTGGGCGACACTCTGGTGGCAGGAACGAAAATCACTAATAAAGACGCGATGCGCCTTTTGAAAGGTCCGAAGAAAAGCAAAGTCGATGTCAAGATAAAAAGACATGGAATCAACGACTTGCTCGATTTTACTATTGTAAGAGATGTTATACCGACATACAGTGTTGATGTCGCTTATATGATAGACGACAATATCGGTTTTGTCAAATTGACAAAGTTTTCTCAGACTACCCATAAAGAATTTGTTGCTGCTGTGAAGAAGCTTAAGGCTGAAGGCATGACGAAATTAATCCTCGATTTGAGGGACAACACCGGAGGTTATCTTGGTGAGGCGGTCGGTATTGTAGATGAGATGCTTGCGGATAATAAGTTGATAGTTTATACCGAAGGCGAACATCGTGACCGTTCATATATCTTCTCTCGTCACAGAGGATTATGGGAAAACAACGAGGTGGTTGTTCTTCTCAACGAAGGCTCGGCAAGTGCGAGCGAAATTGTGGCAGGAGCGCTTCAGGATAACGACAGAGGAACTATCATAGGACGTCGTTCTTTTGGAAAGGGATTGGTGCAAGAACAATTCGACCTTGGTGATAACGGCGCAATTCGTCTTACAATTGCTCGATATTATACTCCTACAGGACGTTGCATACAGAAACCTTTTGAAGGAAGCAAAGAAGAATATCTCTTGGAAGAATATTCTCGTTATACTACAGGAGAAATGTTCAGCGTTGACAGTATTCATTTTGCTGATTCTCTGAAATATGTGACGCCAGGAGGCAAGACCGTTTATGGTGGCGGGGGCATTATGCCAGATATTTATGTGCCTTTGACGAATGATAGCACACATTATTTCTTCAATAAGATGGCAAATAATAGTATCTTGTTCCAATATGCTTTCGATTATTCTGATATGCATCGTAACGATATTTTGAAATATGGTGATGTGAAGACTTTTGGCGAAAAATTTGTCTTTACCGATGCGATGTTTGAAGAACTGATGCGACGCACTGAAGAAAAGAAAATCATAGGAACAGAGGCGGATAAGATAAAAGCGAGAGAACTCTCAGAACCATTGTTCAAGGCGTATGTCGCACGAAATGTCTTCGGTGACGAGGCATTCTATCCGCTCTATGAACCAATGGACGAGATTTTGCAGGAAGCGATAGAGGTTTTAGAGGATTGAGAGGAGTAGAGGGACTAGAGGGAGTAGAGGGACTAGAGGGACTAGAGTTTGTCCCTCTGCCTCTCTAATCCCTCTGCCTCTCTAAACCCTTTATTCCCTCTAAACCCTCTAAATCTTTAAAAAATAAAAAGAAAACGTTTATAAAATGAAATAATTTTGTTATCTTTGCAACCCGATTTTAGGGATTATTATGAAGATGGGAAACGATTACATATTGCCAATAGCAGGATTATCAATAGGTTATCACGATTTTGAGTTTGAAATCGATGATAAATTCTTTGAAAATTTTGAGTTCTCTGAAGTACAAAAAGGCAGTGTAAAGGTGAATTTGAATGTTGAAAAGCACGAAAGAGAGTCTATTTTAACATTTAATTTCGATGGCAGTGTGTTTATCCCATGTGACAGATGCAATGATGAGTTTGAGCAACCAATAGAAAATGAGGTTGTGATATATTTGAAATACGGACATGAATATGAAGAGGAATCTGATGATGTAATCGTTATTCCATCAGAAGAAGGTGAGTTCGATATTTCATCTTTGATTTATGAATATATCATCTTGTCATTGCCTATTCACAGAGTTCATGAAGATATCAGCGAATGTAATCAAGAAATTATCAATTATCTTGAAAACGCCGCAAATCAAGTTGCAGAAAACGATGACATAGATCCTCGTTGGAAATGTTTGGAAGAATTAAAAGAAAGAAAAGATAATTAATTAACAACAAAAAATAGTGTAAAATGGCACATCCTAAGAGAAGACAGTCTCACACAAGAGGCGCAAAGAGAAGAACACATTACAAGGCAGAAGCTCCAACATTAGCAGTATGCAAAGAAACTGGTACAATCCACGTTTATCACAGAGCTTACTACGTTGACGGTGACTTATACTACAAAGGTAAGTTAGTCATGGAAGGTGCTAAAAAATAATCTTTGATTTAGCATTTTACTTAAAACGAGTTTCAATCTTGTTTATTAAGAATAAATTTGTTTTGTCAGATACCACTGACGGGACAAATTTTTCTTTTTTATGACAGTAGCGCCTGGAGCGTTAGGGATTGGAGCGGCATCCTTTTGAAGCGGAGCGGAAAAAGATATAGCGGAAAGCCCGACGGCAGAGCCGGAACGCCCAGATGAAAACAAGGTCTGGAATAGAAAGGTAAACGTAATGCAGAAAATATTAAATCAATACCATTTATATCTAAACGAAAAAAATGGATTTTTTATAATAATAGAAAAAAAATTGCGTTAAGTAAATGTTCATAACGCAATTTTTTTCATAATCTTTATATTGTTTTTCCCCGCCTTTCGTGTAAGGGTGGGGTTTTTAATTTGAATTTCTGAGATTCTGAGTTTTTTTATAAGTCTCTGCTAATAAAGTCTCCGTTTTTAAAACACATTGTTTCTTTGTATCCTGCAGCTTTCAGCGCGTCTTCTGCCTCTTTGAAGCATAATGTAAGCTCTTCAGGTTTGTGCGCATCAGAACTTATCACTACAGGTACGTTCATCTCACGCATGATAGGCAAGACCCAAGTGGCAGGATAAAAGTCGGTACTGCGTTTCTTGTAGATGCCTCTAGTATTGACCTCTACTATCAATGATTTCTCTTTAATCAATGTCAATGTCTCCATCAGCAAGTCGCGATACCATTTATCTTCTTCAAGGAAATATCTGTCGCGGTTGTGCATCTTTATCTTGTCGAAATGACCAACGATGTCGAATTCTTCTGTCTCAATCATTTCATTATATTGATAGAAGAAAGCTTTAACCCCTTTTTTGATATCGCCTCCGTAGAAGTTGTTCAGGCCTTCGTCGTAAGTCTCTACTTTAGAGCCATCGATGAACCATAATTTCTCGATGTCATTTCCGACGAGATGAACGGAGCCAATCAAATAATCGAGTCCGAGTTCTTTTTTTATCTTCTTGAAATCTTTGACAATTCCAGGGATGAAGTCCATTTCCATCGAGCAATAAATGTCAATCTTATCCTGATATTTCTCTTTCAAAGATTTTATTGAAGCTATATAGTTATGAACCTCATCGTTTTTGATGGCAAAGGAATTTTCGAAAGGAACGGGAGAGTGGTCGGAGAATCCGAGCACTTCCATTCCTTGATTGATGGCTTCTAACACGACATCTTCTGCGTTTGCTTTGCCGTCGGAGAAATTGCTATGTGTGTGTAAGTTGAATAATTGCATCTTTGTTATATTACAGCGTCAATCACCTTGTAAACCTTGTCGCCACGTCTGATAGTGTCTTTTACAGGTATAGAACATAACTCGCCTTTTTCTGTTGATTCAACAGTTTTGAGGTCGACGCGTATTTCTGAAAGAGTATCTTCATAAACTCCTGTTGTTGGACCTATAATCATGATGTCGTCGCCGACTTTAAGGTCTTGAGTTTCCATCTTGATTTCAGCAACATTGATTTTTCCGAAGAAGTTAGTGACTGTTCCAACGAATACTTTTGTCTTTGTTGCTTGTGAACCATAACGTTGAGTCCATTCGCCTGTCTTTCTTCCGAGATAATAACCATCCCAGAAATCACGATTGTAAACGCTGCGCAGACGTTCTGTCCATGCTGCTACTTTTTCTTCGGTGAACTCACCGTTTTTAATTGCTTCTACGGCCTCGCTATAAACACCAACTGTCACTTTTGTATATTCAGGAGAACGTCCACGACCTTCTATCTTCAGGATTTTCACGCCAGCATCGAGGAGTTTATCCAAGAATGGAAGTGTGCATAAATCTTTAGGTGACATTATATATTCGTTTTCGATGGCGAGAGTAATTTCTTTGTCGCGATCTTGAACTTCGTAACCGCGGCGGCATGGTTGTACGCAAGCGCCTCTGTTGGCAGAAGTGTTGAAGTTGTCGAGACTGAGATAACATTTTCCGGATACTGCCATACATAATGCGCCGTGGCAGAATACTTCAATACGAATGAGTTCGCCTTTTGGACCTCTGATATTTTGTTCTTCTATTTTTCTTGTGATGGCTTTAACTTGGTTCACTGAAACCTCGCGGGCTGTCACCATTACGTCGGCGAATTGTGAATAATATTTAATAGCTTCGATATTGGTGATGTTGCATTGTGTAGACATGTGAACTTCGACGCCTATTTGACGAGCATATTGGATAACGCTTTGGTCGGATGCGATGATAGCAGAGATGCCGTTAGCTTTCACTGCATCTACGAGTTGTCGCATTTCATCAAGTTCTTCGTCAAAAACAACGGTGTTGATTGTCACATAACTCTTTACGTTATGTTCGTTGCAAATAGTAGCGATGTTGTGAAGGTCGTCCAAAGTGAAGTTCTTTGTTGACTTCGAGCGCATGTTGAGTTTTCCGATGCCAAAATAAATTGAGCCTGCTCCGGCTTGAATGGCAGCCGATAATGCTTCATAAGAGCCGACCGGCGCCATTATTTCGATGTTGTTATATTTGTCTTTCAATTTTATAATATGTTAAAATTTATTAATTATTTTATTCTTTCTTTGAGAGATGCTGCTCTGTCTTCGAAGCCTTTTTTTCCGAGAAGAGCGAACATATTTTTCTTGTAAGCCTCAACACCTGGTTGGTCGAAAGGGTTGACTTCTAACATATAACCACTCAATGCGCAACCCATTTCGAAGAAGTAAATCAACTCGCCTATTGTTGATGCTGATATTTCTGGAATCTGAATTACGATGTTTGGAACGCCGCCATCTACGTGAGCAAGGATTGTTGCAGTCTCAGCGGTGCGGTTCACTTCTGAAAGGCGTCTTCCTGCGATGTAGTTGAGTTGGTCGAGGTCGTTGTCGGCGAGAGGTATTCTCATTTCTTTTGTAGGTCTTTCAACAGAAATGATGGTTTCGAATAAGTTGCGCAATCCATCTTGGATATATTGGCCCATTGAGTGGAGGTCGGTGGTGAAGATGTCGGAAGCTGGGAAGATGCCTTTTCCGTCTTTACCTTCGCTTTCGCCGTAAAGTTGTTTCCACCACTCAGCTATATATTGAAGACGAGGTTCGTAGCTTACCAAGATCTCGTTGGTCTTTCCGTCGTGATATAATGCTTGACGAGCCACAGCATATTGTGCTACTACGTTGTCGCAGTTTTGATTTTCCTTGCAGTAGTTTTCCATGGCAAGAGCGCCGCCGACAAGTTGTTCGATGTCGATGCCTGCCACTGCTATAGGGAGAAGACCAACAGGAGTCAATACAGAATAACGACCGCCGACGTTGTCAGGGACGATATAAGTCTTGTATCCTTCGTTGTTTGCCAAGGTCTTGAGGGCGCCTCTTTCTTTGTCGGTTATAGCCACGATACGAGTTCTTGCTTCTTCCTTGCCGTATTTGTTTTCAAGATGATTTTTCAAGATGCGGAAAGCTACTGCAGGTTCTGTCGTTGTTCCTGACTTTGAGATGACAGCCATAGAATACTCTTTGTTGTCGAGAAGTTCAAGCAACTCGACCATATATTCTTCACTCATATTATGACCGGCATAAATGACCTGAGTATTGCCAGGCTTGTTTATTAAAGCACTGAACTGATGTGATAAAGCCTCTATTATAGCTCTGGCTCCGAGATATGAACCTCCGATGCCAACAACAACGAAGACTTCAGATTTCTTACGTAGCATTTCTGCTTGGTCTTTAATATCTTGGATAAACTCTTTTGTCATTTCGGAAGGAAGAGTGGTCCAACCCAAAAAATCGTTGCCTGCGCCAGATCTGTTATATATAGTGTTAAAGGTGTCCTCTATTTTATTATTGAAATGAAGAAGCTGTTCATCGCTGATGAAATCTTTAATATGCTTCAAGTTAGTGCTAATTTGTACCATAATAACCATTATTTATAATATGTTGCGAAGTTACAACATATTTTCATAAAAAACTATTTAAGAGACAAAAAAAAGAGACCATCCTTGAGCAAGGACGGTCTCGAGAACCAAAAACCAAAATTTATGAAACCTTACGAATGATAGTCATCATTCGCACTGCAAAGATACACAATTTTTACACAATTCTTAATTTTTATTAAGAAAAAACTTAATTTTTTTGGGAAATAAGGTTAAAAATTGTTAAAACGCGATAAATAATCATTCTTTTATTTGGAAATGAGTATTTATGCTTCTTATATTTGTAGAGATATTTGATCAAATATGAATTTATTATTAACAAAAATTTAAAGTATGTAGAGAGAAATTGTGAAAAAAAGCGATTAAGTGGTGAGAAAATTATTGTTATAAATCAAATATTAAGAACGTGTATTAAGGGCCTATGGGAAAGGTGGTAAAAATTTTATTAGTAGAAAGCGATAAGAATTTGGGTTTTATTCTTAAGTCGTATTTAATAACAAAAGGTTATCCTACAGTGTTGTGCCTTGATGGAAGAGAGGCATGGGAACGCTTTGAGAATGAAGCATTTGATTTTGTGATATCTGGTGTAAGTCTTCGTTACATAGATGGATTTACGTTGGCAGATAAAATAAAGAAATGTGACTATGAAATGCCGTTTGTTTTTTTAACTTCTAAATCGTCTAGAAGCGATGTGTCGCGTGGTTTTGAACTTGGAGCCGATGATTATATTATCAAGCCGTTCAGTATGGATGAACTTCTTGATAGAATAAAGGCAATTTCTAGAAGGACCGTTTTGCGGACCAAAAACGAGCATGTGTTTCAATTGGGGTCATATACTTTTGATAGTATTCGCCATGTGTTGATACGTAATGGTATTGAAAAAAAACTTACTGCTAGGGAATTGGATCTGCTGTTTCTGTTCTGTGAATATAAGAATAGAGTAGTGGAGCGTTCCTTTGCATTACAAAGAGTATGGCGTAAAGAGAATTATTTCAATGCCCGTAATATGGATGTCTATATAACCAAAATTAGGAAACTTTTAAAAGAAGATCCTAATGTTGAATTGCAGAACATCCATGGAATAGGTTACAAACTGCTTGTCAAAGAATAATATTTATTCTAAAACTTTACGGTCTCGGTATGAAGAGTATGGAAAACGTGAACCTATTTTGGTTTCCCAATATGTTATGTTTACGGAAGCCGGTGGAATAGGATTGCTCTTGTCGTTTATAATCTTCCAAAAGTGATCAGAGTTAGGACCTTTATTAGTGTTTGTTAAAATAATAATGGTTTTGTCGTTGACATCATCTCTGATAAAGAATGAACGATAAGCTTTCCACCATCCGTAATGATAATAACATCCTGGATATTTGCTTGGTATTCTCCACCCAAATCCATAATTGTCTTTACGTTTTCTGCTCTTCGGACTGCCGGGTTTGAATGCTTCGTCTTGTATGGAATCCGGAATGAGTAAACCATAATCGACGGCTGTCCAAAACTTGAACATGTCTTCAGTGTTGGAGATCATGATTTTATCGCCTTTAACGCCGTTGAGATATTCGTTAGGAGCCTGCATAGGACGACGTCTGTCCATATAATAACCTTGCACTACATTTTCTAAGTAGGCGGATACAAGTGTGTCGGGACGCATTTCGTAAATGTATGAATTATCCATTCCAAGAGGCTCGAAAATTTTGATTCTCATAAAATCGGCAAAAGGAATCCCCGAGACACGCTCTACTATAGATGCTAATAGTGCATAGTTGACATTGCTATAGTTGAAACCATTATTAGGTTTGAAATATGGCGTTGGTTGGTATTTTGCATAATATTCAATCATGTCATCATTTAAAAATGGCTTTTTCCTATCAGGCCAATGGGCATCAGCCATGCTTTCATATCTTGGTAATCCTGAACGATGATTCAGAAGAAGACGAGTGGTGACACCTTCATATGGAAATTCAGGGATATATTCTCGAATGTCAACATCGTAGTCTATCTTGCCTTCGTTCTTCAAAATCATAACGGCTTCGGCTGTGAACATTTTCGATACCGAACTGAGTTGGAACATATCGTCAGACTGAATGCTATCGCATCTTTTTCTAAGATTGCGGAATCCCCACGCTTTGTTGTAAATGATACGACCTTGTTCGGCATATAAGACGGTTCCGTTAAAACCTACTTTTCTTCTTAAATTACTGAACACCTTGTCGATACTTTCTGCTTTCTTCTTGATAATTACTTCATCAAGACTGATGAAAATGCTGTCGACATTAATTACAGGTAATGTTTTAACTACTTCAGGTTCAATGAAAGAATCTTTCTTTTTAGAACATGAAGACAGTGTCGTTATAAGAAGTAGTATTATTATTGTGAACAATGATTTATAATATGAAGAAGTTGATTCTCTTGTCATCTATGTAATTTTTAAGAAAGATGCAAAGATACAAAAAGAAAAGCTAAACTATGCAAGTAAAAAACACTTGTTGTCTTGTTGGTTTGTAGACTTGTAGACTTTTTTCTTATCTTTGCATCAATTCATTAAATAATAATTAATCGACAGAATATTTATGTCTCAATTTCAAGATTACAATTTGAATCCGGCTATACTGAGGGCTATTGAAGAGCTGGGATTCAAAGAACCTATGCCAATCCAACAGGAAACATTACCTGTTCTATTGTCTCAAAGAACTGATATGGTTGGCCTCGCTCAAACAGGTACCGGTAAAACAGCAGCATTCGGACTTCCTTTGCTCCAAAACATTGATGCTTCTCAACGTTGTGTCCAGGCTTTGGTGCTTTGCCCGACTCGCGAACTCTGTGTTCAAATTACTAAAGATCTTAAGAATTTCTCTAAATATATCCCTGAAATTCTTGTTGTGCCTGTCTATGGAGGAGCAAGTATTGAAAATCAGTTTAAAGATTTAGCCAAGAAGCCTCAGATCATAGTCGCGACACCAGGTCGTCTTGAAGATATGATACGTCGTAACAAAGTGGACTTCAGCAATGTTAAGACAATCGTCCTCGACGAAGCTGATGAAATGCTCGATATGGGCTTCCAAGAAGATGTCGACGCCATCCTCGAATATATGCCTGCTGAAAAGAATATCCATCTTTTCTCTGCAACAATGCCGGTGGAAGTCGAAAAGATTCTTAACCATTATATGACGGATCCTGTAAGAATCTCTATAGGACAGAAAAACTCTGGAACAGCTAACGTTCGCCATATTCACTATTTGATTAGAGCTAATGATCGTTACCTCGCATTGAAACGTTTCATCGACTACACTCCATCAATATATGGCATCGTATTCTGTAGAACAAAACTTGAAACTCAAGAAGTTGCTGACAACCTTATCCACGATGGATATAACGCTGCATCACTTCATGGAGATCTTTCGCAAGCTCAACGTGACTTGGTGATGAATCACTTCCGCCAACGTTATCTCCAGATTTTGGTTGCAACCGACGTGGCAGCTCGTGGTATCGACGTCAGTGATCTTACTCATATTATTAATTATAACTTGCCTGACGAAACTGCTGTATATATCCATAGAAGTGGTCGTACAGGTCGCGCCGATAAGACTGGCGTATGCTTGAGCCTCATTCACTCACGCGAAAAACATAAAATTAAAGCTATCGAGAAACAACTCGGTCAGACTATAGAAAGAGCAATGGTGCCTTCGGCAAAACAAGTTTGCGAAAAACAACTCTTCAATCATATTGACCGTCTCGAAAAAGTAGATATCATGCGTGAAGACATAGCTGATTATCTTCCAATCGTTTTCAGAAAATTGGGATGGCTCTCACCAGAAGAACTTATTACAAGAGTTGTTGCTCTCAACTTCAATCGTTTCCTCGATTATTACAAAGACGCTAAAGATCTTAACTTTGACGATTCTAAACCTGAAAAACCTAAGAAATCTAAATCAGAAAAGAAAGATTACGATGACAGCGGATTGCAACGTCTTTTCTTCAGCAAAGGCAAGAAAGACAAAATCAAACCTAATAATATTATAGGAAAGATAAACGACGTTACAGGAACAAAAAATATTCGTATCGGTAGAATCGATATGATGGAAAACTTCTCTTTTGTTGATGTAGATCAAACCCAAGCTCAATTTATTGTCGATTGTTTTGCTGATGAAAGGAAGAACACTGAAGGTATTCGCGTTGAAATAACAACTTCCGATCCTAAACCTAAGAAAAAGAAAGATAAGGAAAAAGAGGAAGACGGATCAAAGAAACGTCGCAAACAATTTGACGACGACAGACCAGAACACAAGAATCGCGACAAATATGGTGACAGAAGTTATAAGGCAGAAGGAAAAAGAGAGTCAAGAAGAGATTCCAAAAAAGATTCAAGAAAAGACTCGAAGAAAGATAGAAAAGACTCTGGCCGTAGAGGAAGAAACAGAAGCAGATGAAATCTGAAAATCTAAATATCAAAAGAAAGGATGCAATCGTCCTTTCTTTTTTTTGTTAGGAAGATTATCAATCATTATGGCTGACATAAATAAAACTTTTTTTCTCTATTTTTGTACATATTAATATATGTGAACAAAGTCATTAATCATTTGCCTTTAGTCATTAGTCATAAATAATATGAATACTATCGAATCAATAAATAATATAGTTCAGAAACAAAGAGAATATTTTCTGTCAAACGAAACGAAGTCGATTGATTTCAGATTGAAACAGTTGAAGAAATTGAAACAATCTGTCGTTAATCATATCGATGATATTTATGATGCCTTGTGGAACGACCTCCACAAATGTAAGGAAGAGGCTTTCCTGACAGAGATTAGCATCGTGCTTAATGAAATAAATGATCACATAAAGCATTTGAAAAGATGGGCGAAACCTGAGAAGGTGAAGACACCAGTGTATCTGATGCCGTCCAAGAGTTATGTGATGTATGAGCCATATGGTGTCGCTTTGATTATCGCGCCTTGGAACTATCCTTTTCATCTGATGTTCGCGCCTCTTGTTGGGGCGATCTCCTCTGGCTGCTGCACGGTCATGAAACCTTCTCCTTATTCTCAATACACTTCGGAAATTATGCAGACAATAATTGACGAGACTTTCGATAAAGAATATATAACTATGATTCAAGGTCATAGAGACGTCAATCAGGCTTTGCTTGCACAGAAATTCGATTTTATATTTTATACCGGAAGTCCGGATATGGGTAGAGTCGTGATGGAAGCGGCTTCTAAAAATCTTACGCCTGTGGTCCTCGAACTCGGCGGAAAAAGTCCGTGTATCGTCGATAAAGATTGTAACCTCGAATTCGCTGCTAGAAGAATTGTCTGGGGCAAGACGATAAATGCTGGTCAGACCTGCGTCGCTCCTGATTATATGTTTGTACATAAATCTGTGAAAAAAGAGTTGGTCGCTAGAATGATAGAATGTGTCGAATATTTCTATGGAAAAGATATGAAGAGAAGCGATTCTTTCTGCCGAATTATCAACGACAAATCTTATAAAAGACTGGTATCGTATCTCGGCGAAGGTGAAATCATTTATGGTGGCAACTGTGATGAGGAAGAGAGATACCTACAGTTTACTCTTTTGGATTTGGTTCAACAGCCAGACTTTGAGGTCAATGTGATGAAACAGGAAATCTTCGGACCAATCTTGCCTATCATTACTTATAATAATATTGAAGAAGTCGTCGAATTTGTAGTTGACAGACCTAAACCTCTTGCGTTGTATTATTTCGGCAAGGATGAAAACGCTTTCGACCTTTTAAATAAAACGACCTCTGGCGGCGTTTGTATCAACGACACTATTTTGCATGTCGGTAATGATCATTTGCCATTCGGTGGAGTCGGAGAGAGTGGCATGGGAAAATATCACTCGCATGAAAGTTTCTTGGCGTTCAGCAATAAACGCGCGCTTCTGAAGTCGTCTAACAAAATCGACTTTGCGATGAAATACCCTCCATACGAAAAAATAGATTTGATAAAGAAATTGATGTAAGGGACGTTTTTTAATTGCGTCCCTTTTTCAACCCCTATATTAATTAATAAGGTGTAGTCCTTTTTTCTCATCATCACCTCGCGCAAGCCTTCGGAAGTTCCGGGATTCTGTATTTTTGGGTTCTGTATTATGGCGTTCCAAGTCGGATCGTAGCCATGTCGTTCTGTGAGCCAAGGAGTTGAGGATTTAATTTGTCTTCCTAAGACCGCTTGGCCTCCGACTTAGTCCTTTTTTCTCATCATCACCTCGCGCAAGCCTTCGGAAGTTCCGGGATTCTGTATTTTTGGGTTCTGTATTATGGCGTTCC
>JAZOQH010000035.1:0-147397 GCA_045655965.1 Bacteroidales bacterium | reverse complement strand
TGACACCTGAAAAAGCGAGACGCTCAAAGGCTCCAATCCATAGTTTAAGGTCGGCAGCGATAGGGTTTTTGATGAAGATTGGGATATCGGTGCCGCGGAGAGCGTCTGCGAGGTGCTGTACCGAGAAAGGATTTGCCACGGTGCGAGCTCCTATCCATAAAGCGTCGATTCCATATTTCAAAGCGAGTTCTGCATGCTCCGGAGTGGCGACTTCAGTCATGCAGAGCATACCTGTTTTTTCAGAAACCTCTTTCATCCACGAGAGACCTTCTTCGCCTATTCCTTCAAATCCGTTAGGACGGGTTCGAGGTTTCCAGATGCCGCCTCTTAAAATTTTAACTTGATGTAATTCAGATAGTTTTGTAGCAGTGTTGAAAAGTTGTTCTCTGCTTTCAACGCTACAAGGACCTGCTATAATAAGCGGTTCATCAGGATTTTCAATCCAACCTTTTATGTCAAAACTATCTCTCATCATTTTTTTGCAAAAATAAGACTTTTTCAATATCATCAATACTTGGCAAAGTGCTTTTGAAATCTTTCGGAAATAATTTTGACAACTCATATTCTGAAACTCCTAATGGATTATTGTATCCTTCAAGAGCATAATGAGCTATCACCTCATCTTTGTCTTTGCAAATCAACAATCCAACAGTAGGATTGTCGCCATCTCTTTTCAGAATGTGATTAGCACATGAAACATAACCACTTAACTGACCTAAAAACGATGGCTCGAATTTCTTAGTTTTAATTTCTATGACGACATAACAATGTAAGTGAGTGTTGTAGAAAAGCATATCGGCAAACATTTCTGTGTTTCCTATTTCTATGCGATATTCTCTTCCCATATATGCAAAACCATTGCCTAATTCTATGAGAAAATTCTCAATGTTTTTAATAAGAGCATCTTTTAATTCTTTTTCGTTATAACGCTCCGTAAGTCTGGCAAAATCGAAACAATAAGGATCTTTTATCAGTTGCTGAGCCAAATCGCTATTGACTTCAGGCAAAGTGCTTTTGAAATTACTAACAGCTTTACCTTGTCGCTCGTATAAATCAGTATCTAAGAAGTTTAACAAAACATTCCGTGACCAATTATTCTCAAGAGTTTTTCTTACATAGAAGAGAGCCTTCTCTGTATCTTTTTTACATTTGTCGATAATATATTTGTGGTGGCTCCAGGGAATTTGGAATATATCTAATTGGTCACCAACTTGGGGACTAATTATAAAGTCCTGATTATACAATTTATCCCCAACTTGGGGATGAATTGTAAGTGTTTGATTATATAATAGATAAAAATATTTTGAATATCTCAGATTTGTTTCAGAAAACCCTCTGACACCAGGTAATTCGTTTTGTAAATCTTTACTCAGATTTTTGAAGAAACCGTCACCCCAACGGCTTTCTGCTTTCTTATTAACGATATCCGCACCAAGTGAAAAGTAAAATTTCAACATTTCACTGTTGACTTTAATAGCAGCCTTAATCTGACTTTGTTTGAAACGTAAACTTAGATTTCTAATCCATTCGGCGTAATCGCCGTCAATTTTAATTAAAGTAGTCATCGTACATAAATTTTGGTTCTGCAAAACTACAATGCCATAATCCTTTTGTCAAGAGTTTGCAAAAGAAAAATTTCGTTTTTAACAATTTTTAACATAAAATCTCTGAAATATTAAGAAATGATGTTAAGATTAGTTAAGATATTTATAAATTAAATATAACAATATCAGTGACTTACCCCCCCCGATTTTTGTAAAAATATTAAAAAACTATTGTTTTTTTGAAATTAAATTATAAACTTTGCAGAACTGAAAATCTAAAACTTGTATGCTATGAAAACAAAAACTTTACTTTTAGCGGCATTTATGTGCCTGTTTTCTACCTGCCTTTTCTCGCAGGAAGAACAACTTGTTTGTACGGACTTTGAACCGGACTCTACGATTTTTCCAGTGTGGTTCGCGGGAAATCCATTGGATCTTAATTATGACGGATTGAATGATATTGTATTCGAAAGAGAATCTAGATTGGGATATGGCATTTTAAAAGGTAATAGAAGTGATGTTATGATAGCAAAGCTTGATCCTGATATTCAAGCACCTTTGTACTATATAGGTTATTGGGAGTATGAGCGTGATTTGTTACCATATGGAGATTATTGCTTTGGTGTAAAGTGTGAAGTTGGTGATGATTCTTATTGCTATGGATGGATAAGATTCAGAATAGATAATACGGTTGACAATGACCATATTCCATCAATAACAGTTTACGATATGGCATATTGCAATATTCCTGATTATCCTTTGAAATTAGGTCAGAAGTCTCTTATTGATGATGTTGCAGAAATAGATGGCGTTAATAGTCAGTATGAATTGTATCCTAATCCTGTAGATGACAGACTGGTTCTAAAATTCTCTGATGATTTTAAATGTGAATATATTATGATTTATAGCATTGACGGTCGTATGATTAAATTGCAAGATGCTGATTTTGAAAATATTGATGTAAGTACATTGGAGAGAGGAACGTATCTCATTAGGATAAGAACTGAAGAAGGAAAAGATTTTGTAGAGAAGATTGTAGTTAAATAAGTTAAAGGGATTAAATTGAAAAAACGTCATTTGGAAACAAGTGACGTTTTTTTTATAAAAGTACATAAACTTAATTCAAAAAAATCTTTTCCCTTTTGTCTTTTGTCTTCAGACTTTTTTTATCTTTGTAAGTTAATTAAAATCAGAAATAATTTAAAAGATATATAGTTGTGAAACGTACAGAAATTAAAGATGCATTACAAATGCAAGAGCTTGACAAAGAGATAAATGTCAAGGGTTGGGTGCGTAATAAACGCGGCAGCAAGAACGTAGCTTTCATCGCTTTGAACGATGGTTCTACAATTAATAACCTTCAGTTGGTAATCGACCTCAACGTTATTCCAGAAGAAAACCTCGCTTTGATGCACACTGGCGCATCAGTATCAGCAACAGGTAACTTGGTGAAATCAGCTGGTAGCGGACAAAGCGTTGAGATGAATGTCACAAGCATCGAACTCATCGGTGCTGCTGATCCTGACAAATATCCTTTACAACCAAAGAAACACTCACTCGAATTCTTACGTGAAATAGCTCACCTCCGTTTCCGTACAAACACCTTCAGCGCAATCATGCGTTTACGTCACTGCATGGTGTTCGGTATCCACAAGTTCTTCAACGAAAGAGGTTTCTATAACATCCACACTCCTCTCATCACAGCATCCGACTGTGAAGGTGCAGGCGAAATGTTCCAAGTAACAACATTAGACCTCAACAATATGCCTAAGACTGAAGAAGGTAAGATCGACTTCTCACAAGACTTCTTCGGAAAAGCTACCAACCTCACAGTGTCTGGCCAGCTCGAAGGTGAACTCGCAGCAACAGCATTAGGTAAGATTTATACATTCGGTCCTACTTTCCGCGCTGAAAACTCAAACACTTCACGTCACCTCGCTGAGTTCTGGATGATTGAACCAGAAATGGCATTCTACGATATCAATGACAATATGGACTTGGCAGAAGAAATGCTTAAATTCTTGATTCAATATGCATTAGATAACTGCATGGACGATCTCCAATTCTTAAGCAAACGTCTCCAAGAAGAAGAAAAGAATAAGAAAGCTGAAGAAAAATCAATGGAATTGATTGAAAAATTACATTTCATCTTAGAAAACCCATTCCAAAGATTGACTTACACAGAAGCTATCGATATCCTCAAGAACAGCAACTACAACAAGAAAGGCAAATTCCAATATCCTGTTACAGGCTGGGGCGTTGACTTACAATCAGAACATGAACGCTATCTCGTTGAAAAACATTTCAAGAGACCAGTTATCTTGACTGACTACCCAATGGAAATCAAAGCTTTCTACATGAAACAAAATGAAGACGGCAAGACTGTTAGAGCTATGGACGTATTGTTCCCAGGCATCGGTGAAATCATCGGCGGTTCAGAACGTGAGACAGACCTCAACAAATTGTTGAAACGTATGGAAGAAGTCGGTATCCCAGCAGAATCAATGGAATGGTATTTAGACACACGTCGTTTCGGTTCAGTGCCTCACTCAGGCTACGGTCTCGGTTTCGAACGTCTCATGTTATTCATCACAGGTATGGGCAACATCCGCGACGTTATCGCTTTCCCACGTACTCCTAAAAATTGTGAATATTAATTTTTAAAGATAAATTAAGGATTTTCTTCTATGTCCTCACAAAGACTGACACAAACGCAGAAGATGCTCCAGAAACTGTCGCCTCAACAGATTCTGCTTATGAAGCTGTTGCAGATACCGACAATGGAGCTCAGCTCACGTATCAAAGAGGAGATAGAAGAGAATCCTGCTCTTGAAGAGAACGAGAGCTTTGACGAAATTGACAATGACATTGATAGCGATATCGATAATGATGCTGACAATGACATTGACAGCGAACGTCAGGATGATGACTATGATCCGCTCTCTGACTTCGACGATTATATGCAGGATGACGATGACGACGATGCTGCATATAAACTAAGAACCAATAACTACAGTCGCGACGACGAACATTATGAAGCGCCTATTTCAAGTGAAGAGAGTTTCCAAGACATCTTGATACAACAGCTTGGATATAGGAAGTTAGACGACAAGAAATACAAGATAGGTACATATATTATAGGTAATATCGACGATTCAGGTTATCTGAGCCGTCCTATTGCTGGTATTATGGATGACTTGCTTTTCACGCAGAACCTCGATGTCACTGAGGAAGAGGTGATGGAAGTGCTTCATGTCATCCAGGAATTCGACCCTGCGGGGGTGGGCGCTACCAACCTTCAGGAGTGTCTCCTTATTCAACTGCGACGTCTTGAAGAAGACAGCGACGATGATATGGATTATACTTTGCCTATAATAGTCATCGAACAGTATTTCAATGAGTTTATCAAGAAACATTACGACAAGATCGTGAAGAAAAGCGGCATCAGCGAGCGACAGTTCCGCGCCGCCATGAACGTTATTCTTAAACTCAACCCTAAACCAGGCGGCGCGGTGGAGAACTCCCATCGCTCCAACTATGTCGTACCTGATTTCACTATATACAACAACTGCGGCAAATTGGAACTGACTCTCAATAGCCGTAACGCACCTGATTTGCACGTCAATAAAGACTATATCAATATGTTGTCTGACTTCTCAAAGGAAAAGAAAAGCAAAAGCAATAGGGAAGCAGTCAACTTCGTCAAGAATAAAATAGAATCAGCGAAATGGTTTATCGAAGCCATAAAGCAAAGACAGACAACTCTTTATGTCACGATGGATGCTATCATGAATTATCAGAAAGATTATTTCCTGACAGGCGATGAGACAAAACTGAAACCGATGATTCTTAAAGATATATCTGAGAAAGTGGGCCTCGATATTTCAACAATATCACGCGTGGCAAACAGCAAATACGTGCAGACTGCTTACGGAACATTCCCTCTCAAGAGTTTCTTCAGCGAGTCGTTGACCAACGATGAAGGCGAGGAAGTATCAACACGTGAGATCAAGAAAATCCTTATGGATTGTATCGAACAGGAAGATAAGTCGAAACCGCTTACTGATGATGTCTTGACTCAGATATTAAAAGAAAAAGGCTATAACATCGCAAGAAGAACCATAGCCAAATACCGCGAACAACTTGACATTCCTGTTGCTCGACTCCGTAAAGAATTGTAAGATTTATGGATAAGTTAGCCAAGTCTATATCTACAATAACACATCCTGTTTTATTGCCTACATGGATGCTGCTGATATTTATGGCGTCGGGAATATTTAAGATTTCATTCTTAAGGGCAGACGTATGTCTGTATGTCGTTTTTGGCACAACATTCATTATCCCTATCCTGATTCTTTTCATCTTGAAGAAATTTAAGTTGATAAAATCCTTGATGATGGAGAGAAGAGAGGAGAGGTTTATACCTCTTTTTATAATGGTATTGTCTCTTTATGTGACGAGTCGTTTCTTCAATGGTGTCAACGCCTTGATACTTTACAATTTTTATCTGATAAGCAATCTGGTTTTATGCGTTGTTGTCTTTTGGATAAATTTATATTGGAAGATAAGTTTTCATGGCATAGGATGGGGCGCTTTTACAGGCATGCTTTTCATTATGTCAACAATAGCAGCGCCTCTTTATCTTAATTATTTTGTTGTAAGTATCTTGATTTCCGGTCTTGTAGGCTGGGCAAGATTAAAATTAAAATCCCACAGCGAACCACAACTTTACGTGGGATTCACTGTAGGATTCCTTGTACTTTTGTTAATATATAATTTTATTGTCTAATGTCTAATGTCTAATGTCAAAAGTCTAATGTCTAATGACAAAAGACAAATGACTAATGGCAAATGGCAAATGACTTTATCCCTAATCCTTTAGTCTTTAATCTTTAGTCTTTAGTCATTAAAAAGGTCTCACACCAATACCGATAGATAAAGGCTTGATTTCAGGACCGTATCCGTTTTTGAATGTGTCAGAGAATTGGTATGACATGAAGAGGTGTACGCTTTTGTAAGCGGCGCGGAATGTCAAAGAATAGACGTATTTTTCCAAGTTGTTGATTTTGCCGTATTTGAGCCACCATGTCTTGTCGTCATTATATAATTCACCTACATATTTAGCTTTGCCGTAAGCCAAGATTCCGAATTTGAAGCCTGCAGAAATTTTAAATTGGTCTCTGATTTTTACGCTGACTTCAACAGGGATGTCGAAGTAGTTGGTGTTTATTTTACTGCGTTCATAGTCGTAAATGACATTTTCGAAGTTAGTGACATCACCGTAAGGAGTTGCAAGGTAAGCACCTTTCATATAGAAGTTGTGGCCTGTATAACCAATACCGATAGAGGCTAAGAGAGGTGAGTTGTCGAAGTCGAAGTTGAACATGGAATAAACGCTGACGCCTTGGTTGATGCTGCGTAAATCGAAGTTCTCATATGCCTGGCCGGTACTGAAGTCTGTAAATAAATCAGCTCCGATAATTACTTTGCCTTCTGTTCTTTCTGAAATAAGTTGAGCTTGAGAAAGTGATGTGAAGATGAATAATAAAATTAATAATAATGATGTCTTTTTCATAAGTTGATTTTATTAACTATGTAACTTTTTAGAAATGGTATCTTGAATCTTTTTTCTTTTGTCTAACAGACTGTCAATCTCTTCCATTGAGAGGTTCGGTTTCTTTAACTCGGTGTCAATAGCGTCGAGGAGTGCTACGTAGCGGTCTTCTGTCGGCAGTTGCTCGAATTCCTTTTCTTTTTTATCTACTATTGAAACTTGTTCTACAACTACATCATCGGCGTCTTCTCCGAGTTGATCTCTAAGTTGTTGTATGAGTCTTGATAAGATTTTCTGTGTTGTTTCTTCATCGAAAAGACCAAACATATCAGATGAGAATGAAACTTGCATTTCATCGTAATTGGATAACATCATCTTAAGTTGTTCGGCCTGAGCCTTGTCGATGCCTGGCATTGAATCAGGCGGATATTTTTCCATCATTTTCTTAAACAATCTGAAAAGCTCTTTCATTTGATTGTTTATGTTTTCATTTTCCATACTACAAAATTTTCGGCTCTTTTATCAAAAATCATTCCTATTTGATGAAACGAATTTTGTCAGATTAAAGTATATGAATAATATTTTTTTTCGGATTAAAGGTCGTTGTAGAAAAACTGTTCAACGTTGATAGTGTCGTTTGTAATGTCTTCAAACTCATCGAAGTTGAAACCTTCTCCGCAGAATATGTTTTCAGGAAGCTGTATCCTGTCTGATGTCACGAATGCTTTTTTGTAATCTTGACTTATTGTCTGGAAAGCTTTCTCTGCTTCTAGACGTGTCCTGAAATCACCGACTCTAAGTCTGTAATAAGGTTGTCCGAATACGAGGTAGATGGGCATATCAGGATATTTTGCCTTGAATTCTTCCATTGCGACATTGGCGAGGTCAACGGCGTCGTTTCCCGACTCCATGAATATCTGTATTCTAAATCCGTCGATGGTGTTGTCGGCGGTGTGAATCTCTTTCTGTCTTTGTATAAGTTGTTCAATACGTTGGTCTTGTTCTAAAATGACGTAGCCGTTATTTTGTGAAAAAGAACTTAAATATAAGAATACAAATAATATCGCTATAAATAATTTCATCTTTATTATATATTTTCTGCTAAAATAAACAAAAAAGTAATACAAGTACCACATTTTTTATGTAATTTTGTCACATAAGTATTTTTTATGAACGAGAATTTAGATGCATATGGTAAATCTTTCAGCAAGCAAGAGTTAGAGATAGAACGTGCCTTGCGTCCTGAGGCTTTTCAGAACTTTGCCGGACAGGAGCAGGTTGTGGAGAATCTTCTGATTTTTGTGAGAGCTGCTGTGCAAAGAGGCGAATCGTTGGACCACGTCTTGCTTCATGGTCCTCCAGGGCTCGGCAAGACTACTTTGTCGCATATCATCGCCAATGAGCTGGGCGTCGGAATGAAGATGACTTCCGGTCCTGTGCTCGACAAACCTGGTAACCTTGCAGGCCTTCTTACCAGCCTCGAGAAAAACGACGTGCTCTTCATCGATGAGATTCACCGTCTTAGTCCTATAGTGGAAGAATATCTTTATTCCGCTATGGAAGACTACCGCATCGACATCATGATTGAAAGCGGCCCTAACGCTCGTTCGGTACAAATCGCTTTGAATCCTTTCACTTTGATAGGCGCTACCACACGCTCAGGTCTGCTCACCGCTCCACTGCGTGCGCGTTTCGGCATCAATATGCGACTGGAATATTATAACGCCAAGACATTGGCTAACATCATAAAACGCTCTGCTTCAATATTAAAAGTTCCTATTGAAGACGAGGCAGCCTTGGAGATTGCACGCCGCAGCCGCGGAACTCCTCGTATAGCAAATCTCCTGCTGCGTCGCGTCAGAGACTTCGCCCAGATACAAGGCAACGGAACGATAACTCTTCAGATAGCGCAGATAGGATTACGTGCTCTTAACGTCGATCAACATGGTCTCGACGAGATGGACAACAGAATCCTCTCCACCATAATTGATAAATTCAAAGGCGGTCCGGTAGGCCTTAACACCATCGCGACAGCAGTGGGCGAGGAGCCGGGAACAATAGAAGAGGTGTATGAACCTTTCCTTATCCAAGAAGGTTACATCATGAGAACGCCTCGCGGACGCGAAGCAACAGAGTTCGCTTATAAACATCTTGGAAGAACAAAAGGCGCAGTAAACGGCGAACTGGAACTTTTTTAAACTAAAGAAAACTAAATAGACTAAATTGATACTATCATGTACGAAAAAGAAAATTATCATCATCGCGAAATAATAGATCGCCTTGCTTCGGGAGATAAACTTAACCGCGAAGAGTGGATGATTTTGCTTGCTTCTCTCAACGATGATGAAAGAGAATATCTGCATTCTAAAGCTGCCGCTACAGCAGTGCAGCATTATGGCAATGGCATTTTCGTACGTGCTCTCATAGAGATAAGCTCCTATTGTAAGAATAATTGCAACTATTGCGGAATACGCGCTTCCAACACAAACGCACAACGTTATCGCTTGACAAAAGAAGAGATACTGGAATGCTGTAAGGAAGGCGCTAAGCTGGGCTTCAACACTTTCGTCATGCAAGGCGGTGAAGACCCACGACAAAATGACGAATGGGTTGCTGATGTCGTCAAGACAATAAGAGATATTTATCCAGACAAAGCAATAACATTATCGGTGGGTGAACGCAGCAATGAGGCTTGCAAAGCTTTCAAAGATGCCGGTGCCGACCGTTTTTTATTGCGTCATGAGACTCGTAACGATGAGCATTATGCATATCTGCATCCGGCTAACATGAGCTCGGAAAATCGTCGTAGATGTCTGTTCACTCTCAAAGAACTCGGTTATCAGACGGGTAGCGGCATGATGATTGGCAGCCCGGGCCAGACAGTAGAACATCTATATGAAGACATAAAATTCTTGGAAGAACTGGAACCTCAGATGATTGGCGTGGGACCATTCCTTCCTGCTACAAACACTCCTTTCGAGAGCCGTAATCCTGGAACAGTAGAACAGACGATACTCATGGTGTCGTTGCTGCGACTTCGTTTCCCAAAGGCGCTCCTCCCAGCCACGACGGCGCTCGCAACATTATGCCCGAACGGAATGGAACGCGCGATACTCGCAGGCGCTAACGTGGTGATGCCTAATGTCTCACCCGTAGAACAACGTAAGAAATACTCCATCTACGATAACAAGAAAAGCACAGGCGCAGAATCAGCACAACAGATGCAGCTGCTGGAACAACGACTCAACGCCATAGGCTATCATATCGACTATGGCCGTGGCGACTTTAAAAAGAACTGAGATATAACAACATATTTTATTATTAACGAACACAAAAAACAAAAACAATGTACAACATAAAATCACAGATTGCAGAAGAATTCATCAGCGACGAAGAGATTCGCGACACGATGGAGTATGCAAAGAATAATAGCACTAACAAAGAACTCATCAAATCTATTTTACAGAAGGCACGTGAATGCAAAGGCATCACTCACAGAGAAGCAGCGCTTCTCCTCGAATGTGATGACAAGGAGATAATTAACGAGATATATGAAATAGCTCGTGAGATAAAACATCGTTTCTATGGAAACAGAATTGTTATGTTCGCTCCGCTTTATCTCTCTAACTATTGCGTGAACGGCTGTGTCTATTGTCCTTATCATTTGAAGAATAAGACAATACGTCGTAAGAAACTCTCTCAAGAAGAGATTCGTCAGGAAGTAATAGCATTGCAGGATATGGGTCACAAACGTCTCGCTCTTGAGGCTGGAGAACATCCTGTTGAAAATCCTATCGAATATATCTTGGAAAGCATCAAGACTATTTATAGCATCAAACATAAAAACGGTGCGATACGCCGCGTCAATGTGAATATCGCTGCTACAACAGTAGAGAATTATCAGAAATTACGCGATGCTGGCATCGGAACTTATATCCTCTTCCAAGAGACATATAACAAGAAAAACTACGAGGCATTGCATCCAACAGGTCCTAAGAGCGATTACGCTTATCATACTGAAGCGATGGACCGTGCAATGCAAGGCGGCATCGACGATGTCGGTATCGGTGTTTTGTTTGGTCTCGAGACTTATCGCTACGACTTCGTCGGTCTTCTCATGCACGCAGAACATCTCGAAGCGACTTATGGCGTCGGTCCTCACACTATCAGCGTTCCTCGTCTCTGTATGGCAGACGACATCGACACTTCTGACTTCAAGAACGCTGTGCCAGATGACATCTTCTTTAGAATAGTAGCGATAATAAGAATCGCTGTTCCTTATACTGGTATGATCATCTCAACTCGTGAGAGCGAGAAGAGTCGCGCTCGCCTCTTGGAACTCGGCATCTCACAGATTAGCGGTGGCTCGCGCACAAGCGTCGGCGGTTATGTGGAACCTGAACCAGAGAGCGAAAACTCAGCTCAGTTCGATGTCGCTGATCATCGTACCCTCGACCAAGTCGTCGGTTGGCTCCTCGACCTCGACCATATACCAAGTTTCTGCACAGCATGTTACCGCGAAGGAAGAACAGGCGACCGTTTCATGTCGTTGCTCAAGAGCGGACAGATTGCTAACTGCTGCTTGCCTAACGCTTTGATAACATTGAAAGAATATACCAACGACTACGCCTCACCGGAAGTCAAGGAAAAAGCCAAAGCGATGATAGAACGTTTGTTACAAACCGTTCCTAACGAGAAAGCACGCGCGACAGCTTCTAAATATTTAGACGCTATCGACCGCGGCGAAAGAGATTTTAGATTCTAATAAAATGTAGAGACGTCACTCCTGTGGCGTCTCATAAAATAAATTATAAATGCAACGCTCTAACCGATATCACATAGGTATTTTCGGCAGACGTAATGTCGGAAAGTCAACCTTGTTGAACGCACTAAGCGGTCAAGACGTCGCCATTGTGTCTGACGTCGCCGGAACTACTACAGATACTGTCTGGAAAAACATAGAACTCCCTGGAATAGGAGCTGCTGTCATAGGCGACACCGCCGGATTTGACGACAGCGGAGAACTTGGTCTCATGCGTAATGAGAGAACTAAACGAGCTTCACAACAAGTGGATATGGCGATAATTCTCGTCACGGGAAAGCCTGATGACGTGACTTACGAGATGGAGTGGAGCGACTTCTTTAGAAATGCCGATATTCCTGTCATATTCGTAATGACAAAATGCGATTCTGGAACTAATGAAGATGATAATTTGTCATTATGGAAGGATGCTTTGCAGGAAGATGTATGTGCTGTTTCTGCAAAAGAAAATATCGGGATAGATATATTGTTAGATAAAATGGCGTCTCTTTATAAAAAAGATGACAACCTCGACGATATAACATATTCATTGGTGAAAGAGGGTGACGTGGTGTTGCTCGTGATGCCTCAAGACGCTTCTGCTCCTAAGGGCAGATTGATACAGCCTCAGGTGGTTACATTGCGTAACCTTCTTGATAAACAAGCAATAGCATTGTGCTGCACTCCTGAGAAAATGCCGCTGACATTGGCATCTCTCAACAATCCTCCATCTTTGATAATCACCGATTCGCAGGTGTTTGCTCAGGTTCAGGCCTTGACACCTAAAGAGTCTAAACTGACATCATTCTCAGTCTTGATGGCTCGTCATAAAGGTGATATCGATACTTTCCGCGAGGCTGCCGATGTGCTGATGTCGTTGACTAAAAACGCAAAGATACTCATAGCAGAAGCATGTTCTCATATTCCACAGAATGAAGACATCGGAAGAGTGAAGCTGCCTCGCATGCTGAGAAATAAATTCGGAGAGGAACTGCAAATTGATATAGTCTCAGGCAATGACTTCCCTGAAGATCTGTCGCCATACGATTTGATAATTCATTGCGGAGCATGTATGTTCACACGACGTCATGTCCTCTCTCGCGTCCGTAGAGCTAAGGCTCAGAATGTGCCAATCACCAACTATGGAATTGCAATCGCCGCATTGACAGGAATATTGAATAAGGTAACAATATAAACATAAAAAGTCATGATGAAAAAACTCACTCTCTTAATATTGATAGTAGCATCATTTCCGTTGATGGCTCAAGTTGATGAATATCAAGAGTATTTGAATTCATTGAAAAAAGAACAAGAGGCTTTTGTGAAGAATGTGAAGAATGATATTTCCGAGATGCAAAAGGAATATCAGAAATTCGTGACAGAGGCTAATGCTGAATATGCAGCTTTCATGAAAAAAGAGTGGGAACTTTATGAGAACTTCAAGACTCAGGAACTTACAATGACGCTCCCTAAGATTCAGAGCGCTCCTGCCACCAGCAAGTCTGATCTGACAGACATAAATGCCGACGATATCCAGTACAAAAACACAGTATCTCTTCCTCAGGTGGCGGCAATAGCTAGTGTCAATTCGGGTGCTGCTGCCAACGGATTTACTCCTCGAAATGATAATTATGTCGTAAGAAAAATAGTTACTAGCACAGGCGTAAAAGAAGTCGCACCAACATCAGGATTCTCTTCTTATGTTAACAAGAAATATGTCACAGGCTCTGATGTAAGCATCGATTTCTATGGTAAAAAACTTGATTTCGTGGTGGATGCTAAACTGCGTCTTAAAAATAAGAGCGTCAAAGAATCTGATGTCGCCGATTATTTTGAAGAGATTTCTACTATGACAAACGAGACTTCCGCATTGTGGAAACAAGTCGATGCTTATGTGAAGACAATGGGACTCAATGATTGGGGCTACTTCTGTATCATGCGCTCTCTGTCTGAAAGTATCTTCGAAGATGTCGATAATCGCGTGTTGTTCTGTTTTTATATGTTACGCAACGAAGGTAATTTCAAAGTTAAAGTGGCAAGGGGCAAGTCTTCAAACAAATTGACTCTCTTGGCAGTGATAGATAACAAGAAGGAAGTGTATTCTTATTCTTTCTTCCGCTTTGACGACAGCGCAGAACCTCAGTTGAAATATTATTCCATCTATGGCGGCGGCAGCTCTAAAGAAAGTATCTACACATACGATTATTGTAATCAGGATAAGGAGCTGAAACAGATGGGATTGGATTTCCATAATCAACTGAATATGGGTAAATGTGATGCTGTTAGAGAATTGACTTTTGAGAAGATTAACTCAAAGATTGAGTTGCCTTACAATAGTTCTCATATCGCATATCTTAATGATGTGCCGATGACAGTGTTCCCTATTTACTTTGCATCGCCTCTTTCTGTCGAGGCTCAAAATGTTTTCAATCAGAAACTTAACGAGTTGAAAGGACAATATTCAGCGACACAGTTCATCGATATTCTTCTTAACTTCGTGCAGACAGCTTTTGATTATAAGACCGATGCTCAGCAGTTTGGTTATGAAAAATATTTCTATCCAGAAGAAGTAGTTGCTTATCCTTATAGCGACTGTGAAGATAGATCAGCTTTGTTTGCTTGGCTCGTTACTAATTACACTGATGCAAAAGTCCTGGGTTTGCAATATGAAGGTCACGTTGCAACAGCGGTTTGTTTTGGTGAAAATGTTGATATGGAAGGGGATAGATTCTCTTATGCAGGAAAGAAATATTACGTTTGTGATCCGACTTATATCAATGCATCCATCGGAATGTCAATGCCTCAGTTCAAAGGTAAAACGCCAAAGATTATTAAGTTATAAATGACAAATGGCAAATGACATTAGTCTTTAGCCCTTAGTCATTTGCCATTATTCCATCTCGCTTATTCTACTTTAACAAAGACGAATTTCTCTCCAAAATCATCTTGATATTCAAGATTGCTTAAATCTATATTTTTGATAGTGTGTGCTTTAGGTATTATACCGCCGATTTCCATTTCATGGAAGTGTATAAGTCTGTTTCTGTTGACCTCCCAGGTGAATTTGCTGGCTTCAGATTCCATGACGTCGTCGGCAGTGTCCCATGTGCCGCCAGTGAAGTCTTCGTTATATCTGTAAAAAACACTTCCCGATTGCCATAATCCAATAAATAAATCGGTGTCGTAAGTCTTATCGTTGAATACTTCTGCCTCTACGACTTCCGGATCGTATGATTTTGGACTTGTCACTTTCCAAATGATGAATGCTATGAGACATAGCGCGGCAATTATTAATAAAATTATAGTGATTTTCTTTTTCATGATGATAAGATTTATTATGAATGTAAAAATAGCAAATTATCATTAACAAATAATCTTGCTAGAAAAATCTTTTCATCACGGCGTAGGCTTCTTTTATTCCTAACTCTCCAGCCTTGCTTAAGTCGGTGCGTGCGAGTTCCTTTTCGCCTAGATATAATAATGTGAGACCTCTGTTGTAATAAGCTTCGGCAAGATTGCCTTCATATTTAATAGCTTCAGAATAATCGTCGATGGCTTTATTGAATTCTTGCATCTGAAGATGTAAGTTGCCCAAATTGTACCAGATGAATGGGTTGGAAGAATTCTTTTCCAATGCAGTCATCATGCTGTTGAGCGATTCTTTATAATCTGGTTTTGTCTGTACCTTGCTTATTTCGTTCTTGTTATTGTTGTTCTTCTTGTAATTGATGCTGATAGGGTCGTTATAGTTCTGACTTGCCAAGATGAGTTCCGCCTTGTCTTTTTGTAATGAAGCTATGTTTATCATAGCGTAGATGTCGTAAGTGTTATTTCCAATCAGCGACTTGAACTTGTTTTCAGCATGTTGGTAATTGCATATTTCATAATTGGAGATGCCATACAGGAATGTCCTTAAATCGTTGTCGTCAATAGTTCCGATGATAGAGTCGTTGATGCATGATTGGTAGTTTTCGTTAGAGAATTCCGCTTGCATATATACGAGACGCAATCCGTTAAGCTGTCTGTTTTCATTTATCTGACTTAAGGTAGCATCGACGAATTCTCGTTTGTTCTGTTTGTTTTTATCTTTAGAATCAAATTGAACGACGCTGACTATAAAATTGTTGAAAGGCTTTATGTTGACATCTGAGAATTGGGCGAGTTTGCCTCCTTTATCGCCGTTGGAGAAGTCTGATTCGAAGGCTATGATTTTGTCGTAATCTATCGACTTAGAATACACGTTGTAAAGAGAGTCGATGCTTTTCTCGTTTCCGCTTACAAGGTTTATTATCTCCTTTGATTTATATCTGTCGGCTTCAGCGCCTTTGATGTCGCCTTTTTCATATCTCACAACGGACCTGTTGACCCAAGCGTCGATGAAGTCGGGGAAGAGTTCAATGACCTTGGTGAAATCGTTTTCGGCATTGTCAAATTCTTTCATCTTGTAATATAAAATGCCTCTGTTGAAATATCCGTATATGTTTTCTGGATTGATTTCTATCACTTTATCGAAGAGGGCGAGAGCAATGTCATCTTCTTTCAGCATGCCATATATAATTGCTCTGTTGAAATATGTTAAAGCATTGCGTTGGTCTATGTTGTTGACGCGTTCGTAGTCCTTGAGAGCAGCTGTTGTGTCACCGAGATTAAGGTAAACTGTTCCTCTGTTGAAGAAGATTATTGGGTTCTCCTTGTCCATCTTAAGAGCGCTGTTGAAGTCAGTCATCGCTTCTTGGTATTTTTCGCGTTCCATCTGTATGATGCCTCTTCTCACAAGAGCTTCTATGTTAAAGAAGTCGTAATAAACGGCTTTGTCGAGGTCTTCTATGGCGTCGTCGAGGCGGTTGAGAAAACGTTTTGCGACGCCTCTGTTGATATAGGCGTTAGCGTTGTTAGGGTTGATGATGAGAGCGGTATCGAAACTCGCTATTGCGTTTTCGAATTCGTTGAGATGGAGTTTCGTAGAACCTAGAGCGATGTGTAGCTCTGGGTCGAAAGGATCGAGTTTTATAGCATTGTTATAGTCGTTCTTGGCATCAGCGTAGTTGCCGAGACGGTCGTTAGAGATGCCTCTGTAATGGTAAGCACGCACATAAAGAGGGTGGATGTCGAGTGTTTTGGTGAAGTCTTTCACAGCGCCGGTGAAATCGTTGAGGCTGTATTTGGCGATGCCTCTAAGGAAATAACCTTCAAAATCGTTAGGCTTGGCGATGATCGCCATATTGAAGTTACGTATTGCTTCGGAATAGTTTTCTTCCGACAAGTCGATGCGACCCATCAGGATGTAATGTTTGTGGTTGAGTTGAGAATAGGCGTTATGGGTGAATAGTAAGAAAAATAGTATTGTAAAAAAACGTAGTGACTTCATTTATGGAATTATTTCTGTTTAGAGTATGTAACAAACGATTCCATGATTTTCTCGTTGTATGATTTGGAAACAGGTATTTCTTTAATTCCGTTGATATCAAATTCGAGACAAATCTCAGTGTTTTCTTTTCTTAAGGATGCAACGTGTTCGAAGTTAATCATAAACGAACGATGGCATCTTTGTATTGGAGTGTCTTTCAAATCTTCAGACAATTTCTTCAATGTGCTTCTGAGCATATAGTCGTATAGCTTTTCATTGTTGTAATATTTTATCAAGCAATAATTGTCTGATGATTCTATGTAAATGATTTTCTCGCTTGATAAAGTGAAACGCACTTCGTTTTTCTCATCTTTAAATTGAATGATATTGCCTTCTTCTTTTTCCATTATTTGAGCATCTTTTTCAGGTATCACTACTCGAAGCAGATGTTCGTTGAAGAGATAAAGGAAAGAGATGATATAAGGGATGAGCAGCATCCATGTGGTGTTGGCGATGGTTCTTCTGAGTATTTCGAATGTGGCATCCCAGTATGCGAATTCTGGATTTTCAATGATAAAGTTATCGATATAACCTACTTTGTAAGCTAGGAAGACATAGAACACAGCCAAAATAAATATCTCTAATAAAATCCATATCAGGTATTCAAGGTATCCTATAGATATTTTCTTCACGAAGAAATACATTACAACTCTACTGACGGAGATGAGTGCAGAACCAATGAGGACCATCAGTGAAGAGTAGAGAAAATAGTTTATCGTGTTGATACCAGGAATCCAGGTTTCGGAGTTGAAAGGACGGAAAATATTGATAAACACCAAAGAATACACTGTGGTGAAGAAAATGAGTTTTCTTATGTTTTCTTTGGTTACGAGGAATGATGGCAGGTCTTTATTGCCAAAACGTAACGAATATTTCTTCTTGTTTTCCTTTTCAATCATGATTGCAAAGTTACAATTTTTTCTTATTAACTTTTTAATATAAAGTTAAATAAAATAAAAAAAAGAGACGTCAAAATTGACGTCTCTAATATGTTTGTCTGATATCTTACTATTGTAATTTGAAGATGATTGGCACTGTAAATGCGCAGCGAACTGCAGTACCACGTTGTTTACCAGGATTCCATTTAGGCATGCTTTGAACAACTCTAACAGCTTCTTCATCGCAACCGCCACCGATACCACGGAGAACTGCTACGTTAGAGATTGATCCGTCTGGTTCAACAACGAAGTTAACGAATACTCTACCTTGGATGTCGCTTTCACGAGCCATCATAGGATATTTCATATTCTTTTGGATATATTCCATCATCTTAGCTGCACCGCCAGGGAATTCAGGCATAACTTCAACAACTTTGAAGATTTCAGCTTCAACGATTTCTTCTTCTTCGATTTCTGCTGGAGCGAAGTATTCTTCAATAACTTCGTCTTGAGAAACTTCAGCATCGATTTCGATTTCGTCTTCAATTTCTTCTTCGTTGTCAACAACTTCGATTTGTGTTACTTGTGGTTTTGGTGCTGGAGGTTGTGGTTTTGGTTGTTCTTGTTTTGTAATTTCAACCATTTCTTCTTCGATAACCTCAACATTTGTTTGTAAATTGTCTACGACTTGCTTGTCATAACTTTTATATTCAAACACGCGCCAAACAATGAATAATGTTATAACCAAACCAATCAAGATAAAAGTCGATTTCTTGCTTTCAAGATCTGCCTTTGGTGATTTTTTAATTTCCATTTTATTTATTTTTCTTAGATTAAACTCAAAATATTATTTGCGCCACAAAGGTAATAAATTTCTTTTAGATATTGTTCTCTGAATTTTCATTTTTTTAATTTTTTTTTAATGAAAAAAAAGAAAACGATAGTGCCTAAAAGACAGCCTATTGCATCAGCGAGGAAGTCGTAAACGTTGCCGTATCTATTGACGAAAATGTATTTTTGTAATATTTCGGTTAGTGCGCCGTATGAAATGGTAAGTGAAAATGACAGCAGAAAAACTTTTCTTTTGTAGGAGTCGTTTTCGGATAGGATTTTTTTTCTGTAGCCCCATGGCGTGAGGAACGCGAGAGCTCCGAAGAGTAGGAGATGTACTATTTTGTCGGGACCTATCCAATCCCAGAAATTAACAACTGTCGGAAAGTATTTTCCGGGAAGGCCCATCAGCACCATAATGAATATAGCGGTGATGAGACAAGGATAAAAACCTTCCGACAGTCGTCTCAAAATTATTAGCCGATTAATTCTTTGTAAGCTTCAGCTGTTAATAAACCATCGATGTCAGCTGGGTTAGCAACTTGAACTTTGATGATCCAGCCTTCGCCGTAAGGATCGTTGTTAACTGTTTCAGGAGCGTCAGCGAGAGCTTCGTTGAATTCTACAACTGTACCTGCTACTGGTAATAATAATTCTGAAGATGTTTTAACTGCTTCGATTGTACCGAATGTTTCATCTGCTTCGAGTGTTTCATCAACTGTGTCGATGTCAACGAAAACGATGTCACCTAATTCATGTTGTGCGAAGTCTGTGATACCTACGTAAGCTGTTTCACCTTCTAAGCGGATCCATTCATGGTCCTTTGAATACCTTAATTCTGCTGGAATGTTCATTTTGTTTATTTTTTAAATTTATAATTACTTTTTAATGTGCCAAAAATACAATTTTTATTCTTATGAATCTTACTTGTATGAAAATTTTTATTGTGACAAGCTAAATCTTAATGTGACACCTGCGAAAGTATTGGATGTCTTGAAGGAATTAGCGATGAATGGGTCTGTCATGTCATGACGGAAGAACGCCTGCATACCCAGTCTGTTGCTGAAATCATAGTCGGCAGTGAGATAGATGTTAACCTTATTCTGACCTGCAGAAATCTGGCTGTAGTTTTCATCAATGCTTCTTAAGATAGTCTTGTCTTTTCTGAAACCGATGTCGAGTTTCATAGTGAGCTCGTTAGCATTCTTAGATGAACCGCCTAATGTTGAAATGATTAATCCTAAGTCTTTGAATGTGTAGCCGCATCCGATGATGATTTCACGTCCTTCAGCTTCTGTGAGCTGGTTGTTGATGAAGCTGATTGTTACAGTCCTGCTCTTCTTGAAATCTAATGATGGTGATAAATTGTTATGTAATGACAACTTAAGACCGATGAGCGGAGCGTATTGTTCTGACACTACGATCTGTGCCATGTCGTATTGTGGCACTCTGATGTTAGTTCCATCATACATTAACATTGGGTCGTTTTCGTTATAGTTGAGGTTTGTTGCCCATGATGAGATTGAATATGTTGACTTGTATGAATGTGTGATGTTGATAGTCTTGAATATCTTCTTCAAAGCAGGTATCTTGTTTAAACCTGAGAAGTTGATTGACCAGTTAGGCAGTGCTATTTTTTTGAACAGTGACAATTCTACATCGTTGGTGTTCTGTCCTGAATATGCAGCCAAGAAAGAATAGATGAGTACGTCTTGTGAGTTGGCTCCGTAACCTTGAGGGAAGTAGCCATTGCCGATAGAGTCGTAAACCATAGGTCTGCCTAAGTCAACCCAAGCCTGGTTTTCTGCAGCAAGACGCATAGCGATGTCTTGTCTGTTTTTCAACATGTTTTCAAACAACTCGTCACCATTTTTGAATGATGTTGCTGTCATTATATGTGAAATGTTGAAGCTGCCGCCATTTGTTGGAGTGTAGTATTGGAACATGCCATCTGCATCGGCTCTGAAATATTCAGAGAAGTTTTCAACGTATGTTCTTGTACCGCTGATGTCAATCTTGAAGTTTTGGAATGGTTCAACGACGACTTTGTAGTTGTATGATTCGTTGAATCTTTCAGAATATGCCTGGTTGAATGTTGTATCTGTTGTTATCCAATTGTTGTTTATAGCATTTTCCAAGATGTTGTCGCCACCGCCAAAGATGAATCCCCATCCAGGAGCGCCGGTCATGGCATTGATACCTAAATAGTCAGGTTCGTAGATGTAACCTGGCAATGATATGCCGCTGCTTTGTGAGAATGAGAATGATGCTTTCTTGACACCTAATAATATTCTTACAGTGTTGTCGGCAATTAATTTAGCATAGTCTTTCTTAGGTGCTTTGCCTGTTGTGTCTATAGCAGTCTCTTCTTCTCTCTTTGCTTGTCTGTTGTTAGAGTTTCTGCCGCTTTGACGTTTAGGTGTTGTTATCTTTTTGAAATAAGGCACCTTATTATATAACTTGGTTAAGTCGGCATTACCATTCAATTGTAACATGGATTCGTTTTCATTAACGTTACCCATTATGGCTTGTGTTGAACGTGATGATGCAGTCCAACGGTATGTGCCGGTATAGTTGGCGTTAGCTGTGACCCAGTCCATGAAAGGCAATTTATTAATAGGTATAGTATAGTTGAGTTTTGATGTCTGGTTGAATCTAGACATAGAACCTAATCCATAGATTTCGTCTCTGATGGTGTCTCTGTTAGCACTCCATTCTGCTGTCTCTCTCTCTGGGTTGCCAGCAGGTTCATAGATATAAGCATTAGCATTGGCGTTATATGTGAAGTTCAAGCCTTTTGTAATGTCATAACGGAAGTCGTAGTTGCGGTTCCAGTCCCAATTCTTTGCGAATGTAGGTCTGATGATGATATCGCCAGTACTCTTATTTCTGAGTTTCTGTTCTTGATATTGTCTGAACATTTCTGTTGAGAACGAGAAACTCTTAGGCATATAATAGAAGTTGATGTCTTTAATGATTTGCAAATGTTTTGATGACGCCCATTTTGCGTTAGCGAAAGGCTGGACGCTCTTGGCATTTGTTGTGTATGAATAGCCCAGACCGCCTCTGTAGCTCTTTTCTATAGCGTATTCAATGTCGCTGTTTCTTTGCTCTTGTTTTGTGTAAGCGTATGTGGCATTGAAGTTTTCAATGTCCCAGAAGTGCGGTTTCTTATTGCCAACACGATTCTTTCTTAAGTTGGTGATATTGAAGTTAGTTTGCTTTACAATGTCTTTTGCTGCATTGTTGAGCGAATCTCTGCTAGCTTGATCTTCAATTATTTCAAGAGCATTTTTAAACTTCACATCAGGATCGAATGGGTTGTATTCTGGTGTTACCGATGTTTGGTTTTGGTCGTAATGGATAGGCACGGTGATACCGGTCTTTTCAGGAGCCATGAATTTACCCAAGTCGATGTCAGTAGAGATGCTATAGAATCCGTTTGATTCCATATTTGATTCTGTTGCTTTTGTCTCTAATGCGCCGTAGCCTGCTGAGTTGTAAGAACCTGCTGCTGTTATGCGTCCCAAGTCGGCTAATGTTGTTTCAATACGACCTGTTGCAGCCCATCCGCCACTGTTGTTTAAGTCGGTGAGACGTAACTCGTTGATCCAGATGATAGCATTCTTGTCAGCGCTTACCTCGTTGTCGTTCTTAGGGTTTCTAACACCTATCATCATGCTTCTTACTTCGCTGATGGTTGGGTTACCTAATACCTTGATTTTGTTCTTTCCTGAATATTCTGAATATACTCTGTTAGATTGGACGTTATTTGTACCTAACGATCTGTTACGGTTATTCTTGACTTCAACGAGTTCTTCGAAGTCAATCTCTATATTGTTTTCTTCTGGCCAGATGGCGAAATCGTCTGTAGAAGAAGTGTACCAATCTGTAAATTTAAGAGGCACTTCATATTCGTAGTAGTTGTCGGTCAAGTCGGAGCCGAAACGCAAGAATACTGTAAGGTCACCGTCTTCTATGTCGTCATATTCATACATCTTCTCGGCATGTATGAACATCTTGAGTTTCTTATAATATCTGAAGTCGAAACTTGTTGATTTATATACAGCTCTAGCGTCACCATCTACGAGGTTTTCGACAGAGAGTTGTAATGCCTGCTCGTTTTGAAGATATGTCTGCAAAGTTCCAGTATAGACTTCTTGGTAGATTCCAGGAGGGACGACGTAAGGCACAGGTTGACGGCTGCTGTTTTCTTCGACGTTGACAGCAGACTGTTCAAACAATGTGTGATTTGTTTGGTCGCCAGGCATATATTCACCTGGAGCCTGGATGGCTTGGCTGTAAGTTCTCCATTCGCCTCTGACAAGGTCCAATGTTGCGAAACGAATCACGATGTCGCTGTGGAATCCTTTCATGAACATTCTCATGAAACGTATTGAAGAGTATCCTTCGATGTTACCGACGATTTTGTCTGGCTCTCTGATAGGAATACGGAACTGATACCATTTGACTTCCTTGATGTCACCGTTGATAGTAGTAACTCTTGCTGTACGAATATCGGAGATTCTGTTTTGACCAGCAACCATCATCTTGTTAGGGTCGAGTTCGATTTCGTATTGGTAATAATTTTCTGATTCACTCAATGTGTTGTCATTATTGATGTCTTCAACATCAGGGAGTGTGGTGTAGCTGGTGCTATAATCTTCGATTGCTTGTGTCTCTGATGGAGAGTTGCCTTCGTTGCCGTTAAATTCTTTGTAACGTTCAAGGATGCTGCTATACTTAGGGTCGCTGTCGTAGTCGCTGCCTCTGAAGTAGTGGTAGTCGTCTGAAGAAGGGTCGTCGTAAATCTGTGCGAACGCTTCTGCAGATAATTTCGACTGCAATGTGTTTAAGTAGTTCTTGAAGAAGGAACGCTCGTCTTCATCGGAGAGTCCGTCATAACCGACGTCTTGATATTGTCTTGAATTAGGATTTGTGTCGAATGCGTCAACTAAAGCCTGTAATGATGGTACGCGGCCCCAATTTGTGGTGTCAACATTGACGACGTCGGCTGTAGTTGGCAGACCGTTTTCGTATGATTTTCTGCCGTCGCGTAAAATGTCTTCGGAAATGTCACCCAAGTTGAAATACAATTTACCTGTATTGGTTTGGTCTTGACCTTCGAAGAATGGGTCCATCATCCAGAATTCGATGTATTCAACATTGGTTGCGTTGAAGTCTGACGACTCGATAGCTCTCATGATACCGCCCCATCTGTCTTCAGGGTTGGTGAATGTACCATCGCTATTGATGTTATCTGTGTCGTAGTTATAAGGTCCTCTTATTGTTGGATAATAAGCCAAGTTCAATGTTGATACGTTGGTTGAAACGCCAGCTTGTACGTCCTTGTTAGGGAAGATTTCTGTCTCAAGAACTTGTCTAACTCTGTGGTCTGATAACTCATCATTAGTTACGTTAGGAGGCATGATTCTGCTGTCTCTGTTGTAGAATACAGTCTGGTCGATGCAGTACCATGCTAACTTAGAACGGTTTTTGCCATAATCGAGACCCATTGTAGAATAAGCCTCAGGGAAGAGGTTGTGCTGGTATTGAGGTGTACTTGCCAAATTCCATGCTGTCCATTGACGGAGGTCGATGGTTGATTTAGCTCCTTCAAAGTCATCGATATATGATGTTCCTGTTTGTCCGTTTTCTTTGTTGATGCCTTGGATGAATTGTGCGAATTCACCATAGATGGAGATTCTTGATTTTTGTTTTGTCTCGATGAAAGGCAATTTGTCGATGAGGTCTGTCAACAATTGTGATTCGGTTTGATAATTGAAGTCGAATCCGTAGATAGTGTTTGATAATGGCTCGTCGTTATAGTTGACTTTTGTTGTATAAGCTCTTTCGTTGAGGTGTAAGATTGTTCCACCGATCAAGAAGTCTGGGTTGATTTCATGTTCCACTCTCGCTCCCATGAATGATTTTTTCATTGTTGACATGGCAGTGTTGTTTTCCAATGAGATGTTGATGTTGGAACCTGAATTGAGCAATGCCTCGTTTAAGATCGTTACGCGTCCGAGTGTGTAATCCACAGTGTAGTCGACGTTTTCTACGAGAGGAGCACCGCCGGCTGTGACTGTTACAGATCCAGGTGATACGTTAAGAGCGTTTAAGTTGATTTCGCTTCCTGATGATGATGTGTAATGTCCTTCGAGGCGGAATTTATTCTTTTCTGTATATTGTTCGGCCGATGTCTTTGTCAATGTGTACAATGAGTCGAATGCGTATTTGTCAGCGAGGACAGGATTGTCGGCGAATATTTTTCTGATATGGCTTCCGAAAGGCTCAAGTACAGGGAAGTAGATACGTCCTGTCGATGAGTTGATTGTACCACCATTTGTTGTTGCTCCGTTGATGAAGTCGAATAGGCCGTCACCTCCTTCGACAGGATTGTTTTGTGAGTTCAAGTTATCGACATTCATAAGGTGGATGAGCGACTTGCCTTTTAACTCGCCTTCTGCATCAGCGAAATATCCTGTTGCAACACCGTTGTTATTGCCTAAATACAAGATATTCATGATGAAATCGTTTTGACTTACTTGATAAGCTCTGATGTTATAGACGTTTTTCATCATAAGATCCCACATAGGCATCTTAGTGTTGATGGTGGTGCTCTTTAATAATTTAGTTACCAATAAGTTAGGGTCAGTGATGTTTTGATCAGAGAATTCACCAACTTGGTAAACTTTGTCTTGTCCGATTACTGTATATTGATATGCGACAGCAAGAGTCTGGTTTGCATTTAAGCTGATATTCAATGTGATGAAACCTAACTTGCTATTAAGAACGTATTCTGATGGACTTAACTTTCTTGCTTTTTGTAATTTTTCGAAATCCTTTCCTGATGTATATCCTTGTGATGTTAAATATGAAGTTACGCTGTTTAACGAGCGAATTGAGTTTTCATCCATGTTGCTGAGCAATGTGTTGGATGTGTTGTCAGGATATTGGGAACCGTAACCTGAGGATTGTACTTTGCCGTCGTTGAATATCCATTCATCTTTGCCTTCACCCAAGTCAGTGAATGCTACGATATTACGGCAGTTTTCGAAGTTGGATGTTGTGTTTGTTACCCATACTTCTATCTTGTTGATGTTGATATCTGATGTTACCAAAGGAAGGTCTTTCAACGCATTTTCGTAGTTGTCTCTGAAGTATTGGCTGAGGAAGAAGTGTCTGTTTTCTTCGTAATCGAGACATTCTATTTCGTATTCGTTGCTGAGGGCGCCTCCGCTTACTGATATGTTTTGTGTCTCACTTTCTTGGTAAGAAATGACGGATGTCACTGTTGTCTTTCCGAATTGTAATTTTGTCTTGATACCGAACAATGACTGAGTACCAGTGATGAGAGAACTCTTTAAAGGCATGCTGACGTTACCAGCTTCAATGAGTTGGATGATGTCGTCTTCGTCGCCTTCGTATTTCAAAGTGAATTTGTTGTCGAATGTGAATTGTGACTTGGTGTTATAGTTGAGTTTGAACTCGATTTTTTCACCAATCTTTGCTGCTGCACTCAACTGAATGCTTTCGTCAAAGTCAAAGTTTGTTATGCTTTGTAATCTTGCAGGTTTAGAAGGGTCGTTGCGTTTCTGGTTCTTGATGCCGAAAGTAACGTCGGCAGAACCTTGCAGTTTGATGTCAATTGTATTGCTGCCGAATATTTTATCGAATGCTTTGCCGCCTACGTATATTGTCGGGATGAGTTGGTTGCCGTCACCAGTGTTGCTGCCTGTAGCCTCGCGGCGTTCTTTCCAATATTCCTTCTTTGATTTCTCGTTTTGGTATTTGGTATAAAGATCTGTGCTCATGCTCTGAGGCTCGCGATACATGAAATCGCCAATTTTGCTGTAGAAAGTATATTGACCGGTGATTGGGTCATAAACTATTTCGCGAGTTATGTTGTCAGGTTCTTTGAGATAGAAACCTGATTGGTTCTTGTCCTGGTTAAATGGGTTGCCGTCATCGTAAGGAATAGGGTATATCAGTTTTGTAGTGTCGGAAGTTTGTGCCTTCAAGTTAAGGCATGACATAGCGACGCCAAATAATAATAAAAGCGTGAAAATGTGTTTGGTATTTATTAAAGATAATCTTCTCATCATACTTGAATAATAATAACTTATAATAATCTAAGGGCTTCTTTGATCAATTGTTCCACGTTAGGATTTTCTAACTGCGACATAAGTTTGTCCAGTATTTTCTCAATGCTCGTCCTGTTGAAACCTAAGACCATCAAAGCAGATAACGCCTCTTCTTTTAATGTATTGTATCCGACTGGTGTTTTTTCGCCTTCTGAAATGTTAAGTTTTGATATCTTGTCGTGCAAGTCAACGATGATTCTTTGAGCTGTTTTTGCGCCTATGCCTTTTACATTTTGAATGGCTTTTGTGTTGTTGTTGGCAATGGCGTCAATAGCTTCTTTTACTGTCAGCGATGATAGTATCAAACGGGCAGTGTTGCAGCCAACGCCCGATACTGTGATGAGCTGAAGGAATAACGAACGCTCTTCTTCGGTGTAAAATCCATATAGAACATGAGCGTCTTCGCGAATTGCAAGATGCACGTAAAGCTTTACTTCAGCTTGTTCTCCAATGGCGGTGAATGTATTTAATGTTATATTAATTAAATAACCAATGCCCTGATTGTCAATAACTACATACGCAGGATTTTTCTCTGCGACTTTGCCGGAAATAAAACTATACATACCTAAATTTTATATCAAAAATCTATAAAAAGTCGTGATTATATCAAACGACAAAGGTACAATTTTTTATGCTAAAATCAATAGTTTTTTTTGAGCTTTTTTCATTTCATAATAAGAATATTTTTACCTTTGCAAAACCAATATTTGATCGTAATTTTAATATAAAATATTTGATATGAATCCTTCAATAGTTATCCTCGCTGGCGGTGGTCCAGCTCCTGGTATTAACACAGTTATCAGTACTGTAGCTAAAACTTTCTTGAAAGACAATTTCCGCGTTATAGGTCTTCATGAAGGTTATAAAAATCTCTTCAAATCTAATCCTAAGTTTATTGAAATGGATTTTGCTTATGCAGATCAGATTCAAAGAATGGGTGGTTCTGCTCTGCAAATGAGCCGTTACAAACCAAAAGATGAAGAATTCAATACAGATTTCTTCGTTAACAATAATGTGAAACTTTTAGTTACAATTGGTGGCGATGATACTGCATCAACAGCTAATCGTATTTCTAAATATTTGGCTGCCAATAATGTGAAGATTCAAAATATCCACGTTCCAAAGACTATCGATAACGACCTTCCTCTTCCAGAAGGAACTCCAACATTCGGTTATTATTCTGCGAAAGAAGCTGGCGTGAGAATCTCTCAAACAGTTTATGAAGATGCACGTACTAGCGGCAACTGGTTCCTCGTTTCAGCAATGGGCCGTGAAGCTGGTCACCTCGCTTTCGGTATGGGTGCTGCTTGTCACTATCCAATGATTATCATCCCTGAAATGTTCTACAATACAGAAGTTACTTTCGATCGTATCCTTAACCTCGTTATCAGCGCTATGATCAAACGTAGAATATTGGGTATAAATTATGGCGTCGCTATCATCAGTGAAGGCGTGTTCCATTTCATGACAGATGATGAAATCAACAACTCAGGCGTTAACTTTACATACGACGATCACGGTCACCCAGAACTTGGTAACGTAAGTAAAGCTCATATCTTCAACACATTGTTGCAAAAACGTATTTCTGAATTGGGCCTCTCAATCAAGAGCCGTCCTGTCGAAATCGGATACGAAGTACGTTGCGTTGATCCAGGTGCATTCGACTTGTTCTACTGCAGCATCTTGGGTTACGGCGTAAAACAATTGTTCGATGAAGGTGTATCAGGCGCTATGGTTACAGCTGATAACAAAGGTGAAGTTAAGCCATTGTATCTTAAAGATGTAGAAGATGAAAACGGTAAGGTTAAACCTCGTCTCGTAAACATGAACGGCGAAAAGGCAAAACTCGTTTTCCGCGATTGTCTCCAATATATCACACCTGCTGATTATGAAGCAGCAAAACAATTTGTCGCAAATCCAGAAGATTACGATTTCAAGAAAATCCTCAATTGGTAATCAAACAATATATCAGAAAAACTGCACTGAGTTCGCTGAAACTTGGTGCAGTTTTTGTATATATAAACATCCACGAAATCACACGAAGCAGACACGAAAGACTTTCGTGAAAGATTAGTGAAGATTCGTGGATAATAAAAAGAAACCATCCACGAAATCACACGAAGCAGACACGAAAAAAAACTTTCGTGAAAGATTAGTGAAGTTTCGTGGATATAAAAAGAAACCATCCGCGAAATCACACGAAACGGACACGAAAAAACTTTCGTGAAAGATTAGTGGAGTTTCGTGGAAATTTAAAACCAAATAACAATATGAGACTAATTTACAAAAATGAGGTTTATGACATCATTGGAGCTTGTTTTGATGTCTATAAAGAACTTTCCTTTGGGCTATCAGAGCCTATTTATCAAGAGGCGCTAGAGTTGGAGTTTAAATCACGTGGTATCCCTTACGAGAGAGAAAAGGAACTTGTGGTCTATTACAAAGGACAGAAACTGCGGAAAAGATATATAGCAGATTTTGTATGTTATGATGATATAATTGTGGAATTGAAGGCTTTAGATTGTGTAACAACTAAAGAAATTTCTCAAATATTGAATTATCTTCATATTACGAAATTTCCATTGGGATTGTTGATTAATTTTGGTCATGAAGATGAATTAGAGTGGAAAAGATTCGTTAATCTTTAAAGTTTTGATTGCTAAACTTTCGTGAAAGATTAGTGAAGTTTCGTGGATGTTTTTTTGTGGAATAAAAAAAAGAGGGCGAAATTTTCGTCCTCTTTTTTGAGCCGGCGGAGGGATTTGGACCCCCGACCCCGAGATTACAAATCACGTGCTCTACCGCTGAGCTACGCCGGCAATGCAATTACCTTTCGTTTTGCGAGTGCAAAGATACGACAATTTTTTAAACCACCAAACATTTTTTTAATTTTTTTTATTTTTCTTTAAAAATGTTTTTCAGGATATGATTTAATTCTCTAGCTGTGCCTTTTAAAAGTGTGTTATCGCTCGGAAAATCAATAACTTCTTGTTTTGATAATTGTAGTGTTTCCTCTGTGCATGCAGCCATATCACCTTCTATTTTTGTGTGGTTTTGTTTGTGATATGACGCTACATCGATAGGGGTGTTGATCAAAACTTGCTTATTTTTGACGTCAATAATTTCAATTTTGCCTAAAATGTGAGCAGATTTGCTGATGGTATAATCGCTTATTTTTGCAACTAAATCATTTTTTTTCTCTTCGTAGGTGACGGTTTCAGTCAGTTTTGGTGAGAAAAATTTATCGTCTATAGCGACATTAATCATTAAGTCATAATTTTTATTGTCATCATGAACGATATCGAAAGGAACTCCGTAAATGTTGTTTGTGTTAAAATCTAGAACTAACTGGGCAAAGTTGTCGGGAAGATGTAATTCTTTAGAAGTGCTTACAATGAAAATGATGCGCTCGTGTGGCATGACGGCGAGCTTTGTCATGAGTTCATCGATATTGCTGTTTTGAGGGTTGATTTGTCGAAGCTGATTGACAAGCCAATGCGCTTCTTTTAAATTCTCTTCATCGATATTTTTTAATAAAAAGTTGGTTTTGGCATAAATGAAGAGTTCGGCTTTTTCTCTTGAATTGTTTATCTCGTTTTCAAGGTTGAGCTGCTTGAAATTTATGGCAGTTTTAACGATGTTAGGTAACACCTTGATTTTATTCTGTCTGTCGTCGATGGATGTTAGTCTATGGTAAATCTCAATCCAGATTTCTGGTTGCCCGGATTCTTTAAGTTTCATAATTCTTTTGTGGTCGATTTCATTGGCTTCGTGATATGATATTGCAAGAAGGTTGAGTTGTTTCTCGTTGAGTTTGTTTTTCTTAGCCTTTGGGATTAGTTTGTCGATGGTTTGATCTAACTCTTTGGTGTCTTGTGCGTTGCTGCAGAAACCAACGGTGATAAGCAAAGCGAAAATTATTAGTTTTAATGTTTTCATCAGATATAAATTTTGGTAAAAATATTACAAATTTCGCACCATTTTTATTTTAAAATCTGTTAAAAAATTGTATTTTTGAACTTTCTAATTTTAGGCGTATTAAGTAATATATATTACGTCAATTGATATTAATTAAGGTAATTAAAAAATAAGTATAGACTATGTATACAATAGATGAAATACAAAAGAAGATAAATGATTATATTGATAATCAAAAATTTGAAGGCGAACCAGAGGAGTTGTATGCTCCAATAGAATATATTTTGCGTCAAGGTGGTAAGAGATTGAGACCTACTTTGTGTTTGTTGGCTTGTGATCTCTTTGGCGGCAATATGGAAGATTGTATGGTTCCAGCTGTAGCTGCTGAGATATTCCATAACTTTACTTTGGTTCATGATGATATCATGGATCAGGCTCCATTACGTCGCGGAAAGGAAACTATTTATAAAAAATGGGGCTCAGATGTCGCTATTCTTTCTGGCGATACTATGTTGATCAAGGCATTCCAATATGTTTTAAATACCGATAATAAATATCGTTATGAAGTGTTTGCCGAATTATGTAAGGTTGCTTTGGAAGTATGTGAAGGCCAACAACTTGATTTGAATTTCGAGACTCGTGATGACGTTACATTGGATGAATACCTCGAGATGATTCGTCTTAAGACAGCGGTGCTTCTTGGTTCTGTGTTGAAAATAGGTGCTATCGTTGCAGGCGCTGACGAAGAAAGTCAGAAGATTATTTACGATTTTGGTGTTGATATCGGTATTGCATTCCAATTGCAGGACGACGTCTTGGATTGTTATGCTGATGTTGATGTCTTTGGAAAGATGATAGGTGGCGATATCTCTGATAACAAAAAGACTTACTTGTATCTTTATGCACTCGGTATGGCTTTTGAAGAAGATGAGCAAGAATTACGTAGGTTGTTCAAGATGCCAAAGGGTCGTGATGAAGAAAAGATCAAGAGAGTGCTGGAAATATATGATAAATATGCGGTGAAACATGAAGTGTTGGCTGAGATTGAAGAAATGTTCACTGTCGCTACAATGGATCTTATTACAAAACTCGATGTTGATCCAGGAAGAAAGGATGTATTGTTGGATTACGCTAAATATTTATATAATAGAAATAAATAATTAGAAAAAAATTATACATCATTAAACATTTTAATCTTTCGTTAGTTTATACGACAAAAACAACTAACTATGAAAACTCTTAATAAGACTTCAGTTTTACTTGTTGAAGACGACGTTGAATTGCGTAATACGATAAGTGAAAATCTAAAAGCTGTTGACTATAAGGTATATGCTACACGAAAGAGTGTCGAAGGTCTTGACTTGTTCAAGAAGTATGATGTTGACATCTGTATTCTTGATGTCGAGATGACTGGCATGGACGGATTTGCTTTGGCTGCTCAGATTAGAATGCTGAATCCAGATATGCCTGTGATATTTTTGGTTTCCAAAGGTTTGTTCCTTAATATGTTGAAGGATTTTGAATATGGTGTGGATGATTATCTTACCAAACCTTTCAGCAATGAGGAACTGCTTTTGAGAATCAAGGCGGTCTTGCGTCGTGTTGAACGTAACGACCCTTTCTCATATACTTTAGGTAATGCAAAGATTAACATCGGTCGTTTTGTCTTTGATGCTAAGAATATGGTTCTCGTCTTGGATGGACATGAGCAACCATTGACAAGAAAAGAAGCTGCATTGCTTAAAGTATTATATGATAATAAAAACGACCTTGTCACCCGCAAGAAAGTCCTGAAGATGATTTGGGGCAATAGCGATTATTTCATCGGTCGTTCGATGGATGTGTTTATAGCTAGACTTCGTAAATACTTAAAAGCAGATCCTAATGTGAAAATACTTACCGTTCATGGTGTCGGATTCAGACTCGTTATCACTGAGCCTGTTGCTGTGGAATGAAAAGACAGCTGTCGCCGTAGCTTAAGAATCTGAAACCATTGTCGAGCGCATATTGATATGCTTCTTTCCATTTCTCGCCGATGAGAGCAGATACTAATAATAATAATGTGCTCTTTGGCTGGTGGAAGTTGGTGATAAGCGCTTTCGCTACTTTTATGTTACATGAAGGAGCGATCATCAAGGCGGTGCTTGCATGAAGTTCCGACATATTATGCATTTCCAAATATTTTACTATTGTTGAAAGAGATTCTTCCGCTGATGGCAAAGATTCTCTTTCTTTGTATGGAAACCATTGGTTGAGATGAAGACGTCGTTCTTCCATGCCTTCCTCCATGAGCATAAGACCAATCCAGTATATGGACTCGATGGTTCTCATACTTGTAGTTCCAACAGGGATGATTGTCTTGCCGCAGTTTTTTATTATGTTTTCTATACAGGATTTCTTTACGACGATGGTCTCTGAATGCATCTCGTGTTCGCCTATCGTTTCAGAAGAAACAGGACGGAATGTGCCTGCGCCCACGTGTAAGGTCACTTCTTCAAATGATGTTCCATTGCCTTTGAGATTTTGTATGAGGTCGTTGGTAAAATGCAGCCCTGCAGTAGGCGCTGCTACCGATCCTTCGTGCTTTGCAAATACTGTCTGGTAGCGTTCTCTGTCGGATGCTTCTGCTTCACGATGCAGATATGGCGGAAGAGGAATCTCGCCTGCAGCCTCTAATATTTCGGCGAAACTCAATTCTGCTGGTTCCCAAGAAAATCTTACTACTGAATAATTGTCGTTTTTTTCTGTTCGCTCTGCATATAGCGTAGCTTTTTGTCCTACATTAATATCGAGCGACAGCTTGTCGTTTTTCCAGCGGCGTGTGTTGCCAACCAGACATTTCCACTCTGAAGGTGACTGGCTGCTGAAGGCTAATTGATAATCGCCGTTGCCGGTAATTGGTTCTAAACAGAATATCTCTATCGCAGCTCCACTCTCTTTGGTGAACTGAAGACGAGCTCTAACGACTTTAGTCTCATTAAATATCAATAAGGAATCTTTTGGAAGGTAATCTCCAATGTTCTTGAAATGAGATGATATGATGTTGTCGTTTTTTAACACCAATAACTTAGAAGCATCGCGCTCGCTTAATGGATATTTTGCGATTCGTTCGTCTGGAAGTGGATAGTTGTAATCCTCTATTGTTATGTTCTGAACCTCTTTAATCATATCTTGATCAGTTTCTGTTTAATATGACCAAAGCGGCTATTACGCCTGGAATCCAGCCGCAGCATGTTAATAGGAAAACGATAAGTATAGAGCCGCAGCCTTTGTCCAATACGGCTAATGGTGGAAATATTATTGATAAAATGACTCTTAATAACGACATAACTATTCGGTTTTTATTTTGCAAATATAATAAAAGAGGAGAGGCAAAGGGCTGTTGAGAAAAGATTTTTTTTGATACGCTTGATTTTAGAAGCTAGTTTGATTAGGTCGATGATTTTTATTGTTTTATCTTATGAAAAATATTAATGTAAACTGAAGCTCGCATATTGTATGAATCGATTTTTTTTGCTATTTTTGTGGAAATTTTTTTACAGAAATAATGTTTAATTAATATTTAAAAAAGATGAAAAAATTATTTACATTGGCACTTATGTGCATGCTCGCTATTTGCGGCTACTCTCAAGATCCAGGTACATTTGATGAATCATTTGGTACCAATGGTATTGCTACTTTCAATCCATCTTCTAGATTCGACTTCATCAAGGCTGTTCTCGTACAAGACGACGGCAAAATCATCACTGTAGGTGAAGGCCAAACAGAAGGAACTAACTACGCTGTATTCGTATCACGTCAAAATCCTGATGGCACTCTCGACCCAACATGGGGAGCTAACGGCGGTATCTCTTATTTCAAAGCAGATCCTATGGTTTACAAAAATGAAGCATACGACGCTAAAATTGGTCCTGACGGAATGTTGTATATCGCAGGTCATATCTATGACTCAAGCAATGGCGATAGCAAAGGTTTCGTTCTTTGTTTAGATGAAAACGGTTTCGAAAATGTTAACTATGGAACAAACGGCTATGCTATCAGTGAAGGCGGCAATGGTATCAACTACTCAGGTATTGCAATTGATGAACACGGCAGATGCATCGTTTCTGGTTATACACAAAACGATACAGACACATTGTTCGTTAGACGTTATAACACTGCTGGTTTAACAGACCCTTCATTCGGTACAAACGGTACTCTCAAAATAGCTCCTCACCAATCATTCAGTTCATACGGTTACACAGTCGAATGTGTTGAAAACAACAAAATCGTTGTTGGTGGTACAAGACTCGACACTATCTGGGGCTGCACACGCGCTACTTTATACAAAGTTAAAAACAATGGTACTTTAGACACAAGCTTCGGTACAGACGGCTATGTTGAACTCAATATCGGTGAAGGCGCTGAACAACTTTTAGACATCCAAGTTGATAACGAAGGTAACTACCTCTGCGCTGGTCACTCATGGTTGGATAACGAACCTTATTTAAGATATGAAACTTACGTAACTCGTATTACAAAAGATGGTGACATCGATACATCATTCGGTGTAGATGGTTACGCAAGACTCGAACCACTCGAAAATGGCGCTAACGACTGCTACGGCATCACAATCGCTCCAGACGGACAAATCTTCGGCGCTATCACTGCTGAATTATGGTACGATGAAACTCTTACTGCTATGCGTATATATGCATTCAACTTGACAGCTGACGGTCAACTTAACGAAGACTTCGCTGGTACAGGTTACCTCCCATATAGTCTCGAATATCCAGAAATATATTTACGTGAAGTAGCTTTGCAAAAAGATGGCAAACTCGTTGCTGGCGGTTATACATATGATGGCAACATCAATACAGAAATGTTGATTTCTCGTATCTATACAAGTGTAGAAGGCGAAGAAATAGTTGAACCAGCAGGCGTTGAAATAGCAGCAGAAGCTATCGATGCTAACAATGTAAAAGCAACTTTCACTCCTAATGCTTATACAGAAGAATATCACGTAGGTATTATTTCAAAACAAATGTTCGATCAAGTTGGTGTTGAAACATTTGCTCAAGCATTACAAGCAGATGGTAACCCTTATACAGACGTTAAAGAACTTAACTTCGGCGCTCTTACACCATTGACAGAATATGTTGTTATCGCAACAGCTAAAAACGCTGCAGGCGAATGGACAAATACAACAGCAAATGTAACAACTCCAGACGTTGAAGGCTACGAAGAAATCATGGCTGCTAAATTCAATGTTTATCCTAACCCAGCATCAGCAGTTGTTTACATTGAATCAGTAATGAACGAATCAGCTCAAGTAAGCATCGTTGACTTGACAGGCCGTTGTGTAAAACAAATCGAAACAACAGGCAGCGTTTCAGCAATCGCTATCGATGATATTAATAAAGGTGTTTACTTCATCGTAATCGAACAAAATGCTAACAGCATGATTCAAAAATTGGTTGTTAAATAATAATAATCAATAAATATAAATGAAAAGAGATTCTCTAGCCGAGGATCTCTTTTTTTTATTAAACATTTTCTAATCTTCATTGTTTATCTCACACTAAAAACAATAAAGGTTATGAAAAAATTATTAATTATCGTATGTCTGGTCTTTGCCTGGCAATTTAAGGCGGAGGCATGTACAGGTATCTCTATGTTCGCCGCTGATGGCTCATATTTTCAAGCTCGAACAATAGAGTGGGCAGGTACTAATCTTAATAGTATGTATGTGGTTGTACCACGTAATTTCAGCCAAACATCATTCACTCCGAAAGGACAGAACGGAATGACGTTTAAAGCTAAATACGGTTACGTAGGTCTAGCAGTTCATGAAAAAGAATTTATAGCAGAAGGTCTTAACGAGGCAGGCCTGTCGGCGGGTCTGTTCTATTTCCCCAACTTCGGCAGCTATCAGCTTTATGATGAGAAATACAATTCCACTACCATTGCCGACTTGCAACTGGTGTCGTGGATCTTGTCACAGTTCGCTACGGTTGATGAAGTGAAGGCTAATATTAATAAGGTGCGTGTCGTTTCTCTTATGGGCGGCGATGGAACCGAAGAGGCTATCCACTGGAGAGTGGGTGATAAGTCGGGAAAACAGATTGTGATAGAGATTGAAAAAGGTGTGCCTCATATCTATGACAATCCTATAGGTGTAATTACCAACGCTCCTAACTTCCCATGGCATCTCTCTAACTTGAGCAATTACATCAACCTTACTCCAATAAATCCTCCTGCTCATAAGATGGCCGATTTTATGGTCGAGCCAATTGGTCACGGCAATGGATTCCTTGGATTGCCTGGCGATTTCACACCTCCATCACGATTCGTGAGAGCTGCTTTCTTCAAATCGACTGCTCCGACTTTGGCAACAGCGAGAGCTACAATGCTTCAATGTTTCCATATCTTGAACAACTTCGATATTCCTATCGGAATGAACTTCCCTAAAAACGAAATACCTGATTTGCCAAGTGCAACACAGTGGACTTCAGTGATAGACTTGACAAACTCGGTCGTTTATTACAAGACTTTTGATAACAACAATATCAGAATGATTGATTTGAAAAACATCGACTTCGGTAAAGTAAAATATCAATACCAGAGATTGGATGAACCTAATTCGCAACCTGTGGAAGTAGTGACTGTAAGTCAGTGAAGAAAGACTAAAGACTAAGGACTAAAGATTTTTTAGTTGTGGTTTGGAAAATAAAAAAAAGAGCTCCTGGAATAAGGAGCTCTTGTAAACTTTAGACTTTTGTCTTTAGCCTTTAGTCTTTATCATAGATTTTTAACGATGTCGTATGTATCTTTAGCAATCATGTATTCTTCGTCTGTTGGGAATACAACGACTGTTACTTTTGAATCTGGAGTTGAGATGATGCGTGCTTCGCCCATTGTTGCGTCATTAGCTTCCATATCGATTTTAACTCCGAGATATTCCATATCTTGTAAGATTGGACCTCTCATGAACCAAGCGTTTTCACCGATACCGCCAGTCATGACGATGATGTCAACACCATTCATAACAGCTGCATAAGCGCCGATATATTTCTTGACGCGATGTTTGAACATATTGAAAGCGTATGTGCTGCGTTCGTCGCCAGCTTCTTTACCTGCTCTAACGTCGCGCATATCTTGTTTGTCGCCTGTGATGCCGATGAGACCTGATTTCTTGTTAACAAGAGTATTCATTTGTTTGAGGTCGTAGCCTTCTTTTTCAGCGATGTACATGAATACGCCGAGGTCGAGGTCGCCAGTGCGGCTGCCCATCATAAGACCTTCAACAGGAGTGAATCCCATTGATGTGTCAACTGATTTGCCGTTTTGAACTGCTGCTATTGAAGCACCGCTGCCTAAGTGGCAAGTGATGATTTTTTGGTCGTTCCAGTCTTTGCCTACGAATTTAGCTGCGTTTTCAGCAACGTATTTGTGGCTTGTTCCGTGGAAGCCGTAACGGCGTACGCGATATTTGTCGTAATATTCGTAAGGGATTGGATAGAGGTAAGCCTCTGGTTGCATTGTTGAGTGGAATGCTGTATCGAAACAACCGCCTTGTTTTACGTTAGGAAGCAATTCTGTTACAGCTTTAACGCCTGCCATACATGCTGGGTTGTGGAGAGGAGCGAGGTCTACGAGTTCTTCCATGAGTTCCATGACGCTGTCGTCGATGAGAACGCTCTTGGTGAATTTTTCGCCGCCGTGAACCAAACGATGACCAACAGCGCCAATTTCATCCAATGATTTGATAACACCATGGCTTTCGTCAAGCAATGCGTTGAGAACGATGCTGATACCTACAGTGTGGTTTGGAATAGGAAGTTGTTCGTAATGTTTTTCGCCATTCCATTTATGTGTGAATTCTCCCATTTCGAGGCCGATACGCTCGAGGAGACCTTTTGCCAAAACGTTGTGACCATTATCGTCAATATCAAAAAGTTGGTATTTGATTGATGAACTGCCACAGTTTAAAACTAAAACTTTCATTTTTTTATATTGGTTAAAATTTGATTTATGATGTTGCTGTGAGCAGTGAGCTATGGGCGTTGATTTTTTGCTCATAGCTCATGGCTCATGACTTATTGTTGCTTTTGAGCGATTGCTTGATTACATGTGATAGCGACGAGTTTGTAGATGTCGTCGATTGAACAGCCGCGGCTTAAGTCGTTACATGGTTTAGCGAATCCTTGGAGGACTGGACCTACAGCTTCAGCGCCAGCGAGACGTTGAACGAGTTTGTAAGCGATGTTACCTACTTCCAATCTTGGGAATACCAATGTGTTAGCTTTACCAGCTACTTCGCTGTTAGGAGCTTTACTTGCGCCTACTGAAGGGACGATAGCTGCGTCAGCTTGTAATTCGCCGTCGATGCATAAGTCAGGACGCATTTGCTTTGCCAATTCAGTGGCTTTGATGACTTTGTCAACATCTTCGTGTTTTGCAGAGCCTTTTGTTGAGAAGCTCAACATGGCTACTTTAGGATCTATCTTAGCGATGTTCTTTGCAGTGTCAGCTGTACAAACAGCGATTTCTGCGAGTTGTTCTGCTGTTGGAACTGGAGTAACAGCGCAGTCAGCGCAAACGATCTTGCCGTCTGTTCCGTATTTGTCGTTAGGTAAGAACATGATGAAAGCACCTGATACGCAAGAAACGCCTGGAGCTGTCTTGATGATTTGCAATGCTGGACGGAGCATGTCGCCTGTTGTGCTGCGAGCACCGCTTACCAAACCGTCAGCATCGCCTGCTTTGAGCATCAAAACGCCGAGATACATGAAGTTCTCAGCCAATTCTTGTGCTTGTTCTATTGTCATGCCTTTGCTTTTGCGGATTTCGAAAAGCAAGTTTGCGTATTTGTCTCTGTCTGGATTGTTTTTTGGGTCAATGATGGTAGCTCTGTCGATGTTCTTCAATTCGAATTCAGCAGCCATATCTTTGATTGTCTGTGCTGGTCCGATGAGGATAACGTCAGCGATGCCGTCAGCGATAAGTTGGTCAGCTGCTTTTAATGTTCTAGCTTCATCTCCTTCTGGAAGTACTATGCGTTGTCTGTTTTCACGCGCATTTTGTTTTATTTGTTCTATGAGATCCATATTGTTACGATTAAATATTAAACTTTCCTTAAAGCGTACAAAGGTAATAATCTATTCTAAAATTTCAAAAAAAAATCTGATTATTTTGTTAAGAAAATAAACAAAAATGTAATTTTGCATTCTGAAAAAATATTAAAGACAAGCTTGAACTAGATATGGAAATGGATGCAGTAAAATATGTATTTGACAACGATACTGTTGTTGGATTAGACCATCAAGTTCAAGAAATTGATAATCAATATAAAGATTTTAAATTTATCACGCAGAAGTCGGGACAGTGGGAAGGACCTCAGCTCCGCGACGTTTCTTTTGTCAGTGCCGGCTGGAACTTTATAGTGCTGTTTGTAGTGATGATTATCGTTGTCCTTAACAAGTTCTTTGCTCCTAACCGATTTGCTTCTATAATGGCCATGACGTTTCAAAATGGTGGCAACGAGAAGATAATACGAGAAAATCATTCTTATTTCAACATTATATCTTTGTCGAACACAGCGGCCTTCATGCTTATGCTTTCTATGTTCGTTCAAAAGATATATGTCATTTATGGAGGCAATGATGTTTTGCACGATAACATAAGTTTTATGTTTGATGTGGCGTCTGTTGTCGCAATGGTGTTTATCTTTAACTATCTGATAACGGCATTTTATTCATGGCTCTTTAAAGCTGATGCATTGCTGCATATTCATGTCAATCTTCACATATCAATAATGACGACTGCCAACGTGGTGCTGATACCATTCATGATGGTTCTTTTGTTCTATCCATACAAGTTTTTATGTACCATAATTTTGGTGGTTTTGTTGCTGCTTTTCTTTGTCAGATTCGTGAAATTATTAATTGAAGCGCGAATGTTCTCAAAGTTAAATTTTGTAAATATTTTTTTGTATCTTTGCACCGTCGAAATTTTACCGGTTTTGATAATATTTAAAATGGTTCTTATGGCAATATGATGCTTTGAAAATCATTTTGTTATATGTTTGAAATTGATTAAAATTCTGAGATTAGTAAAAGATAAAAAAGTTTGTAGATGAAGATTAAATCAATCCTTTTGTCGCAGCCAAAGCCTGCTGATGTAGCAAAAACTCCTTACGAAGCAATCATTAAAAAGTACAACGTCAACATTGAATTTGAAAAATTTATCAAGTTAGAAGACGTATCAGCAAGCGAGTTGAGACAGGAGAAAGTAAAACTTACCGATTTCACAGCAATTATTCTTACAAGTCGTAACACTATTGATCACTTCTTCCGTATCGCAAAAGAAATGCGTTATACAATTCCTGAAGATTTGAAATATTTCTGTGTAAATGAAACAACAGCACAGTACCTCCAACATTACATTCAATACAGAAAAAGAAAGATATTCTACGGCAAGCAAACATTTGCTGACCTCGTGGAAATCATGAAAAAACATAAAGAAGAAAAATATTTCTTGCCAAGTTCTAACTTGGTCACTGAAGATCACGACGGCATGCTCACAGAAGCTAAGCTTGATTATACAAAAGCTGTTATCTTCCGTACAGTGTCAGCCGATTTGTCACACATAGATATCAACAAGTACGATATGCTCGTGTTCTTCAGCCCAGCAGGTATCGACTCATTGAAAGCTAACTTCCCTGATTTCGTCCAAAATGAGAATGTCGCTATAGGCGGATTCGGACATTCAACATGTGAAGCTATTACTGAGGCTGGTTATACATTGAACTTCAGCGCTCCAACACCTTCATGTCCATCAATGAACATGGCTATTGAAGAGTTTATATCTAACGAGATTAAAAAAGCCAAGAAAAAATAATTTCGATGAACGAAGGACTTCCGAAAGAACAGCGTTTATATAAGAAGAAAGCAATAGAAACATTATTCGGAAAGGGTAAGGGTTTTAACTTTTATCCTTTCCGAGTTGTTGTTTATGCTCATCCTTCGGAAGATGACGAGCCTTCAATCCCTCGATTCCTCGTCTCAGTCTCCAAAAAAAGATTCCATCATGCCGTGAAACGCAACAGAGTCAAACGACTCGTCCGCGAAGCATGGAGAAGAAACAAATCAGAGATAATTGTTAAATGTGAAAAACAACAAATCACTTTTGACATCGCACTTGTTTATACCGCAACAGTAATTTTATCGTACCAAGAGATAGAAAAGAAAATAAAACAACTATCTTTGCGTTTGAACAATAATTATTTCCATGATGAAGAGAATCGCACAACTGCCGGCTAAATTCCTGATATTGCTGATACGCATTTATCAAGTGACATTGTCACCTTTCATTGGCAGAAACTGCAGATACACACCTACTTGCTCTAATTATGGAATTGAAGCGATAAAAAAATACGGCGCCATAAAAGGCGGCTGGCTTACTGTAAAAAGAATATTATCCTGTAACCCATGGGGCGGAAGCGGCTACGACCCCGTTCCTTAAAATTTTAAGTCATGAAGAAATTTAATGTTTTCTTATTCGCATTGTTCGTTTTTCCTCTCGCATTGTGCGCTCAAGAAAAACAAAATAACTTTGAAATCTCAAAAAGCATCGATATATATAATAATGTGTTCAGATATCTTAACCAAAATTATGTCGATGAGATAAATCCTGCCGAACTCAATGAGATAGCAATCAATGCAATGCTCAAAGAACTGGACCCTTACACAGTCTTTATCCCAGAATCTGAAATAGAAGACGTAAGACTTCTCACCATGGGCGAATACGGCGGAATAGGTTCTATAATAACATATTACGACAATAATGTCCATATCTCTGAACCATACGAGAACTTCCCTGCTCATAAGGCTGGTCTTATTCCTGGCGACGCAATCATGGAAATCAACGGCGTCAATACTGAAAATAAAACAGTGGCAGAAGTAAGTGAACTGCTTAAAGGCCAACCTGGTTCAACATTGACTCTTAAAATAAAACGCGAAGGCGAGAAGAACATAATAACAAAAACTCTTACTCGCGAGAAAATCAAAATAGATAACATTCCTTATTACACTGTGCTAGAAGGCGGTGTGGCTTATATCATCCTTAATCAATTTACTAAGGACGCTGCAAGAGAATTGAAGGAAGCATTCCTCGAGATGAAGTCGCAAAATGAACTCAAAGGTCTCGTCATCGACCTCAGAGGCAACGGCGGCGGTCTCCTCAACGAAGCTGTCGATATTGTGAATCTCTTTGTGCCTAAAAACAAACTCGTCGTTTATACTCAAGGCAAGACGCCAGAACAAAATAGAAATTATTATACCAAGATGGATCCTGAAGATACAGAGATACCTCTTGCAATTCTTGTAAATGAAACAAGTGCATCGGCAAGTGAAATTGTCTCGGGCTCAATTCAGGATTTCGATAGAGGCGTGATAGTCGGACAAAGAACATTCGGTAAAGGATTGGTGCAAAATATCTTGCCAATGAATTACAATACCCAGATGAAGGTCACTGTGTCAAAGTATTATATCCCAAGTAAACGTTGTATCCAAGAAATAGATTATTCTAAGAAATCTAAAAACGATACTCTCACCAAAAACGATACTCTCGGCCCTCAATTCAAGACAGCCAACGGAAGAATAGTTTACGAAGGTCATGGCATCCAGCCTGATGTGAAGATTGAACCAGAAATGGTCTCAACAATTACAGTTCATCTCTATGCTCAGAATATGATTTTCAAATATGCTAACAAATTCTACAGAGAACATAAATCTATCCCATCTCCAGAAGAGTTTGAAATAACAGATGAGATTTATGATGACTTCGTAAAATATGTTGAAAGCCAAGAATTTAGTTATACTTCAGAAAGTGAAAAAGACTTTGAAGTATTGGTGAAGACTGCAAAACTTGAAGGCTATTACGATAATATCAAACCTCAACTCGATATTTTGGAAAATGAACTGAAAAACCATAAGGATAACGACTTGATCAACAATAGAAAAGAAATTTCTGAAATACTTAAAATGGAAATCGTAGGTCGTTATTATTTCCAAAAAGGAAAGATTATCTCAACTTTGAAAGATGATGTTGAATTGAATCGTGCGGTGGAAATCCTTCTTAACACTAACGGTCAAAACGAATACGAGACATTGCTGAAAAGTTTATAGTTGAAAGTTTATAGTTTATAGTAGTTCTAAAGTTTATAGTTGAGAGTTTAAAGCATGAAGGTTGAATACGGCAAAACCGGAACTTATTTTTATTGGGTTGGACTGATATTATTGGCTGTCTTTCTTCCGACTTCCAAATTTGGCTTGAGCGTGACGCAATTTTATCTTATAGCTCTTTGGCTTTTGCTCGGTCTAGATATGCGTAATGGCAAGATATTGTCAGGGATATGGCATAACATAAAGACCAGATTCAACGATTTTATCCATAACAAAGTCGCTGTGGTGATGGCGTCGATGTATCTCTTGCATATCGTCGGTCTGCTTTATACTTCCGATTTTCAATATGCATTTAAAGACTTAAGGATAAAACTTCCTATATTGATTTTCCCTTTGATATTGTCATCGATGAAACCGTTGAACAGGAAACAGTTTGATACTGTGATATGGTTTTTCATAGGTTCGGTTTTCTTTGTGACAATTCTCGGTGTGATAAAATTCTTCCGTCGTGATTTCGTCGATGTGAGAGAATTGTCGGTTTTTGTAAGTCACATCAGGGTTTCTCTTTGCATGGTGTTCTCGATTTTCGTCCTTGCATACTATCTCGTAAAAAGAAATTATAATGTCATCGTCAAAGCGCTTGTAGTTTTTCTGATAATATGGTTTCTATGGCAGATAACTATCTGGGAATCATTTATTAGCATTTTGATTATTGCTGCATTATGTGGAGTGATGACACTTTATTTTATTTTTAAAAGCAGAAATAAATTCGTTAAGATATCAACGGTTGTTGTGATGATATTAGCTGCGGCCGTTGCTGTTTATGCTCCATATAAGGTCATCCATGATTATAATAATCCAGAGAAAGTTGTTGTGGAGCAATTGGATACTCATACTAAACTCGGCAATCCTTATGTGTTTGACACTATCAATTTAGGTATAGAGGACGGTCGTTATATAGGTTTGTATCTGTCGAAAGGAGAACTCATAAGTGCATGGAACCAGCGTAGCGAAAAAAGAATCAACCATGAATATGAAGATGCATATTTCTGTTTGGTTAGATATATGACTTCCAGAGATTTAAGAAAAGATGCTGAAGGCGTTTCGATGCTTACGGATGAAGATGTGAGAAATATCGAAAATAATGTGGCGAACTATAACTACATCGAAAATCCAGGAGTCAAGACGCGAATCATGAAGATAATGGTCGCATATAATAATTACAGAAGAAATGGCGATGCAAACGGAAGCTCTGTATTTCAACGTATTGAATTCATCAAGGCTTCTTTCGGAATTATCAAGGAAAGCCCTGTTTTTGGAGTTGGAACCGGCGACATCGTTGATGCTTTTGCTGATTATTATGAAGAGACAAATTCGAAATTACGACCAGAATATAGATTCAGAAGCCACAATCAATATCTCGCGATTACGGTAGCTTTTGGTATCGTGGGATTGTTATGGTTCTTGTTTTCAATGTTTTATCCAATCATTGCTGACAAGAAAAATCGTAATTATATCTATTTTGTTTTCTTGTTTATAATGATGCTCTCGATGTTTACGGAAGACACGATAGAAACGCAAATAGGCGCGACATTATTCGCTTTCTTGAATTCATTCCTGGTTTTTGGAGGAAGAGGAGCAGAGGAAATAAAGACTCAGAGTCACAGAGACGCAAAGACACAAAGACAAAAAGAACTCTAAATTATATTTCTTTGCGTCTTTAAGCGAAGGTGAAAAGCATATTTCCGAGGAAATTCCAGATTGTTGTTATTGCAATTGCAACGAGTTTGCTGAAGTAGAAGTTCCATTTAAGTTTGTCGGTTAAGATATAAAGAGTTAAGGAGTTGATGCCGAGTCCGACAATAGATACAATCATAAACTGCAGATATTGAACTCCTATATCTTCCTTATGGCTTTCGAAAGTCCAGATTCTGTTCAAGATGTAATTTGACGTTGCAGCTAAGATGAAACCTATGCAGTTGCTGAGATATTTGTTTAATCTTAATATTTCTTTACATAAATAAGTCGCTCCGAAATCTATTAACATTCCGGAACAACCAACAATGCCAAATTTTATGAATTTGGAAATGAGTAATTTATCTATTATGAATAAACTTCTCATCTTTTAAATTTCTGTGTTTTCTGTTTTAAATTCTTTGTTGTGGTTGCGTATGACGAACCAGAACAATGCTATCATCACTAAAATGCTTAATATTAAAGGTAACAATTCTGTCTGTCCAAATGTTTCGACGTCTACATTTGTTATTCCTTTATTGTTTAGATAATATAAAACAACAGCTGTTCCGTTGTTGACGAAATGCATTATCATTGGCACCCAAATGCTTCTAGAATAGAAGAACATATAACCTAGGAGTAAACCTAATACGAGTCGAGGCAGGAATCCATAGAATTCAAAATGAATGAATGAGAATATTGCTGATGTGATAAAAATGCCGATGTGAGCGTTTTTACATACTTTGATAAGTGAAGGTTGTAATATGGAACGGAATAAAAGTTCTTCGCCTATAGCCGCCAAGGCTGCAATCATGATGAGGTTGATTATGAGTCCGCCGATATTGTTGACGTTAAGCATTTTCTCTATCAAAACATTAGCGCGTTCTTGAAGTTCCATCATCATTTTTTCGAGAGATGCCATTGATTCTGGAAGGGTGAGATTCGCGTTCCATTGAGCGAATACATTGTTTAATGGAAGTATTGCAAACATCATCAGAATTCCAACTAGCGACCATAAAGGGATTCTGTTGAATCCTAATGATTTTATTGGTTTTTCCTTGACCAGACAAGCATATAACAATGGAGGAAAGACAAACGTAAACAATTGGCTGCTGATCTGTGCGATGCGTAATATATTGAGCTCGCTTAAGTTGTTGTTTCTTGAAGCTAAAGCTATCACGGCACTGACTATTGCTGATAATATAAATCCAACCACTACTAATGCTGCCATGATGAATATTTTTTCAGCAATGCTTGTCTTTTTTATCAAAGGAAAATTCATGATGTATTTTTTTAATTTTTGCAAATTTAATATTTTTTTAAATTGATGAAATGAGTATTTTTGCAGCTGATATGAAAAAGATAGCAAACTTAGAATTTGAAGATATTCCTTTGTTGTTGGCGCCTATGGAAGGTGTCACCGACCCTCCTTTTCGTCATGCCTGCAAGGAACAGGGAGCAGATATTGTTTATTCAGAATTCATCTCTTCTGATGGTCTGATTCGTGACGCTGTCAAGAGTGTCAGGAAGTTGGGTTTTGAGGAAGGAGAGCGCCCTTTCGGAGTGCAGATTTTCGGAAATAATGTAGATCCTATGGTAGAGGCTGCTCGTTATGCTGAGCGCTACAATCCTGATATCATTGACATCAACTTCGGTTGTCCTGTCAAGAAAGTCGCTTCAAAAGGAGCAGGTTCGGGTATCTTGAATAATATCCCTAAGATGATTGAGATAACAGCAGCGGTCGTCAAAGCAGTGAAGACTCCTGTGACAGTGAAGACTCGTTTGGGTTACGACAGCGAACATAAAGAGATAGTCGATATTGCTGAGCGTTTGCAGGATGTAGGAATACAAGCCTTGACGATTCACGGAAGGCTGCGTACCACCAAATGGGGCGAGCCTGCTGACTGGACTCTTATCGGCGAAGTGAAGAATAATCCTAGAATGACGATACCTATCATCGGCAACGGCGATGTCGTTGACGGACCATCAGCGAAATATTTTTTGGATAACTTCGGTGTTGACGGACTTATGATAGGACGTGCCACATATGGCAATCCATGGGTTTTTAAAGAAGTGAAACATTATTTGAAGACTGGTGAGATATTGCCACCTCCTGACGTATGCGAGCGCGTGAGAGTGTCGAAAGCACATCTCGTTGATTCATTAAATTATAAGAAAGATGAGTTTTACGCAGTGATGGAAATGCGTAAGCATTGGGGTTTGTATTTCAAAGGTTTTGTGAATTTCAAACAATTTAAGATGAGATTGATGGAGGCGAGGACCGTAGAAGAGGTCTCCGCTATCTTGGATGAAGTTGTAAATTATTATAATTCAGTTGGTTGTAGCCTTTAGCCTTGTTGCTTTTGTTGGAAGGAAATTTTTTTCAATTTTTTTTCAATTTTTATTATGAAATTAGCAACTATTTTGTAAATTTGCACTCACAAAAACAAAGGATATATTAAAACTATCCTGCTCCTATAGCTCAGTCGGTTAGAGTAGCTGACTCATAATCAGTTGGTCCCTGGTTCAAGTCCAGGTGGGAGCACAAAAAACCTCGCTAATCAAACGATTGCGAGGTTTTTTTGTTGACCACGAAAATTCACTAAACATTCACGAAAGGAATTTAGTATAGATTCGTGCTGATTTGTGGATGGTATTGTTTTGTGGTCGTTTATATCGTGGATGTCTTATCAAAATATTCCTTCACAATCTTAGCCTTTGCTTTTCCGATGATTTTTTCCAAGGTCTCCAGACTAGCTTCCTTGATGTTCTTGACGGATTTCAATTCCAGCATCAGTTTCTCGGCGGTCTGTTTGCCGATGCCTTTGATGTCGTTCAGTTCAGAATGAATGAATCCTTTCTCGAACTTCTTTCTGTGATGCGTGATGCCGAATCTGTGCGCTTCATCACGGATGTGTTGTATAACCTTTAAAGTCTCGGAACGTTTGTCTATATATAAAGGTATGCTGTCGCCAGGGAAATAAATCTCTTCCAGTTTCTCCGCGATTCCTATGATGCTTATTTTTCCGTATAAACCTAATTGTTGCAGAATCTTCACTGCAGAAGATAACTGTCCTTTGCCGCCGTCGACGACAATCAAATCTGGGAGTCGTTGCTCTTCGTCTAGGAGGCGTCTGTATCTTCTGTAGATAATCTCTTCCATAGAGGCAAAGTCGTTGGGACCTTCAACGGTCTTGATGTTGAAATGTCGATAACCGCTCTTGTTAGGTTTAGCATTTACGAACTGCGTCATCGCGGCGACGGCATAATCGCCTTGGAAGTTGGAGTTGTCGAAACACTCTATCACTTCAGGTAATACTGGCAGATTCAAGTCGTCTTTCATCTGATTCAAGATTCTCTTCGTATGACGTTCTGGGTCGACTAATGTGCGGAGTTTTTCTGTCTCTATGCGATATTGTTTTGCGTTACGCTGCGAAAGTTCCAAGATGTCGAGTTTCTCTCCTCGTTGCGGAATGGTGAATTTCACTCCATCCAGTTTTATGTCTAACTCTATCGGAACGATAATCTCTTTGATGTTATGACTTTCCATCATCTGACGTATCTCGATGATGGCTATCGACATCAGTTCTTCGGCTGTCTCGTCTAACTTTCTCTTTATCTCAAAAGAATGCGACTGTATGATGGCGCCTTCTACGATCTTCATATAATTGACATAGAAAGAATTGCCGGCATCTTCGTAAGAAAACACTTCTATGTCGAAGATGGTGTTGCTGCAAACAACAGATTTCGCATGGTAGTTTTCTAGTAAGTCGTATTTGTCTTTAATGACCTGCGCTTGTTCGAATTCCAGTCTTGAGGCATGGTCCATCATCTGTGCTTTCATGTCTTTCAAGACTTCTTGTATATTGCCTTTGATGACTTTCTTGACGTTAAGAATCATCTGTCGATAATCCTCTTCGCTCATGCTGCCGTCGCAAGGTGCCTTGCAGTTGCCGATATGATATTCAAGACAAGGACGATAATGTCCGTTGTAAATATGTTCTTCTTTTAAGATGAGTTTGCAGTTGCGGATAGGGTAGAGCTTCCTCAGCATTTCGAGGAATGTCTTTGCCACTGTTACTGAAGGATAAGGCCCGAAGTAAATAGATCCGTCGTTGATTTTTTTTCTTGTTAGAAAGACGCGAGGGAATCTCTCGTTTTTGACACATATCCAAGGATAAGTCTTGTCGTCTTTCAACATGATGTTGTACCGTGGCTTGTATTGCTTGATAAAGTTATTCTCGAGGAGGAGCGCTTCCATCTCGTTGTTGACCACAGTGAATCTGATGTCGGCGATGCGACTGACGAGGACTTTTACCTTGCCGCTTTGCTGCTGTTTGTTGAAATAACTGGATACTCTACGTTTCAGGTTTTTGGCTTTTCCGACATAAATAATCTCATCTTTCTCGTCATAATAACGATATACACCCGGATCGGTGGGGATGGTTTTTAAGATTGATTTTATTTTGTCGGAAATCATTGAATTCTATAAATTGATGATGCAATGGGCTGTGAGCTATGAGTTGTGAGATTCTGCTCAATGCTCATAGCTCAATGCTCATATCTTAAAAATGTTTAAATCCTTGTGCTTCGATTGGTATCACGTGTTCGTCGGTGGTGATGAGTTCAGCGACGTTGGCGTCTGCTGTCATGAAACCTATGATTCTCACGTCTTCCATATTCTGTACTTTTTCGTAGTCTTCTTGTTTTACGGTGAAGAGAAGTTCGTAGTCTTCGCCACCGTTGAGTGCTGCCACGCAAGGAACGATGTCGAATTCTTTGGCGACGTCGATAGCCTTTTTGTTCATTGGGATTCTGTCCTCAAAGATGCGGCATCCAACGTTAGAATCTTTGCAGAGATGTAGAATCTCTGATGCGAGTCCGTCGGAGATGTCTATCATAGATGTTGGTTTTATCTCTAACTCTTTGAGTTGTGCCACTATGTCTTTACGAGCTTCTGGCTTGAGCTGACGTTCGAGGATATAATCGTAGCCGTAGAGTTCTGGCTGTACGTTAGGGTCTGCCATGAAAGCTGCTTTCTCGCGTTCAAGGATTAACAATCCGGTGTATGCTGCTCCGAGGCTGCCGCTTACGCATAAAAGGTCGTTGGCTTTGGCGCCGGTACGATATACTATGTCGTCTTTCTTCGCCTTACCTATCACTGTTATGGAGATGAAGAGTCCCGACTTGCTCGTTGTGGTGTCGCCGCCAACCAAATCTACTTTGTATGTGTCGCATGCGAGACGTATGCCAGCGAATATCTCTTCAACAGCCTCGACTGAGAACTTGCTTGATATTCCCATACCGACGACAATCTGTGTAGGAGTGCCGTTCATGGCATAGATGTCGGAGAAGTTCACTACAGCAGCCTTGTATCCTAAATGCTTCAAAGGCATATATGTCATGTCGAAGTGTACACCTTCTATTAATAAGTCAACGGAGACTAAGGTCTGCTCGCTCTTATGGTCGATAACAGCAGCATCGTCGCCTATGCCTTTAACAGTAGATTTGTTATATGTCTTTAAATCCTTGGTCAATCTGTCGATGAGACCGAATTCACCGAGTTCTGACAATTCTGTTAATTCTATTTTTTCGTTTTCCATTTGTGTTTGGCTTTAAACCATGAGCTTTGAGCTTTGAGCCATGAGCTTTTTATTTTTGCTCACAACTCATAGCCCATAGCTCAATGCTATTAAAATTACATCAATTTCTTATATTTAAACTTCTTAGGTGTTGCGCTGCCAAGACGTTTTATCTTGTTTTCTTCATATTCTGAATAGCTTCCTTCGAAGAAATATACTTGTGAATCACCTTCGAAAGCGAGGATGTGAGTAGCAATTCTATCTAAGAACCAGCGGTCGTGAGAGATGACGACGGCACATCCTGCGAAGTTTTCGAGACCTTCTTCCAAAGCACGTAATGTATTAACGTCAATGTCGTTGGTAGGTTCGTCGAGGAGAAGTACGTTGGCTTCTTGTTTCAAAGTGAGAGCCAAATGCATTCTGTTACGTTCACCACCTGACAAAACGCCTGCTTTCTTCTGTTGGTCGTTGCCTGCGAAGTTGAATCTAGAGACGTATGCTCTTGAGTTCATGGTGCGTTTGCCAAGTTGAATCAATTCGTTGCCGCCAGAGATGACTTCCCATACTGTCTGTTCTGGGTCGATGTCGGCGTGTTGTTGGTCTACATAGCCTGTCTTTACTGTTTCACCTACTTCAAATGTACCAGAGTCTGGTTTTTCCAATCCCATGATGAGACGGAATAATGTTGTCTTACCAGCGCCGTTAGGTCCGATAACACCGACGATACCTGCTGGAGGGAGACTGAAGCTGAGGTTCTCGAATAATAATTTGTCGCCGTAAGCCTTGGTGATATTCTTTGCCTCAATGACTTTATTGCCGAGACGGTCTCCATTAGGGATGTATATTTCGAGTTTTTCTTCTTTTTCTTTGACGTCTTCGTTAAGAAGTTTTTCGTAAGAAGCAAGACGAGCCTTACCTTTAGCCTGACGAGCCTTAGGTGCCATTCTGACCCATTCGAGCTCGCGTTCCAAAGTCTTGCGGCGTTTGCTTTCAGATTTCTCTTCCATCGCCATACGAGCTGTCTTCTGGTCGAGCCATGATGAGTAGTTGCCTTTCCATGGGATACCTTCTCCGCGGTCGAGTTCGAGAATCCAGCCAGCTACGTGGTCTAAGAAGTAACGGTCGTGTGTTACAGCGATGACAGTACCTTTATATTGTTGCAAGTGTTTTTCGAGCCAGTTGATAGCTTCTGCGTCGAGGTGGTTGGTAGGCTCGTCGAGAAGGAGGATGTCTGGTTCTTGGAGAAGGAGGCGCACCAATGCCACGCGGCGTCTCTCACCTCCAGAGAGGTTCTTGACAAGAGCGTCGCCGTCAGGACAGTTGAGAGCGTCCATGGCTCTTTCCAATTTGTTGTCCAAATCCCATGCGTCGTGTTGTTCAATCAAATCGGTGAGACGTCCTTGTTCTTCAACGAGAGCGTTCATCTCGTCGTCGGTGAGTTCTTCCATGAAACGAGCGTTGACTTCTTCATATCTCTTCATGATGTCAACAATCTCCTGGATGCCTTCTTGGACTATCTCTTTTACTGTTTTGGTGTTGTCCAATTCTGGCTCTTGTTCCAATAAACCTACAGAATATCCTGGTGAGAAAACTACTTCGCCGTTATATGACTTGTCTTTGCCTGCGATGATTTTCAATAATGTGGATTTACCGGAGCCATTCAAACCGATGATACCAATTTTGGCACCATAGTAGAATGATAAATAAATATCTTTTAAAATCTGTCTCGTAGGTGGTATTATCTTGCTTACACCAACCATCGAGAAAATAATCTTTTTATCGTCAGCCATAATTTTTTAGTTTAAAGTTTAAGGTCTAATGTGGTTTTGAAGTTTAGAGTTGAAAGTATATCTTGATTCAATCTTAAACCTTAAGCATTAAACCTTAAACCAGATTAATTATTTAGTTTTTAATTTTCAATTTCATTTCGTTTTCCATAATCCTTGTCGCTTCTCCCCAGTCGTAGACGCGATGTACGAAATCGTATCCGTTTTGTGCTAAAGTGTCAGCCTTGTCTTTGTCGGTAAGAAGTGTGATAATATGTTGAGCGAGTTCTTGTTCGTTGTTGCCAACGAGTATCTCTTTATCTTCTTCAGCGTGTAATGAATTGTTTGCCAATGTCGTTGTTATGCAAGGAAGTCGCATCGACATGGCTTCGAGCAATTTGTTCTGAAGTCCTGTTCCTATTCTCATAGGCGCGATGAAAATCTTGCTTTGAGCGTAGGCGTCTCTCATATCGTCAATCCAGCCGCTGATTATGATTTTGTCGGAAGCCACTTTCTTGACTCGAGGGTCTGGTGTGGCGCCAGCGACGTAAAGCTTTACATCAGGAAGTTTTTCCCATACTATTGGCAAAATTTGATTTGCTAGATATTCGACAGCGTTGACGTTAGGAGCGTATGCCATATTGCCGGTAAATACGATGTCGTATTTCTTCTCGCTCTCGCGTGGAGTATAATATTCATGGTCAACGCCATTAGGCACGATGAGAATCTCGTCTTTTTTAGGATGGTCGATATGGATTCTGTCAGGAATACTGATGATTGTCTTGACGTCGAAATCGTTGAAGATGTCGTGTTCATAACGTCTCAATCTCTTATATTCCATATTGAAGATAGGTTTGAGATAAAATGGAGCTATCTCGTATCTTCTTTTCATTCCCATGGAGAAGACGTCTTGATAGTCAATGGTTTTTGCTGTCTTTTCTTTACGTATATATTCAGCCACTCTCAGAAGCTGACCGAAAAGCATATCTGGTTGATGTTTTTCGATGAGCATTCTTATTTTCTTATGAGCTCTTTTGTTATAGAAGTATCCGCATTGGATTGGTATGCCTTTGAAAAAAGCCATTGCCAAATTGAATAATATAGACACTTTGCCTAAATCGATGAAGTTCACCGATTTGCAATAAGGCTGCAATGCTTTGAAGGCATCTTCTTTATTTACTTTTTTGTCGTTTAAAGCACACAGAATCACCTCGTTGTTTTTAGCGAGTTGTTTTATCTGATTGAAGGCCCGTAGCTTATCGCCTTTTTCGAGAGGCCACGGTATTCTAGGCAACAATACAAATATCTTCATAATGCTTTATTTTATGTATGTGATGTCTTTTTTCGTTTTACTGATTTCATCGTAGAATATCAGAAGTCTGTCGATGATTTTCTTGTTGTCGTAAACTTCTTCCACGAGTTTGCGGGCATTGCGTCCAATACGTTGAGCCTCTTTAGGTTCTTTGGTTATCTTGCATATCACTTCAACCATTTTTGCTGGTGAGTCGGCAATGATGATGTTTTCATATTCTAAATATTGAATGCCTTCGGCACCTATCATGGTTGTGATGACTGTCCTTCCCATCGCCATTGACTCAATGATTTTGATTCTAATCCCGCTTCCCGACAGAAGTGGCACGATGGCGATGTCGTTGTTTCTTATAAAATCTTTGGCGTCAGGTACTTCTCCTATGACGTTGATATTTTTTCTCTTTAGTTTAGTCAGCCATTTAGGCATATGACGACCAGCCAGATTCAAGACAAGCTCCGGTTCTCTCTTGCTTAATTTATCCCAGACGTTGTTCAGGAACCAGGAGATGCCTTCTTCATTAGGCATCCAGTTCATTGAGCCGATATGATATAACGTAGGTCTTTCCTTTACTTCATATTTTGGCTTGAAGTCGTCGGGGTTAACGCCATACGGGATGTCGATCACTGGAACAGCGGTCTCGCCTCTGAAATAAGCGGCGTCGCGGTATGTGATGGCGGCAATGCCATCTACTTTGTTTATCACATCTAATTCATATTTTTTTAATGTACGAACTAAATGGTTGATATACCATTTCTTAGGTGGAAATTTGGTTTTCTTCGCTATTCTGTCCCAGATGAGATGTTCCACGTTATGAGCGCGCAAGACAATCATGGCATCGGAGTTTTCTCTGATGGTCTCGATATAAGGTGCCATGTAAACCATCTCCAGCTGAACGATGTCGTATCTGTCTTTCTTCAGAATCTCGATGAGTTTGTTCTTGAAATTATCTGAGATGAAACGCTGTACGTGATACGATTCGTCTGAGAAAAGATTCTTGAGAGCTTCGATAGGTTTTATTCTTAAATCGATGTCAACCAATTCGATGGAGGTCTTTTCTCTATAAGCCTTCGGTATGTCTTTCTCCTTGATATGATATTTCTCGCTATTGACAGCAAGTATCTTGACTTTATGACCGGCTTCAATCAAACCATTGACAATACTGTTCATTGCCATAGGGCCGCCTTCACTTGGCGGATAAGGTGACTTGTTGCATAGCAGTAAAATATTCATAATCTATATTTTATAAGTTAACTTTTTCTAAAGATTTTGTTGAATGTCTTTTTCCAGCTTTCGCCGTCGAGAAGGCTGGAGTCGGTTGTAGCTTTGACAGTGAGGAAAATTCCCAGTGGCAGTATTATTATGGAAGAAAGCCAGACGCCTAAGAAGACAGGGATGTCGCCTGCAATCGCAATGCGTTGACTTGTAATAGTTATGATGTAATATATCACGAAAAAGACTACGCTGATGACGATAGGAAGTCCGAGTCCTCCCTTACGGATGATTGCTCCTAATGGCGCACCGATGAAGAAGAACAAAAGACATGCGATGCTGAGCGAGAATTTCTCGTGCAGTACCTGCTGATGTTTCCTGATATTGATTTGTTGTCTCTCGAAGTCTTTGATGTTCAATTCGATATTGTCAATCTGATTCTTTGTTGCAGTGATTGCCATATTGACAATAGATTCTTGTTCTTTCTTGCTGAAGTTATCGAGAAGAGGCCATTTGTAAACCGTAATTGTATCAAGATGAGCTCTTTTGCCTTTGGTGCTGATGTTTTCGTTCTTGGATGAAAAATGTTGGAATCTGTTTTTGAACGACTTCTTGAATGAATCGTGTCTTTCTGTGACATTACATTCCAATGAGTCGATGGCTATGACTAACTGATTCATATTCAGCATCGACTGATGTCCTTTCATTGTGCTTTCGTCTGTCTCTGTCATATTGAAGTCGGAGATGTCGAAGCTGACGAATTGTTTCTCGAAAGCCATTGTCTCGAAAGGTCTTTTTGATATATATTCTTTGTCGTCGATAACTTCGTTGTAGTTTGAGCCATTGTAGAGAGTGAAGACGATTTCCTTCTGGCTCGGAGCGAGCGCTATTGTTGCGGAGTCGGCCGTAGTCACTTTGATGTTGCCTTTGTATTCGGTGTGGTCGTAAATCATCACGTCGTACAAAGTGTTGCCGTCGGCGCCTTTCTTGCCTGCTCTGATTGAATAACCGTCAATGCCTTTGTAAAACATTCCTTCTGGAATGTCGAACGACATCTTCTGTTTCCTGACGTCTCTTAAAAGCGTCTTTGATTTTAATGTGGCTACCGGTAATACGTTGTTGGAAAATACGAAAGCTATGAGACTCATTATGATAGAGAAGATGAGCAGAGGACGCATGATTTTCCATACCGATATCCCGGAGGCTTTCATCGCTACTAACTCATAATATTCTCCAAGATTTCCGAAACACATCAGCGATGATAATAATATTGCGAGAGGCATCGCCATCGGGACAAAAGTCACTGCTGTGTAGAACATCAGTTTTCCCAAGACATCGAATCCTAATCCTTTGCCGACAAGGTCGTCTAGATAACACCATAGAAACTGCATGAGCAGAATGAATACGGCGACAAAGAATGTGAAAATGAATGTGCCTATAAACGAACGCAATATGTATTTATATAGTTTTTTCAAGCTTTTTCGAAATTACGTTTGCAAATATAACATTTTCCACCGCAACTTTGATGTTTTTATTTTTTTTTATAACAACGTGTTGACATTGACAAATATTTCTTTTTTTTGCATAAAAAAATGTGACTATGGAAAATAATATTTTTGACTTCTTTAAAGAAATTAACGTTAGTATAACAGTCTCTGACACAGAGGGTAATGTTATTTATATGAATGATAAATCGAAAAGTGTCTTTAGCGATATGGTTGGAAAAAATATGATGTCGTGCCACAAACAATCCTCGCAGGATAAGATAAAGCATCTTCTTAGTGAAAAAGCGACTAATGTTTACACCATACAGAAGGGCGATGTCAAGAAAATGATATATCAGACACCATGGTATGTCGACGGTGAAATTAAGGGACTCGTAGAGTATTCAATCATATTGCCTGATGAAATGCCTCATTATGTAAGATGAAATTGAAAAAAGATGAAAATAATTAAGCATATCCCAAATTCTATAACATGTTGCAACCTTTTGTCGGGTTGCATCTCTATAGTCTTGTCGTGTAATGGTAGAGTGGAGCTTGCAGGAATAATGATATTTATTGCAGCCGTCTTCGATTTCTTCGATGGTTTTGCCGCTCGTCTCCTCAAGGCTTACTCTCCTCTTGGCGCGCAGCTCGACTCGCTATCAGATGTCGTCTCTTTTGGAGTGGCACCTTCGTTCATTATGTATGGATATTTGAGCCAACTGCCAGTTGCCAGCAGACTTAGCCTTGAAATAGCAGGTGTCAATATCATACCATTCTTGGCTTTCTTCCTCGCAGTTTTCGCTGCATTACGTCTCGCTAAATTTAATATTGATGACCGACAAACCACTTCTTTCATCGGACTTCCAACACCAGCGATGGGAATATTCGTGGCATCCTTGCCTTTCACTTTGAGACATGAGGCTCTCGCATTCATGGGAAATCTCATGAATAGTCCATTGTTCTTGTTGGCGATAGTTGTGATATTCAGCTATCTCATGATAAGTGAGATTCCATTCTTCTCGTTGAAAGTCAAAAGCTTGAAGTTTAAAGAAAACAAACATCTTTATCTAGTGGCTTTATTTGCTATAATAAAAGTGGCAATCTTCGGATTGGCTGCTATACCATTTGTGATGCTGTTTTATATCATAGTGGCGATGTTTGTCAAGCCGACAAAATAAAAAAAAGAGACGTAAAAATGCGTCTCTTTTTTTATTTAGAATTCAGAATCTCAAAACTTCAGAAATTTCATGTGGTTTCAACTTCCAATTTTCTGAGATTTTGAGATTCTGAATTTCTATTAAAATTCTTTTCTTCTCAGTTCGAAGTTTGTTCCTAAGTAGTGACTTCTAACCACTTCGTCGTTGGCGAGTTCTTCTGGGGTGCCGGCTTTAAGTACAGAGCCTTCAAACACCAGATAAGCTCTGTCGGTAATCGACAATGTCTCGTTGGCGTTATGGTCGGTGATGAGCACTCCGATGTTCTTGTTTTTCAATTTCGCTACTATACGTTGGATGTCTTCCACTGCAATAGGGTCGACGCCTGCAAAAGGCTCGTCTAAAAGTATGAACTTAGGATCTACCGCCAAGGCTCTCGCTATCTCAGTCCTACGGCGCTCGCCACCCGACAGTTGTATCCCTTTGCTTTTTCTGATATGTTGCAGACCAAACTCATCCAATAATGACTCCAGCTTCTCGGCCTGTTGCTCTTTTGTCATGTCTTTCTTGAACTGCATGACAGAAGATATGTTGTCTTCCACGCTAAGTTGACGGAATACAGATGCTTCCTGTGCGAGGTAACCTATTCCGAGCTGCGCTCTTTTGTACATTGGAAACTGTGTGATGTCTTCATCATCCAGAAACACCTTGCCGGAAAATGGTTTGATAAGACCGACAGTCATATAGAAGGTGGTCGTCTTGCCAGCGCCGTTAGGCCCGAGCAGACCAACTATCTCGCCTTGTCTTACTTCCACGCTTACGCCTTTTACAACAGTGCGATTGTTATATTTCTTAACTAAATTGTCGGTTCTTAATATCATCTTCTAATAGTTTGGAGTTAATAGTTTAATGTTTAAAGTCGTTTGAATGTTCATTAGCCGTTAGCCGTTAGCCATTAGCCATTATTTCACAAAATCCCTTCCTTGATAATGTCGTGAATATGAATCATGCCGACATAGTTGCCGTTTTCCATCACTGGCAGTTGTGTGATGGATTTTTTCTGCATGAGTTCGAGGGCGTTGACGACTAAATCGTTTTTGTCTATTGTCTTAGGGTTTCTTGTCATGATATCGGCTGCTTTCACCTCTTCGATGTTAGGGTGTTTCATGAGCATTCTTCTGAGATCGCCGTCGGTTATTATGCCTATAAGTTTATTGTTGTTCATCACGGCTGTAGCGCCGAGGAGTTTTTCTGTAATCTCAATGATGACGTTAGTCATGATGTCGTTTTCTTCCACCATTGGGATATCGTTCTTGACACATACGTCGCCCACTCTGAGGTAGAGTCGTTTTCCCAATGCTCCGCCAGGGTGGAACTTGGCGAAGTCTTCCGAGCTGAATCCGCGGCACTTAAGTAAGGCGATGGCAAGGGCGTCGCCCATAACGAGTTGCGCTGTGGTGCTGGCAGTAGGAGCGAGGTTGTTAGGACATGCCTCGAAAGGCACAGTGGTGTCAAGCACGTAATCGGCCTCGGCAGCGAGATATGACTTGGTGTTGCCCACGATGGCAACGAGTTTGTTTTTCCTTATTTTAATAAGCGGAGTCAGCACCTTGATCTCAGGTGTTTCGCCGCTTTTCGAGATGATTATGACCACGTCTTCATCCCTTATTATTCCTAGGTCGCCGTGGATGGCGTCGGCGGCGTGCATGAAAACCGCCGTAGTCCCAGTGGAATTTAAGGTCGCAACGATTTTTTGTGCGATATTTGCACTCTTCCCAATACCAGAAACTATCACGTTACCCTTGGAATTTAAGATTAATTCAACGACTTTACTGAAATTGTCAGTTAAAAGCTTCTTTAATCCTAATATAGAATTAGCTTCTGTATCAATAACTTGAATTGCGATATCCTTAATGTTTTCCATGATTTTAAAAAAAAGTTATTTTTTTCTTGCTTCTTTAAAATTAAAAGTCATAATTTTGTCAATGAGACGAACTTAAAATTTTACTTTGAACAAAACTTTGCAAATATAAATAAAATTTCATTGAAGAGATTATGGCAAAAAATAATGAACAAAGTTTGCACGATTTATTGAAAAACGTTTTTGGTTTTGAACAATTCAAAGGAAACCAAGAAGATATTATAAAAAGCATCCTCGCAGGCAATAATACATTCGTACTTATGCCTACAGGCGGCGGCAAATCATTATGTTATCAGTTGCCTGCTTTAATTAGCGAAGGTACTACCATTGTTGTTTCACCTTTGATTGCCTTGATGAAAAATCAAGTCGATATGATTCGTAACTTCGGTACCGATAGTGGCATCGCTCATGTTATGAACTCTTCTCTTTCAAAGGCTGAATTGCTTCAGGTTAAAGAAGACCTTACTAAAGGAAAGACAAAACTTCTTTATGTAGCACCTGAATCATTGACCAAAGATGAAACTGTAGAATTTTTACGCGGACTTAAGATCTCGTTTTTCGCCATCGACGAAGCTCACTGTATCTCAGAATGGGGTCATGACTTCCGCCCTGAATATAGAAGACTCAGACCAATAATCAATGCTATCTGTCCTAAATTGCCTGTTATTGCACTTACTGCAACAGCAACAGTGAAGGTACAGAAAGACATTATGAAAAACCTTGAGATGCAAGACGCTAAAATTTTCAAGTCGTCTTTCGACAGATCTAATCTCTATTATGAAGTAAGACCAAAAACAAAAGATGTCATAAAAGACATCATCAAATATATTAAAAGCAATCCTGGCAAATCGGGTATCGTTTATTGTTTGAGCCGTAAAAAAGTTGAAGAACTCGCTGAAGTTCTCGTAGCTAACGGCATCAGAGCATTGCCTTATCACGCTGGCCTCGACAGCCAGACTCGTCGCGAAAATCAAGATAAATTCTTGATGGAAGAAGCTGACATCATCGTTGCTACTATCGCCTTCGGTATGGGCATCGACAAGCCAGATATCCGCTTCGTTATACACCACGACATCCCTAAGAGCCTCGAAGGCTATTATCAAGAGACTGGTAGAGCAGGCCGTGACGGCGGTGAAGGTAAATGTATCGCTTTCTACGACTATGAAGATATTCATAAGTTAGAGAAATTTAACAAAGGCAAAGACGTAGCTGAACAAGAGATAGCAAGAGAACTTCTCAATGAAACAGTGACTTACGCTGAATCATCAGTATGTCGTCATAAACTCTTGTTACACTATTTCGGTGAAGCTTACGATAAAGAAAACTGCGGAGCTTGCGACAACTGCGTCAATCCAAAAGTACGCTTCGATGGTAAAGAGGATGTTAAACTCGTTATCGAAGCAATTATCTCAACAAAGCAATTATTCAAGACAAAACATATCGCAGAACTCATCGCCGGTAAAGCAACAGGCGACATCATTACTGCAAAACATGATAGCAACGAATACTTCGGCGCTGGCGACGACAATGATGAAAAATACTGGACTTCAATCATCCGTCAAGCTATCGTCAATGGATTGTTGTCGAAAGATATCGAAGAATATGGTGTGCTTAAAGTCACTAAAGAAGGTAAGGACTTCCTCAAGAAACCTTATCCTGTAATGGTGGCAAAAGACCACGACTACGACAATCCTGAAGAAGAAGATTTCGATGAAGAAAGAATAGCTTTCGGTAAAGATAGCGGAACTGACAAGACTTTGTTCGCTATGCTGAAAGACCTTCGTAAGACAATGGCGAAGAAGATGAACTTGCCTCCATTCGTGATCTTCCAAGACCCTTCTCTTGAAGATATGACAATACAATATCCTATCACAATGGATGAACTTACTCAGATTGTCGGTGTCGGTCAAGGTAAGGCTCAGAAATTCGGTCAGCCATTCTTAGATCTTATCAAAGAATACGTTGAAGAAAATGAAATCACTCGTCCTAACGATATGGTGATTAAGTCTTCTGTCAACAGATCAGCTCTCAAGATTAGCATCATCCAAAATATCGATAGAAAGATTCCACTCGAAGACATCGCTCATTCTAAGAATATGGGATTCGATGAACTTCTTACTGAAATAGAAAGTATCGTAGCAAGTGGAACACGTCTCGACATCAATTATTATATCGAAGAAAACATCGACGAATATCATCAGGAAGATATTATGGAATATTTCCGTGAAGCTGACTCTGATACCGTTGAAGACGCACTCGATGCTCTTGGTGTCAACGACTATGAAGAAGAAGAAGTACGTTTGATGAGAATTAAATTCTTCTCTGAAGTTGGTAACTAAAAAATTAAAAATATTAGCATTATCGGTGTTGTTACTCCTGTTGTCGTGCGGCGACAAACAGCCAGAAGTGACAGCACCGACTGTTTTATTGTCGGAGACCGAGATGGTGGACGTCATTTCTGACGTTTATGTTATAGAAAACGCCATCAACCATCGACGCGGAAAAGGAACGAAGATAACTAACCTGAAGTCAAAAGGTTTCGATGCGGTCTTCACTCATTATGGAATAAACGATTCTATCTTCTCCGTAAACGTCGATTACTACAACAGCAATCCTGTTGTGATGAAGAGGATAATGGATTCGGTATATGCTAACTTCAAGGATATACAGAAAAGGTTGAAAGAGAATGACAAATGACAAATGGCAAAAGTCGTTGTCAGACAATATAAGCAACAAGGCACCTAGATTTACATCCGGTGCCTTGTTTTTTTAATCTACTTTTAGTCTTATTTTGGAAAATTCATTATCACGTTGATTTTGCATTCGCTGCTTAATGTCTTTTTGACAGGACATGTCTCCGCTGACTTCTGTAGTAATGTTTTTTCTTTGTCAGTGTAAACTTGGGTGAAGTTGACGATGAGGTTTATTTCACCTATTCTGCGTGGCGCGTCTGCCATGACTTTATCTACTTCAATGCTTAATCCTTCGAGGTTGATGCCTTTGCTTTCTGCGGTGTAGCCCATCATCGCCATCATACATGCAGCCAATGATGTTGCTGTCAAATCGACAGGGGAGAATCCGTTGCCGTGACCGTTGACAGTTAATTTAGCGCCTGATAAATTGTGTGTGAATTCACTAGTTAAGTTTCCTAAGTATTTTCCTGAGATTGTTGCCATAATAGTTTTTTTAGTTGTTAATAATATTAGTTATATGTGTGCTTAATTAATAACAAATATTATGCAATTTTGTTTTAATAAAATGAAATTCCACAGTTTTTTTAAAAAATATGACAAATGGTATTTTCTATTATCAAATTTATCTGCCAGATTTTTTAATCATGTCACGAATCATGTCGTTGAAATCATGTCGTTCGTTAAGTGATTCAAGGCTTTGATACATTTTGTAGCACCAATGATGTTCTGAATTTGCAGGCACGTTTATTTGTTCTCTCTGTGTAGCGTCCCATCTGAATTCGCCGTCCATTGCTATATAATCCTGAATAGGAAGTATTGTCAGCATAGAACTGGAATTCAAATGTTGTTCTATTATTTCCTTGCATATATAAGGCTCTGCAAAATAAGGCGCACCTTCATTATGACCGAGCATCTCTCTATGAAAACGATTTGTAATCTCTCCGTTTTCTTCCCACCATCCTCTTAATGTAGATGTGTCGTGCGTTGATGTGGTGTCGACACTTAAGTATGGATTATTCTTTGGATTGACAAATGTTTCACTTGGATTCTTTGGCATTCTCTGTACTTCAAGACTTAATATCTCAAGTTGTTGCATCACTTCCGGAACGCAAGCAGGGACCATGCCGAGGTCTTCGCCGCATACCAGCATGTCGCTCGCCTCGATAATCTTAGGCAGTTTCTTCAATGCTTCTTCTTTCCAAAGTTCTTCGTTTCTGTGGTAGAAATATTCGTCGTATAACTTGTTTATCTCGTTCTTTTGGAAATCGTCAAGTTCGTTATACGAATGAGTGAACTGAAGAGCTATACGTGGATGTACGATGCTGCTGTCGTTCTTGTCTTTCATGAACAGCACTTCAGCGCATAATGCTGTAAGTCCGTTTTTGATGATATCGTATTTTTCCGACTGTTGTCTTTGAGAAAAATAATCTGCAATCTTTCTTTGAGTGTCGAATTCAGGCTTCAGTTCGAAGTAGCTGAATGAAGTCTCGTTGAGATATTTCTCTCTTACCTCATCGGTGAACTCTCCGAAATATTCATGTAGGAAGTGACCTCTTATATAAGGTTTTGTCAGTCTTTCTTTGTTCGCTGATAGCTGTTGGCAGATGTCTGACATCTGATATCCGATAGCGGGGCTGAAGTGACCGAGCAGACCTTGTGTTGATTCGTAAGGAATCTCCCAGATACGGAAGAATCCGAGTATATGGTCGATGCGGTAGGCGTCGAAGTAATGGCTCATCTGCGAGAGTCGTTCGCGCCACCATTTGTAGTTGTCTTGTGCCATGGCGTCCCAATTGTATGTAGGGAAGCCCCAGTTCTGTCCATCTGCTGCGAAGCTGTCTGGTGGCGCTCCTGCTTGCGAGTCGAGGTTGAAAAGATGTGGCGAAGTCCAAGCCTCAACGCTGTGTCGTCCTATGCCGATAGGGATGTCGCCTTTCAGGATGATACCTTTATGATGCAGATAGTAGACGGCTTCGGTTAGCTGTTTGTCGAGGTGATATTGTAGGAAATAATATAATTCTGGCTGTTGGTTGTTGTCTGCTGTCTGTTGACTGTTGTTTGTTGACCAGTTACAGCAAAACTCAGCATAAGGCACGAGCCATTCTTTGTTTTTCTCAAAGAAGATATGATAGTCGTAAGAGTTTCTTACTTCGTTCCATGTCTGGGCGAAAATCTTTTTGAAGAATTCGTCTTTGACTTTTATTACTTCAGGATAATCGACGTAATCTTTGGCGTTGAGTAAGTCGCGTTGTCTCTCGAAATATTCTTTGTCGTTTTCGTCATATAATGTTCCCATCTGCGACAGGTTGAGGTAGATGGGGTGTAGTGCTTTTGTTGATATTGCCTTGTAAGGATATGAGTTGTTCCACGAGTCGTCGGTGCGAGTGTCGTTAATGGGCAGTATCTGTATTATTTTCAACCCTGTTTTCTGGCACCAGTCGGCCAGATGTTTCAGGTCGTTGAATTCTCCGATGCCGAAACTGTCGTTGCTTTTCAAAGAAAAAACCGGCACCGCTACACCCGCGAATTTAGGGTTGCAGCCGATGCCGTTTTTATTTTTTAACAACACCTTAAAAGCCTTTGTGTTGAGGAGGTCTTGGCGATTCATAAGATTCTTAATTCATAATGCATAATTCATGACTCATAATTGATTATGCATTGAGCATTATGAATTATGAATTGAATCAATAGTTTTACATATATTCTCAAAAATGTTTTCAATAGAACCTACGCCGTTGATAGGGTGGAGTATGTTTCTGTCTTCATAGAAATGAAGAACAGGTTTTGTCTTGTTTTCATATTCCACGAAACGGAAGTGGATAGACTCAATATTGTCATCGGCACGGCCGCTTGTCTTGCCGCGTTCGAGCATACGTTCTATAAGGAGTTCTTCTGGCACTTCAAGGCTGAGAACGCCGTTGAGTTCCATATTATATTTCTTGAATAATTCTTCTAAGATTTCAGCTTGTTTAACAGTACGAGGGAAACCGTCGAAGAGGAAACCATTGCTGTCGGAGTGGTTGAGGATGAATTTCTCTATGATTTCTGTTACGATTTCATCCGATGCGAGGCCGCCGTGTTCAATGATGTCTTTTACTTTTAATCCTATTTCTGTACCTGCTGCCATTTCTGCACGAAGGACTTGACCTGTTGATATATAAGTGAGGTTGTACTTCTCTTTTATATATTCAGATTGAGTTCCTTTACCAGCGCCCGGAGGTCCAAAGATTATTATATTCATAATGAATTATTTGTTTTATTCTTGTATATTATTTCTAATCATTCCACGACTTTGTATATAGAGCCGTAGTTTCTTCCGTGTTGGTTGTAGTCGAGACCGTAACCAACGATGAATTCATTACCTATATTCATTCCGATGTAGTCGATTTTGTAATCGAATTTGAAAGCGTTAGGCTTGAATAGCATTGTCGCTACTTTCACGCTTGCCACTTTCATGGCTTCGAGTTTTTGGAGAAGACATTTCATTGTGTAACCTGAGTCGATGATGTCTTCTATGATTACGACCTCGCGTCCTTCGAGTGATGAGTTAAGACCAATAAGTTCTTTCACTTCGCAAGTGCTTTGAGTGCCTTCGTAAGATGCGTATTTCACGAATGAAGTTTCGCAGTCTATTGTTAGTTCTTTGAAAAGTTGTGATGCAAACATAAAGGCGCCGTTGAGCATTACAAGGAATAAAGGGTTTTTGTCTTTATATTCCACGTTGATTTGATTGGCGATGTCTTTGATGACATTTTCAATCTCTTCTTGTTTAATGTAAAGCTTGAATTCTTTATCAAGCACCTTTATAATTTCCATATACAGTTTATATATTGGTAATGATTAATATTTCTCGTTTGCAAATATACGAAATTACCCATTACTTTCTATCTTTTAATGAGATAATATTTATATTGTTAATTGTTTTTTCAAACATTTTTAAGTCTGTGTTGTTTCAGTGGGAAAATATAAAGCTTATGGATTCAAATAAAACAAAAAATGTTGCTAAGTTAAGTGTCTTTACTATAGCAATTATGAATGTTACGGCGGTTGTGTCCTTGAGAGGTCTTCCTGCCGAGGCCGAATATGGTTTGAGTTCGGCATTTTATTATCTTTTCGCGGCTCTTGTCTTTCTTATTCCTACATCACTCGTGGCGGCGGAGCTGGCTTCTATGTTTGCTAACAAAGAAGGCGGCGTCTTCCGCTGGGTGGGCGAGGCGTTCGGCAAACGACTCGGTTTTCTCGCTATCTGGCTTCAATGGTTCCAAAACACCATCTGGTATCCTACGGTGCTTACCTTCGGAGCTGTCTCTCTTGCCTTCATCGGCATGAGTCCTACGCACGACATGACGTTGGCCGACAATAAGATATACACACTTATCGTGGTGCTTGTGATTTATTGGCTCGCTACCTTCATCTCTCTGAAAGGTCTCGGTTGGGTCGGTAAGGTGTCAAAGATAGGCGGTCTGGTAGGTACTATCATTCCAGCAGCTTTGCTTATTATCTTCGGTATTTATTACTGGGCTTCTGGCGGTCAGATACAAATGGATTTGGGTGGCGGCTTCTGGCCTGACCTCGCTAAGTTGGACAACCTTGTCCTTGCGTCAAGTATCTTCCTTTTCTATGCAGGTATGGAAATGACTGGTGTCCACGTCAAGGAGATGGACAATCCGTCAAGGAGTTATCCTAAGGCTGTTTTCGTAGGCGCATTCATCACTGTGATTATCTTCGTTCTTGGAACATATTCTCTCGGTTTCATCATTCCTCAAGATAATATCAACTTGACACAAAGTCTTTTGATTGGTTTCGACAATTACCTTAAATATCTCCATCTCTCATGGTTGTCGCCTGTCTTTGCTATCGCTCTTGCTTTCGGTGTTCTCGCCGGCGTGTTGACATGGGTTTCTGGTCCTTCTAAAGGTTTGCTCGTCGTAGGTAAGGCTGGTTATCTTCCTCCTTTCTTCCAAAAGACAAACAAGCTTGGCGTACAAAGCAACATCTTGATAATACAAGGCTGCATCGTTACTGTCTTAAGTCTTCTCTTTGTTGTAATGCCTTCGGTACAAAGTTTCTATCAGATTTTGTCACAGATGACTGTCTTGTTGTATCTGATAATGTATCTCTTGATGTTTGCTGCTGCCATCTACCTTCGTTACATTATGAATGATGCTCCTCGTGATTTCCGTATCGGCAAGAAAGGCAACTTCTTGATGTGGATTATCGCTGGTGTAGGTTTCTTAGGTTCATTGTTGGCTTTCGTATTGAGTTTCATTCCTCCTGGACAGATCTCTACTGGTAGCAATGCGGTATGGTACGGCGTTATGTTCGGTGGATGTATAATCTTCGTGGCAGTACCTTTCATAATATATGCCTTAAGAAAACCATCATGGAAAGACTCTGAATCAGATATCCAGCCATTCCATTGGGAGAAATAGGGATTAAAGGCAAAAGACAAAAGGCAAAGGGTAATAATGTCTAATGAAAAACTTTAGTCATTAGTCTTTTGCCTTAAAAAATCTCAGAGCCTCAGAAATATTCTAAATAAATCTGAGACTCTGAGATTCTGAATTTCTTGTTTTTAGAAAACGATTTGGTAAGTGCTTCTGCTTCTTTGTTCTACGTATATCTTTTTATCTTTGACGAATTCTTTTTCTAGACCTTCTTGATAATGTCGTATTGTAAAGAGTTGAAGTCCGTCGTTATATTTCACTTTGAATGCTTGAGAGAGCGCTTCTGTCAGTTGGATGCGTTTCTTTTCGTTTTCGTCGAAGCATATTGATAGTACGAGCGCCGACACCTGTGTCATGTTGGCGTGTATGTTGAGTTCGTCCATGATGTTGAAAACGAGCGCTCTGTTATGTTCATTCATGAAGGAATAGTCGCGTGCGCTAATACTCATCAGCGTCTGCTTTTCTTTCACTATGAACGATGGCACATATTCAATATAATCTTCGGTTCCGTCGATGACGGAAGGTTTTAGTTCTGTGTTTAAGAATGAACGTACTTTGAGAGGTATATTCTTGTTCTGTAAAGGTTTAAGAGTGTTAGGGTGAATGATAGACGCTCCGTAGAAGGCGAGTTCTATTGCTTCGAAGTATGACAGATGTTCTATTTTTTTTGTCTCAGGGAAGCGCTTAGGGTCTGCGTTGCGGAGACCGTCGACATCTTTCCATATTGTTAGTTCTTTAGCGTTAAGGCAGTTGGCGAATATCGCAGCAGTGAAGTCGGATCCTTCTCTTCCAAGAGTTGTCGTAGTCCTTGGCGACCTTGAGCTGGCGATGAAACCTTGTGTGATGAACATTGTTCCGTCGTGCTGGTCGTTGAGCTTGTCGATACGGAGTCGGCAGTCGTCCCATTCTGGGTTGGCAGCTCTGAAGTTATGGTCGGTGATGATATATTCACGAGCGTCGATGAGTTCGTTTTTGATGCCGCATTCGTTGAGGTAAGCGGATATCAAAGTCGTTGAGAGCATCTCTCCGAAGCTGACGGTGTTGTCGTATTGGTAGTCGTAGTCGAATCCTGTCTCTTTGAGGTTGAGATATAAATCGAGGAAGAGGTCTGTCATCGTCTCGAAGATAGGATGGCTGGTGTTACCTTCGAAGAGGTCGTTCATGATGTTTTCATGATATTCTATTATCTCGCCGATAGCGCTTATCTCGAGGTGGCCGTTGTTGGCACGGAAGTCGGCCAATGCTTTTTCGATGGCGTTGGTGGTCTTCCCCATAGCGGAGATGACAAGCATCAAATCGCTTTTGTCTTCTCTTTCAAGAATGTCTTTGAGGTTTCTTACTGCGTTGGCGTCTTTCACAGAAGCGCCGCCGAATTTATATACTTTGGTTATCATTTTTTTAGTGTATAGTTTATAGTTAATAGTTTAGAGTAGTGGAGAGTTTTAAAGTTGATAGCGTATAGTTTATTTAATTAATAGTAATAGTTCAAAGTTTTTTTACGTGGCAAATGTAAGAAAAAATAAATAATTATTTCTCGTAGAGACGCAGAGATTTTTTGAATATTACGTTGTCTCTTTGAGAAATATTAATCCTCATAATTATTTACGATTCTTGTAATGCCTTCTCTTAGCATGGAAACATTGAAATTAATCAACAATCCGACATGTAAGTCTAATAATTTCAGGTATGTTAACAATTGCTTTTTGTGTACGGGTAAAACATTTTCAACAGACTTGAGTTCAACAACAACCTCTTCATCAACTAAAATGTCTAAACGTAAATGATCACCAACGTTAATACCTTTATATTCAATATCAATAGGAATTTCGGAAATTACACTAAATCCTCTTAATCTTAATTCATGTACTAATGCTCTTTGATAAACTGTCTCTAGTAATCCAGGACCTAAAAAATTATGCACTTCGTAGGCACAATTTATAATCTCATAAGTTAACTCTTTTGTTTTCATAAATTATGGTTTTATTTTATCTATTCTTTTTCACGCAGAGACGCGGAGTTGCGCAGAGGCTATTGCTTTTTCACTTTGCGACACATTGCGTCTTTGCGAGAGTAAAATATTTGTTCTTTTTCACGCAGAGACGCGGAGTTGCGCAGAGGCTATTGCTTTTTTACTTTGCGACACATTGCATCTTTGCGAGAGTGTATAATAAGGGCAGATTATTATCATAAAAATTGGTTTAAAAATTATATAGCAAAGATATGATGGTATAAAGCAAAAGTCAAGAAGTTTTTTCTTAAAAAATATTAGGGAATAAATAAAAATATACCCCACAAAAATGTGAGGTATATTTTTAAAATATTTTGTTAATTATTAATTCTTCTTTCCGCCGTGGTTGAAACTTTGCTTAGGATGTATGTTCCTGTTTGCTTCAACTCTCGATTGGGTAGGGTAGCTGAGCTTTTCCAAGTCGGCTACTGCCATCCTGATGTCGGTCAAGAGCATATCGGCCATGTCGCGGCTGAATCCTTGACGGCAGACAATTCTCATGACAACGCATTGCTCTAAATCCTTCGGCAATGTATACGCTGGAACCATCCATCCGTTTTGTTGTAACTTGTATTGTAAGTCGTACAAGGTCCAGTTGGCGACTTTGTCGTATTTAGGATTCAACGACCAGATGAACAGCGGGTTGACAAGCTCTGCACTGTAGTTCTTGAACTGTGGCATCTTCGCTATTTCTCCGTGGAGATATTCCGCTATTTCCATCGAGTTCTGTTGGATGGCCTTGTATCCTTGGAATCCCAATCTGATGAATTGGTAGTATTGTCCCAGGACTTGGGCTGCAGGTCGTGAGAAGTTAAGACCCACTTGTGTGATGTCGGCGCCGAGGTAGTTGACGCTGAATGCCATCTCCGAAGGGAGATATTTCTTGTCTTTCCAGATGACCCAGCCCAATCCTGGATATACGAGTCCGTATTTGTGACCAGAGGTGCTTATTGACAATACGTTTTCCAGTCTGAAATCCCATTTGACATGAGGCTTTAAGAATGGTAGGATGAAACCTCCTGATGCTGCGTCAACGTGGATGCAGAGTTGATTGCCAGTCTTCTTGTTGAACTCTGTTACAGCCTTGTCGATGGCTTCGAAGTCGTCGTTCATGCCGGTCCATGTGCAGCCCGCGATAGGGACGATACAGATGGTGTTCTCGTCGCACATCTCAATGGCTTTCTTAGGATCTAATGTAGGGTTTTCTGTTGTGAGAGGCACTGTCCTCATCTCAATCTGCCATAGTTGAGCGAATTTTTCCCATACTACTTGATATCCTGTAGAAATCACGAAGTTAGGTTTGTCATAAGGCTTGCCTTGTTCCATTCTTCTTTTACGCCAACGCATCCAAGCAGCGACGCCACCAAGCATACATGCTTCTGATGAGCCGATGCCGAGAGCGCCGGTCTTCCATTTGTTGCTCTCCGGACTGTTCCATAAATTCGCGATGATGTTGATACATTTCTGTCCCATCACAGCAACGCGAGGATATTCGGTCTCATCGATGTAGTTGATGCTGATGGCTTCGTTCATTAATTTGGTGGCATATTCATCCATATATGTGGTGACGAAGGTGGCAAGGTTGAGTCGAGGCTGTGTCTGTGGGAATGTCTCGTCCTTAACCATTTGATAGGCAACTTGCGGCGTTGTTGGGTTTTCTGGTATTCTGTCAACTGGTGATGGATTGACCATTGCATCTGTTCCGAATACATCACTCTTTGCGTCGCCATGTCTGAAATTCAAATCTTTCATAATGTTGTTTTTTTTAGTTTTTAATTTATAATGACTTAAAAACATTATGAAGAGATGAAAGTTTGTTTAGAAATTGTTAATATTTCATTTTTACGAAAGACAACTGACAACAGTCAACAGGTCTTGTGCATATATAAAAAAAGACTCAGAATTTTCTGAGTCTTTGTTATGATGAATTTAAATTTCCTTCAGTTTGTCAATTATTCTCCTGTCTTTCTTTGTTGGACGTCCTGCGCCTCTGTCGCGATATTCAACTTTATAAGCGTGGATGAATTCTATTCTTTCGTATTCTTCCTTAGGCGTCTTGTCGATATAGACATCTTCAATTTGTTTAGGAGAGACTCTGCTTTTAGGGATGCTTTTCACTTCCACCACCTTGTGCAGCTGTCCGAGCTGGACTTGTATGAGTTCACCTATCTTTACTTCTCGTGAAGGCTTTATGGAAGAATCGCTGATTTTGACTTTGCCGCCTTTGCACGCATCAGCAGCGAGAGTGCGTGTTTTGAAGAGACGCGCACACCAAAGCCATTTGTCTATTCTTAGTTCTTCCATATATTAATTAGAAATTAGGAATTAGGAATGATTTCTAACTCCTAATTGATGTTATTTTTCTCTGAAGAATAATTGAATTGGCACTCCGTTGAAGTTCCAGTTCTGTCTGATCTTGTTTTCCAAGAAACGGCAGTATGATTCTTTGACGTCTTTTGGCAAGTTGCAGAAGAAGATGAACTGTGGAGTAGGGCTCTTCAATTGTGTGATATATTTTATCTTGAGATAACGGTTTCTTGATGCCACTTGAGGTGGTTGAGCTGCGATGATTTCCAACATTGTGTCGTTGAGTTCGCGCACTGATATTCTACGTTCTCTGTTTTCATAAACTTGATGTAAAGCTTCGAGTACGCGGAATGTTCTTTGGCGATTTATCGCTGATGTGAAAATGATTGGATAATCGGTGAAAGGAGCAGTCTTTTCTCTGATCATCTTTTCATATTGAAGGTGAGTGTTGGAATCTTTGTCAACCAAGTCCCATTTGTTGACGATGACGACGAGACCTTTCTTGTTCTTCTCGATGAGGCGCAAGATGTTCATGTCTTGAGCTTCAAAGCCTTGTGTAGCGTCGATGATGAGAGCTGCTACGTCGCATTCTTCGATAGCGCGGATAGAACGCATTACAGAATAGAACTCGATGTTTTCAGAGACTTTGCTTTTTTTACGGAGACCTGCTGTGTCAACCAAGACAAAGTCCATGTTGAAAGCGTTGAAACGAGTGTTGTTGCTGTCGCGTGTTGTTCCTGCGATGTCGGTTACGATATGACGGTCGTGGCCGAGGAATGCGTTGATCATTGATGACTTTCCAACATTAGGACGGCCAACGAGAGCAAAGCGTGGGAGTCCGTCGTAATCTTCTGTTGTGTCGTTAGGAAGATGTTTTACAACTTCGTCCAAGAGCTCGCCTGTACCTGTTCCTGTCATTGCTGAGAAAGCGAAAATGTCGCCAAGACCTAAAGCGTAGAAGTCGGCAATGTTGCTTTCCTTGTTAGGGATGTCGGTCTTGTTGACAGCGAGTAATACTTTTTTCTTTGAACGGCGTAATATCAGAGCTACGTCTTCATCGAGGACGTGAAGACCATCTTTACCGTCAACGACAAAGATGATAACATCGGCTTCATCGATGGCGAGGTCAACTTGTTTTCTGATTTCTTCTTCAAAGATGTCATCTGAACCAACGACGTAACCTCCAGTGTCAATTACTGTAAATGATTTGCCGTTCCAGTCGCTATGTCCATAATGACGGTCGCGAGTTACACCACTTGTCTCTTCCACAATGGCTTGACGTGTTTGAACCAAACGATTAAAAAATGTCGATTTACCTACGTTAGGCCTTCCTACTATTGCAACTATATTACTCATATCAATAAAATTTCTGTGATTTGCAAAGATAATAAAAAGACGAAAGACGAAAGACGAAAGACAAAAGATTTTTTAGATGTTCAACTTTAGTCATTAGTCTTTAGCCTTTAGTCATTAAAATTAAGCTTCATAATTAAAATTCTTCAACTCAGCTTCGTTGTCGCGCCAGTCTTTGCTGACTTTAACGTTGAGGTCGAGGAATATCTTCTTGCCAGTGAACTCTTCAATGTCGCCTCTCGACATAATGCCGAGTTTCTTTATTGCAGAACCAGCCTTACCTATTAATATAGCCTTTTGAGAGTCGCGTGATGCGTATATAGTAGCTCTGATGTTAATCATCTTTGCACTTTCTTCGTATGCATCGACGACAACTTCCACTGAATAAGGAATCTCTTGTTTGTAGATGAGCAAGATTTTCTCTCTGATTATTTCAGAAATGAAGAAACGCATCGATCTGTCGGTGAGTTCATCTTTAGGGAAATAAGGAGGACATTCAGGAAGTTTTTCCAAAATGCAGTCGAAGATGTGTTTTATGTTGGCATGATGAAGTGCTGAAATAGGGAAAACTGTTGCTGTTGGAAGAGCGTTTTGCCAGAAGTTGACTGCATTTGTCACTCCATCTTGATCTGATAAATCTATTTTATTTAATAAAACGAAGATTGGAATGTCTGTTTTTTGGAGACGTTCAACTGTTTTTTCGTCAATTTTTTTGTCTGTGATATCGACGACGTAGAGTATCAAATCGGCGTCGATGAAAGCTACATTTACGAACTGATTCATCACTTCGTGCATCTTGTAAGCGGGATTTTTGATGATTCCAGGCGTATCTGAGAACACAATTTGGAACTCTTCACCGTTCACAATGCCCAAAATACGGTGTCTTGTGGTCTGTGCTTTCGATGTTACGATAGAAATTTTTTCGCCTACGAATTCGTTCATAAGCGTTGATTTTCCGACATTTGGCTTGCCTATAATGTTTACATAACCTGCTTTGTGATTCATGTTGAAAAATTTTTTTTAAAAAATACTTGACTTGCAAAGAAACAAAATATATCTTTGCACTCGCAAACAAAACAAAAAAAAAGTTGTTTTTTTTGAAATTCACGATGCGGGGTAGAGCAGTCCGGTAGCTCGTCGGGCTCATAACCCGGAGGTCACAGGTTCAAATCCTGTCCCCGCTACTAAGAAGAGGATACTGAAAAGTGTCCTCTTTTTTTTGTTTCCAAGTATCGCTGGTATCTACAATATCTTTTTAATGTAAACAAAAGTTGAAATCAACAATTTTGTTAACTTCAACTTTTGTTATCCCGACCAGTAGACTTTTGTCTTTAGCCATTAGCCTTTAGTCTTTCTTAATCCCCAAAATACTTCATCAGTAATCTTACGTGAATGCCTGTCGCTCCTGCCACGCGATAGCCGTCTTTGGAATCAAGGAAAGCTGTTCCTGCGATGTCGAAGTGAATCCATGGATAATCGGTGAAACGTTCCAGGAATTTTCCTGCTGTGATGGCTCCGCCGTATTTGCTGCCTACGTTCTTGACGTCAGCGATGTCCGATTTGATGAGCTCAGCATATTCATCCCAAAGAGGGAACTCAATTAAACGTTCATAGACCTCTTCACCGTATTCTTTTAATGATGAGAGATAGATGTCGGCGTCTTTGTGCATTACGACGCTGGCATGAGGTCCTATTGCGTTAGATGCTGCTCCTGTCAGTGTGGCGAAATCCATGACCAAAATAGGCTCGTATTTCTTCGCGTATGAGAGGGCGTCGGCAAGTATCATGCGTCCTTCAGCATCGGTGTTGGCAATCTCTACAGTGCTTCCGTCATACATGGTCACCACGTTGCCTGGTACATTGGCGTTGCCGTCGATGCGGTTGTCGGTCGCAGGAATCAAAGCGATGACGTAATATGGTAGTCTGGCTTTCGCTATGCCATAAAGAGCTGCGGCAACAGAAGCGGCACCCGCCATATCGTGTTTCATGGTCGCCATAGATGCGCCTGGTTTAAGATTGTAGCCTCCGGTGTCGTAAACTACTCCTTTGCCAACCAAGACGAAAGGTTGCTCGTTCTTTAAATTCTCCGGTTTCCACTCGGCGATGGTGAAGGTCGGTTCGTCGATGCTTCCTGCGTTAACGGCGAGAAGTCCGCCCATCTTGAGCGCTTCTATCTTTTTCTTGTTTAATACTTCAACATGAACACCGACTTCTCTAAGTTTGGAACTTACGATGTCTGCAAATTGAACAGCATTGAGATGGTTGACAGGCTCGTTGACGAGGTCGCGTGCCCATAATGTGGATTCCACTGTTATGTTAATATTATTTAACATTTCTTCGTCATAACCTTCTTCTATATAAATGGTCTCGAGACTGTTTTCCTTCGGCTCTGTTTTGTATTTGGTGAATTTATAATTCGCTAACGCCATGCCTTCAACATAGGCGAAAAGTTCGTCATGGTTTATGCCTGTGACGTCGGTGACGAGAACTTCATTGATATTATGTTTGTTGATGCGTGCAGCCATGGAAGCTCCGCTTCTGCGTGCTTCTTCTAGACGGCGGAATTCTAATTCCTGAGCGATGACGTAAAAATAGAGGTGCTCGGTAAATCTGTTTATATGTATGGTCTTCTTACCTTTTGTAGATTCGTGATATTCTTTTATATAATTTATTTCTTGTTCGCTTAGTTCGATGTTGTCGATTTGTTCAATCATGTCGAGAAGATAGACTTTTGCTTTGAAGTCGTTTCTTGTAGTAGTTTTAATAATAGCGTTCATTATGTTATAATTTTGATTCTAAATGTTTTATAATTTTATCTGTAGCGCCTATGCTTAGTTGGATATAATCCTGACAAATGCCAGAGGCTTTGTTGTAGAAATCTTCGTCGTTTATCAGTTGTTCAAAGATTTCGTCGAATTCTTTTTTGTTATTTACAGAAAACATTCCTCCTGCTTCTACGAGATCTACAGCTTCCACGAACTTGTGATATTTCGGTCCTATTACGACAGGACAGCCGAATACGAGAGCTTCTTGTGTGTTGTGAATGCTGCTCATGAAGCCTCCGCCGACGTATGCAAAACGTGCGTATTTGTATATTTTCTTTAAGATTCCAATGACGTCAATGATAAGGACCTTGTATTTTTTATTGTCATTAAATGCTTGTTGACTATATAAAACGTAATCGTCAAGTTGTGAGGTTATCTGCTTTATGTGAGAATCGGAAATGTCATGTGGAGCGATGATGAGACAATAGTTGTCAGGCATTTCTTTTGAAAAAGGAATGAGAAGTTTCTCGTCTGGTTGCCATGAACTTCCAGCGATGATGCATTGTCTCCCGTTGATGAATTCCTCTATTTCAGGGAATGATTGCGATTGTCTTGCTATCTCAAAGACGCGATCGAAACGAGTGTCGCCGGTTATTGTTACATCATTTACGTTAATGGAATTTAACAGATGAGCGGTTTCATCGTTTTGCACGAAATAGTGCGTCACGTTTTTGAGTTGTTTTCTGAACCAAGAAGAATATGGCTTGAAGAAGTAATGGTCTTTGTGAAGTAATGCTGAAATATAATATAATGGTATATTGTTGTTTTTCAGAACTTTCATATAATTGAACCAAAAGTCATACTTCACGAAGAAAGCCGCTTTGATGTTAAAGTTCTTTATGAGTTTCTTGGCATTCGACAAGGTGTCGGAAGGCATGTAGGCGACTTTGTCGGCGAGTTGGAAGTTTTTTCTGGGTTCGAATCCGGAAGGTGAGAAGAATGTTAGTAGGATTTTATATTTTGGGAAATTCTGTTTAAGTCTTTCGATTACGGGAAGACCTTGTTCAAATTCTCCTAATGATGACACATGAACCCAAATCCATTCATCGTTTTTATTAACGGATTTTAAGTTTTCCCATTGGTTTTTTCTGCCTTTCCACCAGAGTTGGGCTTTTTTGTTACCAAATAAAGAAGCTATAGCGATCGCGCCGCTATAGCTTCTTATTGCTATTGAATATAAAAGATTCATGATTAATAATAGTAAAATTCGTCTGGCATTCTTTTATATGTAGGGATGTATATCGCGAAACGTATTCCGTAATATCTGTCGATATATTTGTTGAGGTCTGGTCCCATCAAGTTGAAATCCCATTTGCGCAGAGGTCTTGTATGCGCTTGGTTGAATTCGAGTGATACCGAGAAGTTGAACACGCGTGAGCTGCTGAGGAAAAGGTATCCAATTTCACCTGAGTAGGCGAATCCGCCGCGCATTCTGTCGTAGCCGTAGAGATAGTCGCCTGAGAGGTTTGCCGGAGGTGAGGCTGAAGAGGAGAACTCGATTCTGACTCTGTTAAGAAGATAGCCCAAACCGCCCTTAATGAAGAAGCCGCTGTTTGGATTAGGAGCGCAAATGTTGAAAAGCTTACCGACTTTAGCTTGGATGTTATAGCCTCTTTGTAACATTGCGTAACTTCCGTATATGCCGTCGCCTGTTATCAGTTCACCGTTGTTGTCTAAAATGATTCCTAAAATTTCTTCACGGCTGGCGTTGATGGTGTCGCCGAAAATGAAATTGCCGCTAGCAGTCCATAACCAATTCTTGTCGGTTTTATATTGGAAACTTGCGCCAATTGTTGAGTTGTTGCCATATAACGCTTTGGTGTCAGCACCAGGGAGCTGGTAAGAATATGTTGCGCCGAACATGGCAACAGGGATGCATTCTTTTTCTATATCTTTCTGAGCTTGAGCTAGAAAAGGTATTAAGAAAGCAACTGATAAAATAAAATGTCTTAATTTCATCTCAATGATTTTTAATCTTGCAAAGATAATAAACGTTTTTATGTATTTCTTATTTTATGATGAAAAATAATTATGTTAATAAGTGTTAAAATTGACAAATCATAAATAAATAATTTATACCTTTGCGGAAATTGTTTTAATATGAGAAAATATAAATTTAACTTATTAGGTATTAGCGCATTATTTATGATAATGTTTGCTATGATGTCATGCGGAGAAAGAAAACCAAATAACTATTTCACTATAGGTGAAGATGTGTACGAATTGATTTACGGATGCATAATCAATAATGGAGAAGAAGATGGTTCTTTTGATTTGGACTTACGTCTCTATTGTGAAAATGAAAAAGACTTTATCAATTTCGGTATCAAATCTGTTCAGGCTGAAAGCATTGAAAGTGCAACTTATACTGATTTCGAGGGCTCATGGGTCTTGGGTTATACAGAGACAGGAAGTTATACAAATATTGGTAACATAACATCAGGTAAAGTTGTTATCGGTAGATCTTCTGATGGTTATAGTATTGAAATAGAATGCGTTGACCAATATAGCAATGAGATTGAAGGATATTTCAAAGGTCAATTGGCTAAAAAAGATGAAAATAATTTGGTTCACGTAGTTCCAAATTATGTTCTCCCTGAAGAAATTTATGATGAGGTTGTGTCATATTTCCCTGTTTATTCAGGAATTACTCCTCCTGATATGGAGGGCGAATATGTGTCATCGCCTCATTATCTTGCATATCAGTCTGATATGCCAAACAATGATTCTGTTCAGTTCTTCTCAGATCTTTACATGGGATTCATTTATAATAACAAACAAATGAATTATTATTCAAAACAATATAATGTGGATGCTAATGCCTTTGAAGAAAATGTCAATTACGGCATGAAAATCACAGGTGAAGATGATAATTTCACTTGCTATTATGTTGTTGAAGACTATGTTAACGGATTCTATGCTCAGCAATCATTTATTTTCAGTGGTAAGAAGACCGATGAAGGTTTGGAAGACTTCCATACAGCAGTCGTCTTGTTAGAGACGAGCGGTCACCCTGGTTTGCCTCCAAAGAATACATTCCGCGTTTTGAAGGATTATGATGGATTGGCAGAAGAAAACAATTGGTTGTCAAAAGGTTCTGCTAAGACAGCAACAATGTCGGAGGGTGGTTCATTTGAGATGTGGATGAAATAATAATTTTGTAAAATGCTTGAAGAAAGTATTATCTCCGAATACGTCCTTCCTAACGGAATAAAAATATTACATAAATACAGAGCAGGCGTCGTTGCGCATATGTCGTTGATGGTCAACACTGGAATGCGCGACGAGGCTCCTGGTGAAAATGGGCTGGCTCATTTCATTGAGCATATGCTCTTCAAAGGAACCAAAAAACGCAGAGCGTATCATGTGCTGAGCTGCCTTGAGAATGTGGGCGGCGAACTTAACGCATATACTACCAAAGAAGAAACTTGTATCCACGCTTCTTTTCTTAAGGAATATTATAACAAAGCCATAGAGTTAATCTCTGATGTCGCTTTCAATAGCACATATCCTGAAAATGAACTTGAAAAAGAAAAAGAGGTGATTCTCGATGAGATAAACTCTTATCTCGATAGTCCTGCAGAAGAAATCTATGACGATTTTGAAAATAATCTCTACAAAGGTCATGAGATGGGACGTAACATATTGGGAACTCGTGAGTTGGTTGAAGGATACAAGCGTAGCGACTTATGCCGTTTTCTTAAAAACAATTACTCAACCGATAGAATGGTCATTGCCACGATAGGTGATATCCCTTTCGAGAAATTCAAGAATAAGATAATTGCTCATTTCGGTGATTTTAAACGTTACAATGCTGAGTATCATAGGACTAAGTTTACTCCTCTTCCTGCGTTTAACGTAGTCCATGAAAGAAATAGTCACCTCTCGCATTGTATTATAGGCGGAATGGCGTATCATATTGAAAGCGAGAAGAAAATGCAGATGGTGCTGCTCAATAACATCTTGGGCGGACCAGGAATGAATTCTAGGTTGAATCTTAATATCAGAGAAAAATACGGATTTGCTTATACTATTGAATCACAGTACAATGCGTATTCTGATACGGGAAACTTCTCTATTTATATGGGCGTTGATCCTCATTCTATGGATAAGGCCGTCAGTTTGGTTTTCAAGGAACTTGATAAGTTGAGAGACAATAAACTAGGAACTGTACAATTGTCAAATGCAAAGAACCAGCTGGTTGGTCAGCTTGCGCTTAGCAGCGAGTCTGGACTTGGAGAGCTCCTCGCTATGACAAGAGCAGCATTCTCTAAAGACGAAATAGAACCTCTTTCAGAAACAATAAGAAAAATCAGAAATTTAAGCTCGGAAGATATTTTAGAAGTGGCAAACGAAATTTTTGATAGAGATAAAATTAGTACGCTGATTTACAAAGGATTGTAAAAAATATTATAAAAAAATAAATTTACCTTTGTTTTTTAATTTTATTTATTATATCTTTGAAGTCTCTCAAAACTAATACGTTATGCTGACACAGAAAGACTCCGAAAGGTTGCCCGTTATTGGTATCACACATGGTGACATTAACGGTATAGGTTACGAAATTATTTTGAAAACCTTATGCGACAGTAGAATTTTTGATATGTTCATCCCTATCATTTATGGACAATCTAAAGTTTTCTCTTATTACAAGAAAAACTTCAACATGGAGGAGATTTCGTATGCGTTGATTCGAGACGCGCGTCAGGCTCAGGCAGGAAGGATAAATTTTATCAATCATACTGATTCCGAGTTGAAAATAGAACCAGGAATATCTACAGAAGTGGCAGGTAAAGCGTCTTTCGAAGCTCTTAAGTTGGCAGTTGATGATTTGTATAAAAACAATATTGATGCATTAGTGACAGCGCCTGTTAATAAAGGCAATATTCAATCTGAGAATTTCCATTTTTCAAGTCAAAAGAAATATATCAGTTCTTTCTGTCAGGAAGAGACACCTTTGATGTTGATGGTTTCCAATAAGTTGCGCGTAGGAAGTGTGACAAATCATATTTCGTTGAAGGATGTGTCAGGTGTGATAACGAAAGATTTGATAGTTAGTAAGTTAGAAGTCTTCAATAAAACATTGAAGCAAGATTTCGGCATCGATTATCCTCGTATTGCTATCATGGGATTGAATCCACATTATGGTGATGGCGGACTTTACGGAAAAGAGGAGATAGATATGATAATACCAGCCATTAAAGAAGCAAGAGATAAAGGACTTCTGGTGTTCGGACCGTTCTCTGCTGATGGTTTCTTCGGCTCAGCAGCTTGGGTGAAATATGATGGCGTATTGTGTATGTATCACGATCAGGCAATGGTTCCTTTCAAGACGCTTGCTGTTGACGGCGGCGTTAATTTCACAGCAGGACTGCCGGTTGTCAGAACAGCACCTGACCACGGAACAGGATACGATATCGCTAACAAGAATATAGCAAACCCGGATTCTTTCCGTCATGCGATTTATCTCGCAATTGACGTGCTGAAAAATAGAACAGCAAAAGAATAATTCATATCTTTGCAGTATGAATTATACTGTTGAAAGAATAGCATCAATCATTAAGGGTGAGATAATCAATAATTCTAACAAGGATTTGGTTGTCAAAGATTTGCTCTTTGATAGCAGACTTCTTGTTACTCCCGAGAATACACTCTTCTTTTCTTTGAAAAGCCATCGTAACGATGGTAGCAAATATATTGACGAACTCTACGAAAAAGGCGTCAGGATGTTTGTGGTGGAAAAGTCAGATTCCATTTCAAAGATAATCGAGAATAAAGACGATGCTATATTCATCATCGTTGATGATACTTTAAAATCCCTCCAGAAAACAGCTGCTTCTCATCGAGAGAATTTCGATATGCCAATAATAGGAGTTACAGGCAGCAATGGAAAGACAATCGTAAAAGAATGGCTCTATCAGATTCTCAGTCCAGAAATTTCTGTGGTGAGAAGCCCTAAAAGTTATAATTCACAAATAGGCGTTCCGATGTCGGTATGGCAATTGAATGATTCACATGATATTGCGATAATCGAAGCAGGTATTTCCAGACCTGGTGAGATGCATAATCTCAAGGAGATAATAAAACCGACTATAGGTATTTTCACTAATATAGGACAAGCCCACGGAAAAAACTTCGATAATATAGATGATAAGATAGAAGAGAAACTGAAACTCTTCTCTGATGCCCAGACTTTAATATATTGTCTTGATTATAAAGGAATTGCTGATAAGGTTGAAAAACTGAATATCAATACTTTTACATGGAGCAGAATTGATGAGTCGGCTGATGTTAAAATATGTTCCGTAGAAAAAGAAAAAGACAGCACAACAATAGAGGCGATTGTTAATGGACAACAGACTTCCGTAAAGATCGTCATTCCATTTATTGACGATGCTTCAATTGAAAATGCGATTCATTGTTGGGTTACTGCATTGATGCTCAATATAGATAATGATGTTATTGCAAGAAAGATGGAGTATCTTAGTCCAGTAGCGATGCGTATGGAACTTAAATCTGGCATCAATAATTGTGATATTATCGACGATAGTTATAACTCTGATTTTAATGCACTTACGATAGCACTCGACTTTATGAACCAGCAGCATAGTCATAAAGAAAGAGTCGTTATTTTATCCGATATCCTTCAGTCTGAATTAAGAGAAGAAGAATTATATGAAAAGATAGCACAGCTTCTTAAAAATAAAGGAGTTAATTTTGTTATCGGAATTGGAGAAGCGATATCACGTCAGAAAGACAAGTTCGATATAAAGAAAGATTTTTATAAGGACACTAAAGAATTTCTATCTGAATATCCTGTCGAATCGTTTCACAATCAGTTGATTCTCATCAAAGGAGCTCGTGATTTCGGTTTTGAGAAAATAAGCAAGATTTTACAGGAAAAGGCACACGAAACGATTTTGGAAATAAATCTTAACAATTTGGTTAAGAATATGAACTATTATCGTTCAAAGCTGAAGAGAGACACCAAATTGATGGTGATGGTGAAAGCTTTTGCTTACGGAAGCGGAACATTTGAAGTCTCAAATGTTCTCAAGTTTCATCATGCTGATTATCTTACTGTTGCTTATGCCGATGAAGGAATAGAACTTCGCCGAAAGGGCATCGATTTGCCAATTATGGTGATGACACCGGAAATAAATACTTTTGAGAGCATCATCAAAAATAATTTAGAACCAGACATTTACAGTTTCAGAAGCCTTTCTCTTTTGGAAGACGCGATTGAAAAATTGGAACTTACTCCTGATAATAAAATCGGTATTCATATAAAGCTAGATACTGGTATGCATCGTCTCGGTTTCTTGCCTGATGATATCGATGAACTTTTATCAAGGTTAAAGGAAAATAAGAATATCGTTGTCAAGAGTGTCTTTTCGCATCTTGCAGGCGCTGACAGTCAGGATTTTAACGATTTTACTATGAAGCAGATAAATGTCTATGAAGAAATGAGTTCTAAGATAGTTTCTGCTTTCCCATATAAGATTTTACGTCATGTTTTAAACAGTGCAGGTATCAGTCGTTTTACTGATTATCAATATGATATGGTGAGATTGGGCATTGGAGTTTATGGCGTTGCTCCTTGTGAGGAAGATAAAGGTAAGTTGAAGAATGTTATTTCTTTAAAGACGACCATCGTTCAGATTAAGGAGTATGAGGTAGGAGAGACTGTAGGTTATAGCAGACGTGGAGTCATAGAAAAGAAGTCTCGCATTGGCGTCGTTCCAATTGGTTATGCCGATGGTCTCAACCGCCGCCTTGGCAATGGCGCTGCTTGTTTCTATGTGAACGGCAAGGCGGCGCCGATAATTGGCAATATCTGCATGGATATGTGTATGATTGACCTGACAGGAATCGATTGTATGGAAGACGATACTGCTATCTTGTTCAATGAAGATTATCCAGTAGAGAGAATTGCAGATGCTTGTGGAACAATACCTTATGAAATACTGACAAGCATTTCTCATCGTGTTAAGAGAATATATTTCCAAGAATGATATATGTGAAGACGTCACTTTGTGGCGTCTTTTTTTAATGCCGTGATGACAGGGCCGCTGGTCAATGAAGAGGATTTTTGTTAAGGTTTTTTAACGAAATTTTATTTCTTAAATATTGGTGAATATACTGATAAATTTATAACTTTGTAGCCTTAAGATTGTAGTATAAAAAACGTAACAAAACAGAATCTTTATGTCAGAAAATCTTGTAATAATACCGACTTATAACGAAAAGGAGAACATCGAGAGGATTATTCGATATGTTTTTCAAATGCCAATGTCTTTTGATATTCTTATTATTGAAGACAACAGCCCTGATGGCACAGCTGATATTGTTAAAAGATTAATGAATGAATTTCCGGAACGACTTTTCATTGAAGAAAGAAAAGGCAAGTTGGGACTTGGAACGGCATATATCCACGGATTTAAATGGGCTTTGGCGCGCCATTATAAATATGTGTTTGAGATGGATGCCGATTTCTCACACAATCCAGACGATCTTATCAGACTTCATGATGCCTGCGCAAATGGTGCAGATGTGTCGGTAGGTTCTCGCTATATCACTGGCGTTAATGTAGTTAACTGGCCAATGGGAAGAGTCTTGATGTCTTATTATGCTTCTGCATATGTAAGATTTGTTACCAGAATGAAGACACGTGATACTACCGCAGGTTTTGTTTGTTACACAAGAAAAGTATTGGAAACCATAGATTTAGATAAGGTTAAATTCATTGGTTACGCTTTCCAAATCGAGATGAAATATACTGCATGGAAACTTGGTTTTAACATAAAAGAAGTGCCAATCATCTTCACCGACCGTGCTGAAGGAACGTCAAAAATGTCGAAAGGCATTTTCAAAGAAGCTATCTTTGGCGTCATCAATTTAAGATGGAGAGGCATTGTTGGAAAAATTAAAGCGAAAAAAGCATGAGTTACATAATTAAAAACGCGACACTTGTCAATGAAGGAAAGACTTTCTTGGCAAGTGTTGTCATTTCAGGAGACACAATTGAGAAGATCATACTTCCTAATGAAAACGAAAAATTAGAACAATATAGCTCTTATCAAGTTGTTGATGCAGAGGGACTTTATCTTGTTCCAGGCGCTATCGATGATCAGGTCCATTTCAGAGATCCTGGATTGACACATAAAGGCGACATTGCTACAGAGAGTCGTGCTGCCGTTGCTGGTGGTGTGACATCTTTTATGGATATGCCTAACACTGTGCCTAACACATTAACACAAGATCTTTTGCAGGATAAATATGATATAGCTGCTGAAAAGTCGATGGCAAATTATTCATTCTATATGGGCGTGTCGAACGACAATATTGATGAAGTGTTGAAGACAGACCCTAAGAATGTTTGCGGTATTAAGGCATTTATGGGTTCTAGTACCGGCAATATGTTGGTAAACAACCAATCAACATTAGAGCGTCTCTTCCAGGAAGCGCCATGTCTCATTGCGACACATTGTGAAGATGAAGCGATAGTGCGCAGAAATATGGAACTGTTCAAGGAAAAATATGGTGACGATGCTCCTGCTTCGGTGCATCCTCTTATTCGTAGCGAAGAGGCTTGTTACAAGACATCTTCATTTGCAGCAGAACTCGCATCGAAATATGGAACACAACTTCACATATTGCATCTCTCAACAGCAAAGGAAATACAACTTTTTAATAATAATATCCCATTGAAAGATAAGAAGATAACAGCTGAGACATGTTTGCATTATCTTCTTTTCGACGATAGAGATTACGAAAGAAAAGGTACTCTCTTGAAATGTAACCCTGCTGTCAAGACAGAAAAAGATAGATTGGCAATTATTCAAGGATGTATTGATAATCATATAGATATAATGGCGACAGACCATGCTCCTCATACTTTGGAAGAGAAAAACAAACCTTATTTCTCAGCTCCATCAGGAGGAACATCAGTGCAGCATCTTCTTGTGGGAACATTCGACCTTGCAATGAAAGGTGTTCTTACAAAAGAAAAAGCAGTGGAACTCTTGTCACATAATCCTGCTATCTTGTTCAGAATCAACAAGCGTGGATTTATAAGAGAAGGCTACTATGCAGATTTAGCTCTCATTGATCCTAAAAAGTCTCAGACTATCACCAACGAAAGTGTTCATTATAAATGCGGTTGGACCGCTTATTCGGGAATCGAATTAAGCTGTAGCGTAACTCATACATTCATCAATGGTGAATTGGTATATAATAATGGAATATTTAAAGAAGATTATAAAGGTAAACGTTTGACATTCAATAGATAATTATGAAAAGAATAGTATTGGCAATTTTATTGTTAGTTGCGTTTTTCTCATGCTCAAATAACATAAAAGAAGAAGTGTTGACAAGACATGAAGATGGCAGCAGAAAAGAAGTACGTTATTATGTAGAAAATGAAGACGGCAGCAAAAATTACGTCAGAGAAACTTGGTACTATATGGAGGGTATGAAACACCTCGATGGTCCTATCATTGGCGGGAAAAGAAACGGCATTTTTGAAACATATTATAAATCAGGTGCTTTGATGAGTAAAGGTACATTCATCGATGGAATAAGAGAAGGTGAAGCTTTTACTTATTATGAAAATGGAAATGTGAAATACCAAGGTTCTTATGTTAATGGCAAGGAATGCGGTATTTGGAAGTTCTATGAAGAAAACGGTGAATTAGATAAAGAAGTCAACAGAGATTTAAGATGAAGCTAAGCGTTTTCTCCGACGAATATTATATGCAACAAGCACTTAATGAAGCTCTTATTGCAGAAGAGAACGACGAAGTGCCTGTAGGTGCCGTTATAGTGTGCAACGACAAGATTATCTCAAGAGCTCATAATCAGGTGGAGCAGCTTAATGATGTGACAGCGCATGCCGAGATGCTCGCATTGACGGCGGCATTCAATGAAATGGGTGCTAAATATTTGGAGGATTGTACCTTGTACGTAACATTGGAGCCATGCGTGATGTGCGCTGGTGCTTTAGCACATTCTCATATCAGCAGAGTGGTTTGGGCTTGCGATGACAAGAAAAACGGTTTTAGCAAATACGGAAATCTACTTCACCCTAAAACGAAAATTCAGACAGGAGTGCTTCATGATGAATGTCTGAAGACGTTAAAAGGTTTTTTTGAAAAGAAGAGATAAAAAAAGAGGGTCAAAAGCCCTCTTTTTTATTTATTGCTTGTCGTATTGTTGAACTTCTTCATAAATATATTCGAGTTGGATTCCTGCCATCTTGAACATGTTTTCTGATTCGGCGCAGTCGTGGTATTTTCTTTGGCAGACCACTCTCACGATGCCGCAGTTTATTATCAACATGGCGCATGTTCTGCAAGGTGTCATTCTGCAATATAAAGTGCTGCCTTCCAATGCTATGCCTCTTCTCGCCGCCTGAGCGATAGCATTTTGTTCTGCGTGTACAGTTCTTACACAATGTTGTGTTATGCGTCCGTCTTCGTGAATCATCTTCTTGAAAAGGTGGCCGACTTCGTCGCAATGAGGGAGACCTGTTGGTGCACCTACATAACCGGTAACCAGAATCTGGCGATCTTTAACGATGACGCAGCCGCTTCTGCCTCTGTTGCAAGTAGCGCGTTCTGCCACAGTGTCGGCAAGATTCATAAAATACTCATCCCAGGTAGGACGTTTGTATTCCTGTTCGCCAATCTTTTGCAAGACTTCTTCAACTTGCTTGTGCAAATCAGCGATAGTTCCATTGTTGAGGAACAGATAATTAGCTTCTTTGATGCAAGCAGCGATATTTTGTTTGTTAGGATCATCGGAAGTCATTTCACGTTCTTCGTTAGCGACGAAAGTCTCGAAACTTACAGAGTCGGTCTCAGAGTTTCTTTCACGAATACGTTGATAACGAATCTCTTGATCAGCATCGACAGCGAAGAGATAGAAGTTGCCCTTTGAACGAAGAGCGTTTACTTCGCCTATTGCGCGGACACTCTCTATGACAGCGTTTTTTCCTGTGGCGAATGCTCTTTCATAAAGTTGTGTCGCGATGTAACTAGGTGAGTGTTTTGCTCTTAAATCGTTGCCGATCTCAGTGAGAGTGTCGCGGTTGACCTCAAGACCTCTTCTTATTACTTCTTCTGCGAGGAATGCACGCACTGAATAATGTACGTAACCTTTTTCTTTTACGAGATAATCGACGATGGTGCCTTTGCCAGCGCCTAATGTTCCTGTGATTCCTATTATATTCATATTTTGAGTTGCTAAGTTGTTGATTTAAAACTGAACTATATTCATTAGCTCATGGCTCGAAGCTCACTGCTCATGGCTTTCTTCTTTAATATCTTTAATCCATTGCTCTATGTCAATAGATTTATGTCTGCTTAATTCTTTGAATAATGTTTCTGGATTGTCGCTAACGATAATATTATCGCGATGTTCTTTACGGATGAAACCCTGGCTTACAGCATGATCGATGAACTGCATCATACTATCATAATAGTTCAATGTGTTATAAAGAGCGACAGGTTTGTCGGTGATACGGAGTTGGTTTAATACTGTTATCTCAAATAGTTCGTCTAGAGTTCCGAAGCCTCCTGGCATGGCGATGAAAGCATCAGATTCGTTGATGAGCATCAACTTACGTTCCGACATGGAATCCACTTCTATCATTTCAGTCACGCCTTCGTGAGCTATTTCCATGTCGGTTATGAGTTTCGGAATTATTCCCACGACGCGTTTCCCTCTCTCAAGCATTTTGTCGGCGATGATTTTCATGAGACCGACATTGGCGCCGCCATAATACAAAGTGCAGTCGTTTTGAGCAAGAACCTCGCCCAATTGAGCAGCAGCCTCTTGGTATCTCGGGTCGTTACCCATGCTGCTTCCACAAAAAACACATACTTTCATCAGAGTAATTTTATTTCGCAAATATAATAAAAGACTAAAGGCTAAAGACTAAAGGCTAAAGTTTTTTTTGAATCTAAAAAATTCAGAACCTCAGAACCTCAGAAAAAAACTTTGGCTTTTGAGCTAAAGTTTTGAAGCATTTATAGTAATGAAGTAATGGAGTGATGTGGTCCGTAATAAAATTATTACATTACCTGAACTCCTAAAAAAGTTCTGAGATTCTGAAATTCTGAGTTTCTTTTTCTGGGCGTTCCGGCTCCGCTTCGCTTTGCCGTCGGGCTTTCCGCTATATCTTTTTCCGCTCCGCTTCAAAAGGATGCCGCTCCAATCCCTAACGCAACGGGGCAACTAAAATTAGATTCTACTTCTTCAATTGCAAAGATGTACTATCTTCTCAAAGATATCAACTCCGGTGTCAATGATTTCATCTTCGAAATCATATTTAGGGCTATGAAGAGGCTCGTGTTCCAAGCCGCTACCCAGACCAAAGAGGCAGACCGGACATAAAACGCCGAATCGTCCGAAATCCTCAGACCATGGAAACGGATTGTTTATCTTATTGACAGACAATCTTAATTCCAAAGCAGATTTCTCTACAATGTCAGTAAGTTTGTCAGAGTTTATAGTAGCGACAAAATCCTCATGTATGCTATGAGAGAAATTCAACTTAAATTCTTTTGCCACATATTCCGACAAGGCGATTGTGCTTTCCGTCAATTGTCGCAATGCGCCGTCGTCTTGGCTTCTCAGAGTGAGCCAAATCTCGGCATAACCAGGAGTGACGCCGAATGTCTCTTCACCGATTGAAACATGTGTGACTGTTAAGATAGTATTATGTTTATCTCTTTTAAGATTCTCATATTTTTTCTGAAATGCATCGAGAAGAGTCGTGACGACAATCTGCGGATTATTGCCTTTTTCTGGTTGCGAGGCATGTGAAGTCGCTCCTTCAAAAATGAGTTTCAATCCTAAAGATGCGGAAGCGAAACAGCCTTTTTTCAAGATAATCTGATGTTTAGCATAAGAGGGAAGATTGTGCAACGCAAAAGCTGCATCTATTTTTATGTTCTTGAATTGTTCATCATTGATGACAACTGAAGCACCTTCGCCAGTCTCTTCCGCAGGTTGAAATAGAAGGATGACGTCGCCTTTTTCCGGACGTTTCTTTCCGTAACGCATTGCCAATCCGCATAATATGGCAGCATGACCGTCATGTCCACAACGATGTGAATATTGACTTTGAACTTTGAACCCTGAACTTTGAACTTTTCGGTCGCTGAGCTTGTCGAAGCGTTGATCTTTGCCTTCGACATGCTCAGGCACCGTTGTCTGTTGACCAAAAGGAATGTTAAGTCCGTCGATATCGGCACGCAATAAAATATTCTTGCCGGAATCTTTTCCTTTGTAGATGGCGATAATGCCATAGCCTCCAACATTTCTTAAATGAATATCAGGATTTGTCTTTGCTAAAAACTCATTTATAATCTTGTTTGTCTTTTTCTCCTGTCCCGAAAGTTCTGCGTTTTTATTTAATTTATGTCGTAGTGATTCAAGTATTTTCATATGTATATTATAACAAAAAGTCTCTCGTTCGTTGATTGTTGTCCGTTGACCCAAAAGTAAAAATAATTTTTTCACAATTATAATATTTCTACAAAAAAGAAAAGTATTATCTTTGTACCTTAAATTGACGTCAATGAGTGTTTTATATCCTTTAAAGTTCACACCTGCATATTTTGAAAAAATATGGGGTGGACAACACATTAAAACTGTTCTAAACCAAGACTTTGGTGATTTAATGAATTGCGGAGAAGCATGGTTGCTCTCCGGTCTTGAAGGTCAAAACAGCATCGTATGCAATGGCGATTTTGCTGGTGATGAGCTCAACGATTTGATTGAGACATTCATGGGTGACCTCGTAGGTGATGAAATCTTTAACAAATACGGCGAACGTTTTCCATTATTAATAAAGGTGATAGACCCGCTGGATAATTTATCCATCCAGGTTCATCCTGACGACGAACTCGCTCAGAAGATAGACCTTTATAATGGCAAGACAGAGATGTGGTATGTCATGAATGCCGAAAAAGGAGCGAAGCTCGTATCAGGTTTCAACAGAGAAGTAACACCTGAAGAATTCGAAGAAGCTATCGTTAACAAGAACATCGAAGGCATGCTCAACTACGAGAATGTTCAAAATGATGATGTTTTCTTTATCCCTGCAAGAAAGATACACGCTCTCGGAGCAGGTTGCATGGTGGCTGAGATTCAACAGACTAGCGACACTTCATATCGTGTTTACGACTGGGACAGAATCGACCGTTTCGGAATGCAACGCCAGTTGCATATTGAAGAAGCTCTCGCAACAATCAACTTCAAGAAAGAAGACAGCGGCAAAGTGAAATACGACAAGAAAGTCAAAAATTCTACTGTCAATTTGGTTAGCTGTCCTTACTTTACAACAAACGTAATCAATTTAGATGCAGAAGCTGCTCTTAAGAAAGACTATTCAGAATTGGATTCATTTGTAATTCTGATGAGTGTCTCAGGCAGTTTCATCTTGTCATACGAAGGCGGTACTGAACTCGTCAAAGCTGGCGAATGTATCTTAGTGCCTAACGTAATCAACAAGGTTGATATCATTACCAACGAAGAATGCAAATTATTAGAAGTATATATTGTATAACTAAATCAAATTAAACTATGAAAAAGACATTAGTATTATTGTTCTTAAGCGTTCTTTTCTTAGGCGCTAAGGCTCAATCAGATTTGCCAAACGTAGCATTGAAAAACTTAGATGGCGAAACTATCAACATCACAGAATTGAACAACGATGGCAAACCATTCGTAATGACATTCTGGGCAACATGGTGCGGACCATGCGTTAAAGAACACAACGCATTAAGCGAAGTTTATCAAGATTGGCAAGATGAAACAGGCGTTAAAATCTTCGCAGTTACAATTGACGACTCACGTTCAACTCCACGTATCAAACCTTTCGTAGAAGGTAAAGGTTGGGAATTCGACGTTTTATTAGACGTTAACAAAGACTTAGCAAGAGCTATGAACGTAAGCAATCCTCCTCACACATTCTTATTCGATGGTAACGGTAAAATGGTATACCAACATACAGGTTACTTCGAAGGTGCTGAAGAAGAACTTTATGAAGAAATTTTAAAACTTAGCAAATAATTTTCTTAAACTTTAAGGAAATGAAAAGATTTTTATTATCGGCAGCATTATTCTTATGCTCCACAGGTTTATTTGCTCAATCCGTTAACGAATCACAAGTTAATGGTAGTTTCCAAATAGACGGTCAATATTATAAGGTTGATGAAGGCATTGGTATCACCAAGGATTATATGATAGAACAAGGTATTCCTCAACTTGGTATCAGCGGTTTCGGTAAAATCAACTACTCGTTAGGCAACTTCACTGCTGGCCTTCGTTATGAAGCATACCTTCCTCCATTGTCAGGTTTCGACAAGAGATTGCAAGGTTGTGGTATCGCTAACTACCACGCATCATACGATAACGGAACAATTGCTGTTACTTTAGGTGACATCTATGACCAATTCGGTAATGGTTTTATCTTCAGAACATACGAAGAATGGTCATTAGGTTTCGACAACTCACTCCGTGGTATGAGAGTAATCTATCGCCCAGCACCTGGTGTAACATTGAAAGGTGTTTATGGTAAGCAAAGATATTATTGGTCATCATACGCTTCAACAGAAAGCAGAGGTATCGTACGCGGTATCGACGGAGAATGGGACCTTAATCAAAGCATTATCGCAATGAACTCATCAAAATTCAGAGCTTCTGTTGGCGGTAGTTTCGTAAGCAAATATCAAAAGAATACAAATCCTACTTACAATATTCCTGAAAACGTTGGTGCATTCGACGGACGCATCAATTTAGGATATGGTCGCTTCGCTTTCACAACAGAATATGCATATAAGATTAACGACCCTTCAGCATTTAACAACTACACATACCGTGAAGGTCAAGCTTTCTTATCATCATTATCATATTCACAAAAAGGTTTTGGCATTATCATGCAAGTAAAACGTGTTGACAATATGAGTTTCAAGTCCGATTATCAAGGTACAAAGAATGATTTGGATATCAACTTTATTCCACCAATCAACTACACTCATACACACAGTCTTCCTGCAATATACACATACGCCACACAGCCTCTTGGTGAAATGGCAATGCAATTGCAAATCAACTACACAATTCCTAAAAAAACTATCCTTGGTGGTAAATACGGAACAAAAATCACTCTCGACTTCAGCCAAGTAAACGACATCAAGAGAAATTACATTCTTGAACCAGGTCAAGAAATGCCAACACACATTGCAGGTTATGACGGAACATTAGGTTACACATCTCCATTCTTCGCAGTTGGCGAACGTAAGTTCTTCCATGATTTCAATATTGAAATTGAAAGACGCTTAAGCAAAAAATGGAAACTTATAGCTCAATACATTAATTTGTATTATGATATGGAGACTATCGAAAATCACCCAGGTGCTGAAGTTGTAAAAGCTAACATCGGTTTCGTTGATTTGTCATACAGAATCACTAACAAACAAAGTATTCGTTTTGAATTACAACATCTTTGGGACAATATCAATAAAAACAATACAACAGAAGAAATTGCTTCTGCACATGCTGAAAACTATTTGAAGAGAGGCAACTGGGCAGCAGCTTTGGTTGAATATTCTATCGGTGCAAAATGGTTCGTTTCTGTTGGTGACAAATACAACTATGGCAACCCTATAGAAAGCAATAGAGACCACTATTATTCAGCATCTATTGGTTACATTAAGGAATCAACAAGAATAACTCTCACAGGCGGTCGTCAAAGCGAAGGTATGGTTTGCGTCGGTGGCGTTTGCCGCGTCGTGCCAGCATCAAGCGGATTCTCATTGTCTATTACAACGTCATTCTAAAAAAATTAAAAAATGAAGAAAGTATTAAGCATATTGGCAGTTTCATTCTCTTTGATAGGAATGGTTGCTTGTGATAAAATTGAAGAAGGTGATTATATTAAAGATAATACCAATGTTCAAAGTGGTAGCGTAGTTAAAAACGTCCTTTTGGAAGATTATACAGGTGTTAGATGTGTAAACTGTCCAGCCGCCGGCGAAGGTGCATTAGAACTGCAACATCAATACGGACATAAGGTTATCGTTCTAGGCGTTCACGCTGGTTCTTTGTCTTCTGTCCCACCAAACGGATTATTCCCTAATTTTACAACAGAAGAAGGAACTGAATGGTATAACACTTTTGGATTAGTAGGTAACCCTATCGGTACAATAAATCGCAAACTTAATGGTGCTACATTCGGCTTCGATTCTTCAAAATGGACAGAAGCAGTTATTGCCACTCTTCAAGAAGAAGCAGTTGTTGAAATGAATTCTATCGTCAACTTCGATGAAGCAAGCCGTAACTTGGAAGTTAGTATCTTCTCTAAATTCTTAGAAGAAAAGATTGATACAACTTTTAATCTCACAGTATGCATCATGGAAGATAGCATCACAGGTATGCAGGTAACCCCTCAAGGCAATAACCCTAATTATGTACATCGTCACGTATTCCGTGAAACAATGAATGGTACATGGGGTGAGTCTCTTAACGGTACAACTGAAAATCCAACAGTTATTGCTCCTAAAGAAATGTTTATTAAGACATATACAACAACTTTAGACGAAGCTTATAACGCAGATCAATGCTACATCATTGCTTACGTAGCAAACAGCGAAACAAAAGAAATTCTTCAAGTAATAGAGAAGAAGATAAAATAAGCTGTCAGCAAATAGCTATCAGCAATCAGTAAAGGAGTCGCATTTACGACTCCTTTTTTGTTAAAGTATTATAAAACTGACAGCTGATAGCTAAAAAAACTTTAGCCATTGGCCATTAGCCATTAGCCATTTTTATTATCTTTGCAAAAAACGAATTACAATATGAATCCAATAGTAAGTATCATCATGGGAAGCACTTCTGACCTTCCTGTTTTAGAAGCTGGCATCAAGTTTTTAGACGAGATGGGCATTCCTTTTGAAATGAACGCTTTGAGCGCACATCGTACTCCTGAATTGGTTGAAGAATTTGCACGTGGCGCACAAGCTCGCGGCATCAAAGTCATTATCGCTGCAGCTGGCATGGCAGCTCACCTCCCAGGCGTTATCGCTGCTATGACTCCAATACCAGTCATCGGTATCCCAGTCAAGACTAACATGGAAATGGACGCTCTCTTCTCAATAGTACAAATGCCTCCTGGAATCCCTGTAGCAACAGTAGGTATCAACGCTTCTCTCAACGCAGCAATACTCGCAGCACAAATCTTGGCAACAGCAGATGCTGACATAGCTCAAAAAGTAGTTGACTACAAAGAAGGTCTTAAGAAAAAAATCGCTAAGGCAAACGAAGACCTTAAAGAAATTAAATATAAGTTTAAAACTAATTGATGTATCTATGAGCCTTGAGCTGTGAGCCACGAGCAGTGCTTGCCTCAAAAGCTCTTTGCTCATAGCCCATAGCTCATTGCAAAATATGGAAAATCAAGACGAAAAAAAGCTTCTGCTTGGAAGCACAATTGTCCCGATTATATTAGTCGTGGTGATGTGGCTTGTTAAGATGACGGAAGTTGTTTTTCATCTTGATTTTTCTTTTCTAGGGATAAAGCCATTATCCATAGAGGGCATGCCAGGAATATTTTTATTTCACTTCATCCATGGCGACTGGCAGCATCTCATCGCTAATACATTGCCTGTTTTGGTGCTAGGTTCAGCATTATATTATTTCTATCGTCCGCTCGCAAACAAGATATTACTTATACTTATTTTCTCCACCGGATTGTTGACATGGTGCGGAGCGCGCAGCGGCACTCATATAGGAGCGAGCGGTTTGGTTTATGGATTGACATTCTTTCTCATGCTGAGCGGTTTCCTCCGTCGCGATAGAAAACTTATCATTATTTCGTTGATAGTAATATTCCTTTATGGCAGCCTCGTTTGGGGATTATATCCTAAATATGCCATAAAAAACAATATCTCTTGGGAAGGACATCTCAGCGGTTTCGTTATGGGAATAGTTCTTGCTTTCTTCTATAAAAATGAAGGACCGCAACGTGAAGAGCACGTCTGGGAAGAAGATGATGACGACGACGAAAACAATGATGGTGAAAAACCATATTGGGATGTGCCGGAACCCGATAAGGATGAGCTTACGGTGAAGTATAGATTTAGAAGATGATAGTTCAAAACTCCAAATACAGCCTTAATCTTTCTTCAATATCATCTCTCTTTACCACCTTCTTATATTGTTCCCAATTTGTTATCAAACCTCTGCTTTCTCTATAATTGATAATCTTCTTCACATCTTCATATTCTATATAAGGATGTCGCAGCAGTATCTTGAAATCGTCATGATTGACATTGACCTTTCGAATAATAATGCTATCGGTTATTATATATGGTAAGATGATATCATATCTTATGGAATCGAATCCATATATTTCGAGAAGTTGTTCATTATCAATAAAGCCTCCTAGCTTATCTCTATATTCAACAATGTTTCTGGCAAAATAAGAGCCTATTTCCGGAAGTTCCTTCAGCAGCAGAGTGTCGGCAGTGTTGAGATTAACTATTCCAATTTCTTTCTTTACTGCTGTATTCTCAACTTTTATGACCTCTTTTTTAAATTCAGGTTTCTTTGTCTTTTGAGCTTTTCTCTTTTCGTTTTCCTCCTTCGCCTTTCGGATACGAGAATCTCTTTCAAGTTGCTCGGCAATCTTTCTGGCATTCAGTTCCTCAATTGCCGCTTCGTGTAATGCTATTATTGAATCGATGTCGTGTGAATTTTTATTAACATTTGGCTTATATTTTATGATAAAAAAATTAGCAGCGATGAGGAGAAATATCACCGCTGCTAAAACTATAATCGCTACTCGTTCGCCCTTAGTGAACGTTGGGAAACTTTTCATATTTTGAAACTCAAAATCTCAAAATCTCAGAATCTCAGATTTTTTTGTCTCTGAGATTCTGAATTTTTGAATTTCTTTAAATCAATTGGTTAATAAATATTGCCAAAATAACGATTGGTGCTACGAATTTTATGATGAAGTAGATAAACTTCTTCACGCTTATCTTCAATGTATTTTGGTTTGTGATTTCGTCGTAGAAGCTTTCTTTTCCCATCTTCCATGCTACGAAGATAACGATGAACAATGCACCGATTGGGAGCAGGAAGTTTGCTGAGAATTTATCCATAAAGTCAAAGAATGTCATATCTCCGAATTTGAATATTGAACCGTTTCTGAGACTTAATGTGCAGAAAACGCCCAAGAACAATGATACCAATGTTCCTATCCATGTTGCAGTGTTACGATTGATTCCGTGCTCTTCTGACAAGAATGCTACTATAACTTCAAGCAATGATATCGTTGATGTCAATGCAGCTATTGCGAGCAATATGAAGAATATGATACAGAAGAAATAACCGCCTGTCATTTTGTCGAAAATCATTGGCAATGTGTTGAATGCCAATCCGGCGCCTGCTTCTGGTTGGATGCCGAATGTGAATGCTGCAGGGAAAATGATGATACCTGCTAATATAGCAACCATAGTGTCGGCAGCGACAACTGACAATGATGTTGTTGTGAGATTATCTTTCTTGCTGATATAAGAGCCGTATGTGATAAGAGCGCCCATGCCAACGCTGAGAGAGAAGAACGCCTGACCCAATGCTGCTAATAATACAGTGCCGTCAACTTTGGAGAAGTCTGGCTTGAACAAGAATTTCAATCCTTCTCTAGCACCACTCATGGTCAATGACTTGACACATAAGATGATAAGTATCACGAACAATGCTGGCATCAATATTTTAGTATATTTTTCAACACCTTCTTTTACACCTTTAAAGATAATGAATGCTGTCAATCCCATGAAGATAAATTGCCATAAGAATGGACGGAAAGGATTGTTGTGGAAATCTGTAAATGCTTGTTCTATCGTTGCTATATCTTTGTTAGCAAAGAAGTTAGTTGCTGCTTTGTAGATGTATTCTAAGGTCCATCCCGACACTGTGCTATAGAAAGCGAGCACTACGAAAGCTGCTAGGATGCCGATATAACCAATAAGATTCCAATGTGTTTTTGGAGCCAGCTCTTTTATTGAACCCACAGGATTTTTCCCTCCGCGACGTCCGATGTAAAACTCAGCCATCATGATAGGGATACCCAGACATAATACTATCGCCACATAAATAAGCAAGAATGCTCCTCCGCCGTTTTCACCTGCGAGACAAGGGAAACGGTAGATGTTACCTAAACCAACCGCTGAACCGGCTGCTGCTGCAATGGCACCTAATTTAGAACCAAAGCCATCTCTGTTTTCACTCATAATATTTTAACTTTAATTATTTACCCATTATTTTTGATGCAATCTTAAATATCCCTCTAAGATTGTTGTATTTAACTTCAGGATAAAATACTTCTTTTCCTCCGAATCCTTTGTAGAAACGAGCGAGACCTTCGTTGTCGGATCCTTCGAAGTCGAAGATGTATTTCGATTCGCTGAATTCTTTTATCATCTTATCTAACAAAAATGTCAATGCATGTTTGTTTTTATGTGCTTCGTCACTGCCGGAGAAAAGGAAAATGATTCTGTCGTGGCTGCACATAAAGACACCTCCAGCGATAGTCTGACCGTCAATGTCGTTGACGCCACATACAAAACAACAATCGTGATAGATGGCGGTGTCAACGAGGTCGAGTAATCGTTTGTATTCTTTCTCCTTCCAATGTTCTACATCTCTGCCACGATTCTCGGCAAAAAGTTTTATTATAGTCTCCGGCTTTATGTCCTTGACGATTGTAAGACTTGCCGAGTTCGCTTTGGTGAGATTCCTTTTTGTATTGTTGTTGTAGTTGTTACAAAGAGATTGATAGTTGTATATCAGGTCAAGTTCAACATTACGATGAGGTTCGTAAATGCCAGATTCATAATCGACTTTGTTGAATTCGTTGAGTCTGTATTTTACTATTTTATATTTGTTTGGAATAGACATTATGAATCTTTCGACGTCTTCTTCATTGAGAGTTGACTGTGAATAAACGCCAAGCTGCTGTACAAAGAAAGGTTGGAACATATATGATATTCCAAACTTCTTGCTTGGTGTGAGTGGCATCACTCTCTCATAGTCATTCTCTATCAGAGCCTCCCAATTGGGATGTACGATGTCGAGATACCACGACCACGCATAAACGCTGCCGTTGAACGAATTTGCGATGCAGTCGTCCCAGCGTTTTTTGTCAATCATATTATGGGTCAGATGTTTTATCATATTCAATTCATAATATAGTCGAGAATTTTTCTGTATAAAGTAATCCAACCTTCCCAACGTTTTTCTCCCGATAAAGTTTCATTATGCCATAAAAGAATGAATGTCCCGTTAATATTTTTCACCTCATCGATAAGTTGTTTGGCTTTTTCGTATGACTCATGCACGTCTAAATCCAGGTAGTCGCGCATTGTTCCATCCATCAAGGCAAAAGGATGGATGTTGAGTTTTGTCTTCATATCGTTTTCAAGATCGAAGAATTGGAATGTGTCGGCATATCCTGCTCTAAAACCAGCTTGCGACGCATAGCCCATGGAGTAGTCATCGGTAATATCCAATTCTATAAGTATCTGGTATGTGGATGGAAGACTTAGTCGAAGGAAATGCTGGCGGCTCATTGTCACCTCACGGTTAAGCACCTCGGAGAGACGGCTGACCTCTTCCTTGACGACGTCTTTTTTAAGATATGAAGAGAAAGAAGGATGTATGCCCACGAGAGCATAATCGCCTAATCGCTTGATGAGATTCTGGAACTCTTTGTTTCTTATAGAGATATTTTTATCGTTGGTATTATAATCGCCACAAAGGATAAAATACAAAGGCTTAAGTTTAAGCTCTTTCTGTAATTCTATCTGATAGTCGAAAGTGTCAAATGGATCGATTCTCTTGTCACGCAGCACTTCCCATCTTTCTTTAATTTCTTTTTTGTCGAAGAAAAGTATATCTTTGAGGAAAGCTGCTGTAGTTCTGAAGAAGCCTTTGTTTTTATAAGCCCATGCTGCGTCGATGTCGTAAGTAGGCACAAACTTGAAAGTCTTTTTCTTCAGTTGAACTTCAGGATATCTGTCCTGTATCATTTTGCCTAGCTCGATAGCCCATATATTGACAATAGGTTTCTCTATCACATTCATTTTATATAAGATAGAGTCTTGAGGCTGGAATCTGTTGTATTGGTCTGAAACGTGAGGCAGATATTCTTCGTAGCGGCTTATGATATAGAATGATGCGGCAAAGATATCAAATGGGAAAAGCGAATTGTCGTTAAAGACAGGATATATGGCATTGGAGTCATTGAAGCTGCATACTTTAATATCCTGATCATAGATGTCACGTTCGAAAAGGAGTTTGACAGCTTGCTGGAACAATGCAGGCTCTTCGCTTAAAGGAGCGTTGCCATAGTGTAATCTCATGCCTTGATATGAAAGAAACTCATCGACTTCAGTGGTGAATTTAAAATTTATACCGAGTTCTTCCTTTAACAATAATTCAAAGATATATAATAATCTATTGGTTATCTTCGGCACTAATATAAGCATTTCCATCGCTCCTCCTTGTTTTACATGACTTCAATTTACAATGCAAATTTAAAACAAAAAAAGTTTACAAAAAAGTTAAAAATTGTTAAAAATACAGAGGTTTTGAACAATAACATACACACTATGTTTAACATTCAAAATACACATTTATGAAAACATACGATTTATACGACCGCGCCATGGAGCCTGTCAGACATTGGTGGATGTACCTGATCATAGGCGTATTGGCTTTTATCTTAGGAGTATTTATGCTGACAAATCCTGCCATCACTTACGAAACGATGACGCTGCTATTAGGTCTGGCACTGGTGGTCTTTGGCATAATCGAAATGATTGTAGGACTATTCAGCAGGAACATTTTTGTAACACGAGCCGCCGTGCTCATCGGAGCTATACTTAATATCGTATTAGGTATTCTTCTTGCCGCTAACCCAGGCATCGCCGCTCTTACACTTCCGCTTATCTTAGGTATGTGGATGCTTTATCAAAGCTTCATGATGATAAGCTATGCAGGCGACTTGAAAGGTTTCAAAGTGAAAGGTTATGGCTTGACATTCTTCTGTGGAATTGTGCTTCTCATTTTAGCACTTCTTATTTTACTCCGCCCTATGACGGTCGGATTCTTCACAGTGGCAATATATATCTCATTGTCATTCATAATCTACGGACTCTCTGAAATAATTTCCGCATTCAGACTTAAATCAATACATAACATAATTGAAAACTGAAAACTTAAAGTCTGTAATTTAAAATTAGGCTGCTTCCAATATAGGATTCAGCCTTTTTTTCGTTTGGAAATGTTTTTGAAAAAATATATATTTGCCTTCATAATTTTACACTCATAGACCTATGAAAAGAAGTGCCTTTATTTTATTTTTGTCATTACTTTGTGCAACTGTCAATGCTCAAGTCGTTGAAAAGATTTACAGTTTCCATGAACCTGAAATAGTCAGTATCGACGGCTATTCTTTGATCAAGTTTCCAGGAAGCCAGCAATATGCCGAGGTGGGAAGTCCAAGCCTTCCGTATCAGCCGGTGAGTCTCATGCTTCCGATGGGCTACGATGCAGAGTCGGTAGAAATACAACTCCTCGACTTCAAAGAGATTGACGGCAGTTATATGCTTTATCCTTATCAACAAGCTGTGCCTTATTCCAAAGCAGACAAATTCAAGTTCGAGAAAAACGACAAGGCTTATTCTTCCAAAGGCGACTATCCTTCAAGAAGTCATAACGATGTCTCTACTCAATATCTTAATGGCTATTCTTTCGCTTTCCTTAACTTCACACCAGTTCAGTATATTCCTTCAGAAGGAAAAATAAAATACGCGCAGAAAGTCAAGGTGAGCGTAAAGACTTCAGCCGAAAGAGATGATCATTCTGCAATGTTATGGAACACACCTTCTTTTACACAGAGCGTTACTAATCTTGCGCAAAATCCAGAGATGATATCTTCATATAAATATAGAAACACATCTTTGCCTAATTATGAAATTCTTGTCATTACCGCGGAAAATTATGTGGCTGGTTTCGACGAATATGTAGAACATTATAACAGTATGGGCTATCGTACAAGACTCGTCACTGTTGAGTATATCTATTCTCAGACCACAGGCGTTGACGAACAAGAGCAGATAAGAAATTTCATTATTGAAGAATACCAGAATAATGGAATTATGATGGTGATGTTGGGCGGTGATGTCAATGTCATACCATATAGAGGCTTGTATTGTATGGTAAGTGAAGAATATGTTGATGAAGGCATACCTGCCGACTTATATTATGCTGCCCTTGACGGCAGTTGGAATGATAACGAAAATAGTTTCTGGGGCGAGTGGCACGAGTCAGACCTGCTGCCTGAGATCGGTATCGCACGTCTGTCTTTTGCTAACGGAGAAGAACAGCATAATATGATTCATAAGACATTGTCATATCAGAGAAATCCTATTATGGGAGAATTCCGTGACATCACTTTAGGCAGTGAAATTATGGACGATACTCCGACATACGGAGGCGACTTCCTCGAACGTATCATTGGCAAATGTGACGAACATGGATACGGAACCATTGGCATACCAGAAGATTATAACTTTACGCGCATATACGAAGAACATGACAACTGGAGCGGAGAGAATCTGGCAAAAGCTATCAATAAAGGTACACAATATGTTCATCATGCAGGTCATGCCAACTCCGACTTCGTTGCTGGATGGTATCTAAGCGACATCACCGATGATAACTTTCATGATGTTAATGGCATTGACCACAACTATACCTTCTTCCATTCTCATGGATGTATATGTGGCGCCTTCGATGAGGACTGCATCATGGAGAGAATGATTAAGATTGAAAACTTCTGCGTTGCTGTGTCAGGTAACTCGCGATATGGTTGGTATTGTCCTGGCGGTTGGGATGGCCCTTCAGTACATTTGCATAGAGAACTTGTTGACGCTCAGTATAACGATAAGTTGAACAATCTCGCTATGTCGCTAAGAGAGTCAAAGATACAGACTGCACCTTTGGTCGGTAACTTCGATGCTACACGATGGAACTATTACGACCTTAACGTGCTCGGCGATGGCGCTGCTCCTATATGGCTTGACGAGCCTTTTGAGACAAATATCGAATGTGAGTCATACATCATCGTTGGAACTGAAAGCCTGAAACTTACAGTGACCGACAGCGATGGAAAACCGATGGAAGGATTCCGCTGCAGCTATTTTTCAAACGACAACGAATTGATAGGTTTTGCCATGACCGACCAAGACGGAACCGCTGAGATAATCTTCGAATCGGCATTATCTGAAGATGGTTATGCAAATATTATAGTCACAGGCCCTAATGCTTTCCCTAATATCAAAGAAGTGATTGTCTATAAGACCGATACTCCTTTCGTGATAATGGATAATTATTCTTTCAACGACAACGACGGACAACTGGATTATTCTGAAAGTCACATTATGAATATGTCGTTTAAAAATGTTGGTGACAATAATGCCAGTTATGTTGAAGCGACCTTGACTTGTGACAAACCGGAATATGTCAATATAACTAATGCGATTGTCAATGTCGGTGATGTTGATACTGACAATGTTGTCAATTTAGAAAATGCTTTTGCTTTCACAATATGCGATAGCGTCCCTGATAATACAAAGGTGAGATTTTTCGTCACTTGCAACGATGGCACTGAAAATTGGGAAAGCAAGTTCGATGTTAACATCAGTGCTCCTGAATTTGAGATTGTCAACCCTGCTGGATTGGAACTTAACCCAGGCGATGTTGCCACTGTGGAATTTACTATCGTCAACAAAGGAAGCAGCGATGCTGATAATATTGTCTTCTCAATATTCCCTCCAGAAGAAACAAGCCTCAATCAAACCGAATTCGAGATTGCAAGTATGGCGGCAGGTGAAGAGATGAAGATAGAGTTGATGTTGACAGTTTCTGAAGATGCTTTGCTTGGCTACGCTTACGAAATGCCGACAGCTGTTTATTCTGGAAGATATATCACAATAGATAGTTATGCAGTGTCTATCGGTACTGTGACCGAGGACTTTGAAACAGGAGATTTCACTAAGTTCGATTGGGAATATAATGGCCTTACATCATGGAGTGTCGTATCAAGCGAAGCTTACGAAGGTCAATATTGCGCTAAATCTGCATCTGTCACTGATATGTCTTCTTCTGTCCTTAAAATCACTCTTGATGTAAAAGCAGATTCTGACATTAGTTTTTATAAAAAGGTGTCTTCTGAAACAGATTACGACTTCCTAGAATTTTATATCGACGATAAGAAAATAGGGGTGTGGTCTGGAGAGATAGACTGGTCATTGGAAGAATATGTTTTAGAAAAAGGTATGCATACTTTGAAATGGGCTTATACAAAAGACGTGTCTTATAGTAGCGGTCAGGATTGTGCATGGATTGATAATGTAAAATTGCCTCCTGTATCTGTAATAGTGGATGTTGAAGCTGTCGAGGAGAAGAATATGGAGATTTATCCAAATCCTAACAATGGTGTGTTCAACATTAGTTTAGGTGATTTAAACAGCGATGTTACAATCTATAATGCGATGGGACAGATTGTCTATCAGATGTCGGATATGACAAATGATGTTGAAATAAATCTTGGTGATATTAGTCCATCGTTATATTTTATCAATATCAAAAACTCTGAGATTGATCATACTGAAAAGATTGTGGTAAGATAAAAACGAATACATGTTAAACAAAAACGGCGGTGTCTCTTAATGAAACGACCGCCGTTTTTTTATTGATTATATTATCTTATTCGATGACGATTTTTTCTGTTACATTCATTTCTGAATTGTTGATGTTAACAAAGTATAATCCAGAATTGATGTCGTCGAGTCTTATCTCTACCTTATTACTTAAGCCTGCATTTTGGTAAACTACTTGTCCCATTGTATTGTAAATTGTCACAACACTTTCAATTTCGCCGAGTTCGATGCAGAATGCGCCATTGTTTGGATTAGGATAGACTTCGATATTTTGTTCTACGACGGTTTCAACGTCAACGACAACTGCTGTTGGAGGGAATTTGATATTGTCAATCCATACGCAGTCTTCGCCTTCGTCGTAGCCGGAGTCTTTGCTATATTCCCATCTTAAAGTATGTGTGCCTTCGGATAATTCATATGTTTCTTCGCTCCAGTCTATTTCGCCTGACCATTCGCCTTTCTTGCTGTTGTTGACATAGAATTTAAGGAAGTCATAACTCAATTCTGATGAGACTTTTTTATAGAAGCTTATCTCTGAATCTTGTTTTACTTCAACAACTATTTTCAATCTTGTAACGTCATTGCTGCCGATTGTTCCTGACTTGACAGAATATTGTCCGTCATAAACATTGTCTGTAGCGATAATCCAGTCAGCATCGCCTTCAAATTCCCAGTTGTATGCTGTGAAGTCGCCTGTTTCAAAGCCTTCTGTCACGCTGCCGACAGTGAATGTATATGATGATGTTATCATGTAATTTCCAGAATAAGCAGCTATTATCATTTCGTAAGCTGTGCCAATTACGGCGCTTTCATTTACAGTGAAGGTGAAGTCGATATTTGTATTTGCACCAGATTCTAAAGTGTTGATATAGAAAATGTCTTCTTCAACTGTTGTTTCTGGGAAAGAACAGAATACTCTGAATACTGTGTTGTCAGCAGCGCTGTTACCATTGTTTACTACATTGAATTGAACTGTTGCTGCTTCACCTGGATTTACTTCAACAGAAACAGGTTTTACGATTTCCAATTCTGGAGCGTAAATCTTTGTGTTGAATTTGCTTGTCCAAGTGTCGTTGCCGTTGCTGCATGTGATGACGAATTTAACATCAGTGTTGTTAGGAACATTGTCGCTCACTTTGAATGAGAAAGCGTCTTCGATAGTGGCATCAGAACCAGCATTGATATTTCCGATGTTTGCAGTGGCATTTGTTATTTCAATATATTCAGGTTTGTCGGTTGATAATGTTGCTGTTACGTTTTCTGCATTTATTGTTCCGACGTTGGCGAATGTCATATTCATTGACACTGATTCGTTATAATCGATTTGGTTATTGTCGTCGTTGAGCGCGTATTCGTTGTAAACGACATAAGCAGCATCGTTAGGAAGAGCGACTACATCAAATGCGACAGGATAAGCATTGAGGCCAGTGACGTAGAGTTTCATGTCGCCGATGACGTTAAGGCCGCCATCGAAAGTGATTTCTGCGATGCCGTTTTCATCTGTAACAGCAAATCCGATCATTTCATCTTCGAATACCAAACTGCAGCGGAAGCCTTTTTGAGTTTTGTTGTTATTATCTTTAACGATGACTTCCATTGATGAAGCACCGAGCATGATTTCTTCTTGATATTGAATATTAGCTTCATAAGGTTCATCGAGCCAAGGTCTTATTGCAACGTCGCCTAATACGTTCAAGTCGTAGAAATTCCATCTAAGAGCGCCTTCTTCCCATTGACCAGGAGCATTGACGAAAGGAGCGGTCTGACATTTTGCGTCAGAGAATTGCATTCCGAGGAATGGGATGCGGTCGTGGTATTGAGCGTCAACCATTTCTCTGTGAAGGTGAGCAGAAGGACCTTCTGTCTGGCCTTCGTTGAACCATCCATAACGAGAGTTGCCGATAGCAGCAACAGCGAAGTTTTGTATTGTAACCATTCTTTCCATGATACAGTCATCTTCGAAAGAACCGCAGACGCAACCATGTGAATGGAAGAATGTGTAATTGTGATCAACGCCGTTAGCGCCGCTGAATTTAGAGTCTGTGATGTCGCTGTTGTACCATTCAGCTACAGTATTTGTGTTAGCATGGCCGACGTGTTGGACATACTGAACGCCACCGTTGATAGTGTTTCTTAATTTTGTTGGACCCCAGTTGCCGTTTTCAGCATAATGACGGATGAAGTTGTAATCTTCAGGGATACCGATTGTTGTGTAGCCGTTGTCGTCATGTTCTCCTATGAGAAGTTCGAGGTAGTCGCTGCCATAAGTCTGAGGGTTGTCGTATAACCATTCGCCGCCCAATGCAACTTTTCTGAACTCGCCCAATACAGGTTCGCGTTGGTATTTCAATGTCTTGTTAATCATATTTGTTTGTTTAGAAGCATTGTCGAACGACATACGTGCGATGCCTATTTCAGGAAGAAGGTCGTCTTCACCTATTTCGCCCCATCTGTTATTGCCGTTGTCGTTCCATGTTCCATCAAGTGCGCTGAAATATAAGTCGGCAGGAATATTGTTGTCAGTATAGACGCTGCTGCTTTGAACGGTGGCGTACAATCCGCGGTAAGGGACGATATTAACATCGCCGCCCATCAATACCATAATAATACCATTATTGCTATATTCTTGAATGATATAATTGCGGATTTTTTCTTGGTTATCAGAGCCTTGTGCAGATGCGTAAATCTGATCTACTGTCACTATTCTATTACGAACGCCGATGCTTTCATAATATTCCATATATTCATTGAAACCTTCGACATAATTCTCGCCAGTGATTATAAGCATATCGTAAGCGCTTATATCTCTGCCTCTTGTCTTGTAAGTGCTGAGCATTTCAGGGTTGTCTGCCAAAGTCTGAATCTTGCTATTAATATAAGGTGTATTCCATAACATTGCAGAGTTGTCGTTCTTTGCAGAAGTGATATTCACTTTTACTGTTGCTGTCTTTGCGTAGAACACTTTTCCTGAAGATGGTTCGTATTGTACAGGAGTGAAAGATGTGAAAGCAAAAGCGTGACCATTAAGATAATGAGTTGTCAATACGCCGTGATTTTCTTTAGGATAAATGCCCTTTGATGAATAGAGTTCTTCGTTCTTGACGAAGGTCTTGCGTTCTGGCTTTGAATAAGGACGTGCTGCCTGATAAGGGAAGAGCTCTTTGCCTAATGTTATCTCCTCGAAATCAGAGAGGATGACTTCAACTGATGCTGCTTCTGCACCATATGGAAGCAGGAGACTTACTGCCTTATATGGCAATGAAGGATTTCCTTCGACAGCAGTCTGCATACAATCTTTAAATTGAATCTGATTGTAAGATTGGATTTCGCTAACTATAGGATTTTCAAAGTGGTAAGTCTGTTCGATAGTTTGTGCTGAAACAAACAAACATATCATTGTAAAGAATAGTAAAAAGTTGATTTTTTTCATATTATAATAAATTTATACGACAAAATTATTTCTGCCAAAGATATAATATTATTTATTATAATAGAAAGATTTTTTCTTAAAAATGATTGAGATTTGTGGAGGATACCGGACTCGAACCGGCCGCCTTCAGATTGCGAACCTGACGCTCTACCTGATGAGCTAAACCCCCATTATTATTGTGCGCAAAACTACAAAAAAAATATTGCAAAATGATATAATTATTTTACATATTTTTTTATTTTTGTGTGCAATTATTAAACTATTATAATTAAATAACTAAACAATGGAAATAGAAGCTTATATCGTTAAAAGAGTTAACTTACTCATGAATGCTACCGATGCTAAAATTGTCACACGTCTCGAAGGTGGTATGAGTAATTATACTTATGTGGTAGAATGTCAAGGAAAAAAATATACATATCGCGTTCCTGGTAAATTCGCAGAACGCTTTGTTGACAGAAACGAAGAATGGGATAACATCCAAAAAGTAGATAAACTTGGCGTCAATAATGTAACAGAATACGTTGAGTTGAGAACAGGTGAAAAACTTGCACTTTATGTAGAAGGTACTATCTTGTCAACTACCGACATCGTTTCTTACAACGAAATGTCTGCTAAGGCATTGAAACAATTGCATGAAAGCGATATTCAATTCAATGAATATAATGCTTTCGATCGCCTCGATACTTATGAAAAATATTGCATCGATTTAGGTTTTACTCATCCTCAAGAATATATCGACTTACGTAACCGCTTAAACGAAATGCGCGATACATATAAAGATATCAAACATGTACCTTGCCACTGCGACTACCAACCAACTAACTTGGTTATCGATGGCGAAAAAGTTTATATCCTCGACTGGGAATTCGCAGGTATGAACGACCCTTATTATGATATCGCTTGCTACGGCAATGCTGGTTTTGATAAGGCTCTCAGTTTGTTAGAAGCATATCTCGGACATAAACCAACAAGTGAAGAACTTAAACGTCTCCACTTCCACAGAGCATTCCAATGCCTGCAATGGTACAACGTAGCTATGTTCAAAGAAATGATCGGTTTAAGCAAAGACCTTAACATGGACTTCACAGCAGTCGCTCAAATGTTCTACGGTTTCGCAAAAGATTTGATTGAAGCATACGACACTTTATAAGAATTTTAAAACTCTAGAATTTTAGAACTTTAGAGTTTAGGTTAATAAATAAAAAATCCCGATTTAATGTCGGGATTTTTTGTTTATTGTGTGAAATACGTGTCAATTCGTGGATTAATACATCATGTTACCCATGCCGAATTCGTCATCGAATCCTAATTCAGCACGTGCTTCTTCGCTCATCATTGATGGGTCCCATGCTGGCTCGAATGTCAATTCTACCTTGCATTTCTTGACGCCCATCATAGTAGAGACTTTCTCCTTTACTTGTGCCGGAAGCTGGTCTGCTACAGGACAATTAGGTGCAGTAACGGTCATTAAAATGTTAACATTAGCGTCATCGTCAATATTGATTTCGTAAATCAGACCTAATTTGTATATGTCAACAGGAATCTCAGGATCGTAAACGGTACCTAAAACGGCTATGATTCTTTCTTTTAATAATTCTTTTTCTTCTGTTGTCATTGGTTCTTTCTTTTTAAAAATATCCCACATCTTTTTTAGTTTATAGTTGAGAGTTTAGAGTTTATGGTTGAGAGTTTAGAGTTTAGAGTTTAGAGTAGTTTAAAGTTAAATTTTAAAGTGGGAAGATTGTTGTGTATCTATTATTGTTTATAAACTTTCTACTTATAACTTTCCACTTGCAACTACTCTAAACTATTAACTCTACACTTTAAACTTTATTATTAAACACTTCTGCGTATAACATCATCTGTTTTACCATACTCAATAATCCGTTGGAACGAGTAGGGGAGAGATGTTCTTTCAATCCTATCTCATCCAAGAAACTCATGTCTGCTTCAACGATGTCTTTAGGTGTTTGTCCTGAAAAGACTTTGATTAACAGATTGATGATGCCTTTTGTAATCACAGCGTCGCTGTCGGCACTATAATATACTTTGCCATCTTCCATCTTGGCATGTAACCAAACTCTTGACTGACATCCGTTGATGAGATAGTTGTCGTTACGATATTGAGCGTCAATTATCGGACAGTCTTTGCCCATTTCAATCAACATGGAATATCTGTCCATCCAATCGTCGAACATTGAAAATTCTTCAACTATAGAATCTTGTATCTCTTTAATAGTCATTTTGTTCTAATTTTATTTATCTTAACATATTAGCTGCTCTTTCTACAGCTTTAATGAAAATGTCGATTTCTTCTATTGTGTTATACATCGCAAATGATGCTCTCACTGTTCCTGGTATCTCAAAGAATGTCATCACTGGTTCTGCACAATGGTGACCTGTTCTTAAAGCAACGCCCATCTTGTCGACTAATGTTCCTAAGTCGTAAGGGTGTATGTCGCCAATCAGAAATGAAACGAGTCCGCTTCTCTTAGGTGCTTGTCCGATGAATCTTATGCCTTCAATCTTTGAAAGTTGTTCTACGGCATAATTCAAGAGATGTTCTTCGTATTCCTCAACTGCTTTTCTGTCAATGCTTTGTATGAATTTTACCGCTGCTTCAAGTCCAAGCGCTGCCCCGACATTAGGAGTTCCTGCTTCAAACTTAAAAGGCACTTTGTTGAATGTCGTATTCTCAAAGCTAACTTTGTCAACCATCTCGCCTCCAAATTGATATGGAGGCATCTTTTCCAACCATTCCATCTTGCCATATAGTCCGCCAATTCCCATTGGTGCGTACATCTTATGTCCTGAGAAGACGAAGAAGTCGCAGTCAAGGTCTTGAACGTCAATGATATGATGTGCTATGGATTGTGCTCCGTCGATGATGACAGGAATGTCGTATTTATGTGCCATCGCTATCATCTCCTTGATAGGGTTGATGGTCGCTAATGTGTTGGAAATGTGAGCGATACTTACAATTTTAGGTGACTGCTTCAATAATTCTTCGTAAGCGTTTAAATCTAAAACGCCATTTTTATCCATAGGAATTACCAAGAGCTCGCCGTGTTTTTCTTGTATCATCTGCTGCCATGGAACCATATTGGAGTGGTGCTCCATTGCTGATACCAAGACCTTATCGCCTTCATTGACAAGAAGTTTGCCTAGACTTGTAGCAAGAAGATTCAACGACTCTGTTGTTCCTCTAGTGAATATTATCTCGTTAGAGTCTTTTGTGTTCAAGAATGAAGCTATAGTCTTGCGAGCGTTTTCGTATGCCTCAGTTGCCTCCTGACTTAAATAATGAACACCACGGTGTATGTTGCAGTTTTCGTTGAGATAATAGTCTCGTTCTCTTTCAATTACGCAAAGAGGCTTCTGCGTCGTAGCGGCGTTGTCGAAATATACCAATGGCTTTCCATAGACAGTTCTGTCTAAGATAGGAAATTGTCGGCGTATCTCGTTTATGTCAAAATTATTTGTCATATCTTGCTTAAATCAATCTTGAAATCGTATTCTTTAGGCGTATTGCATTGGAATACACAGTTTTCGCATGATGATAATTCGCCTTTTAAACGACGTTTTATCATATCGTCGATGCGTTCTCTAAGTGCTTCAATGCCTATGTTATTGCTTATCTCGGCTGCGAAAGCGTACATCAAAAGCATACGAGCGTTTTCCTTGCTGATGCCTCTTTGTTGCATATAAAACATCGCTTCTTGATCTAATTGTCCGATTGATGATCCGTGTGAGCATTTCACGTCGTCGGCATAGATTTCAAGGAATGGCAATGTGTTTATCTTAGCTTTATCTGTTAAAATGATATTGCTATTGTTTTGATATGCATTGGTTTTCTGTGCGTTAGGCGCCACATAAACGTGTCCGTTGAAAACAGCGGTCGCCTCGTTGTCGAGGATGCCTTTGAATTTCTCGTTGCTGTTGCAGTTAGCTACATTATGATTAACCTTTATTTGATTGTCAACGTGTTGTGTCTTGTCAACGAGGTATAATCCGTAGAGATTGCATTCTGAACCTTCTCCGTCAATGTCAACATGTATGTTGTTGCGAATCTTGCCGCCATTGAAACTGATGATGTGAGTTTCTAATCTGCTGTTCGCTAATTGTTTGGCTGTGTTTGTGTTTAATAATGAAGAATTGTCGTTCAAGTTTTGAAGTTTGTAGTTCTCCAGTTGAGCGTTTTCTCCAATGAATATTTCTGTATATGAGTTGACAAAACTTGATTGTTCTTTTATAGAGTCGTCGCAATCAATGATTTGCAGCTGAGCATTAGTTTCAACGATGATGAGGTTGCGTGTCTGTATGAACGGATTGTTTTCCTCATCGATGATTTTTATTATCTGGATTGGTTTTTCTCCTACAGCATTTTTAGGTGCGTAGATGAAGAAGCCGTCTTGCCAGAGAGCTGTGTTGATGTCGTAGAAACCATTGTTGTCGTTGATGTTGCAGGTTCCGAAATATTTCTCGAATAATTCTGGATATTCTTGCATTGCTCTGCGTGTGCTGCCAATGACGATGCCGTTTTCTAAAACTCTATGACTTTCTTCTTCAAAGAATTGTCCATTTGTCAATGAAATTGATACGGTGTCGAGTTCACGTATCACACAGCAAAAATCGTGTTTCTTGTTTTCGATTTTGTCTATGTTGAAATTTTCATTGACGCATTCAATCACTCTTGAGTTACGCCATTTCTCCATTTTCTTTGTTGGGAAACCGTTGTTGATGAATCTCTTAAGAGCTTCTTGACGTAACTGTTTCACTCTTGGAGTGTCGTTGGCGGAAATCATTTCCATCGAATTGTTGGCATATTCGATGAATTGGTTCTGCGTGTTTTTAATATTTTGATTTTCCATGAGTTACAAATTTTAAAATTAAAGAATGGTGTCTTTAATCCATTCGTAACCTTTTTCTTCGAGTTCCAATGCGAGTGATTTGTCGCCTGACTTGACGATACGTCCGTCGTACATCACATGGACGAAATCTGGAACGATATAGTCGAGAAGTCGTTGATAGTGAGTGATTACGATGAAAGCGTTGTCGTCTCTGTGAAGTTGGTTTACGCCGTTAGCGACGATTCTCAATGCGTCGATGTCTAGACCAGAGTCTGTCTCATCGAGGATTGCAAGTTGTGGTTCGAGCATTGCCATTTGGAAAATCTCGTTTTTCTTTTTCTCGCCGCCAGAGAAACCGACGTTAACGTAACGGTTTTGTAACTTGGCTGTTATTTCCACCATCGCTTGTTTTTCTTTCATCATCTTGATGAATTCTGGCATTGGCATGTTTGGAAGTCCTTGATACTCACGTTTTGCGTTGACTGCTGTACGCATGAAGTTTTGTATGCTTACGCCAGGGATTTCAACTGGATATTGGAAACTGAGGAAGATGCCTTCGTTAGCACGGTCGGCAGGACTCATCTCCATGATATTCTTGCCTTTGAACCAAATTTCGCCTTCTGTGATTTCGTAGCCTTCTCTTCCGGTGATGGCAGCTGCCAATGTACTCTTTCCGGTTCCGTTAGGTCCCATGATGGCGTGAATCTCGCCTTCATTGACGCTTAAGTTAAAACCTTTTAATATTTCTTTGCCTCCTACAGAGACATGTAAATTTTTTATTTCGAATAACATAACTATTAATTTTCTTTAAGTTAAAAACATCAACCGACACTGCCTTCCAATGTGATTGACAATAATTTTTGTGCTTCAACGGCGAATTCCATCGGAAGTTTATTTAAGACATCTTTTGCGTAACCATTGACAATCAAGCCAATCGCTTTTTCTGTGTCGATGCCTCTTTGATTGCAATAGAATAATTGGTCTTCAGAAATCTTCGATGTTGTAGCCTCGTGTTCGAGGATTGCTGTGTCGTTGTTGCATTGTATATATGGCCATGTGTGAGCGCCGCATTTGTCTCCAAGAAGCAAGGAGTCGCATTGTGAGAAGTTGCGGCAGTTGCTTGCGTTAGGTGCGATGCGTACCAATCCACGATAGCTGTTTTGACTATAACCTGCTGATATACCTTTCGATATGATAGTGCTTCGGCTGTTTTTGCCTAAGTGAATCATCTTGGTTCCTGTGTCGGCTTGTTGGTAGTTGTTTGTCACAGCAACAGAATAGAATTCCGCTGTGGTATAGTCGCCTTTTAAGATGCAGCTTGGATATTTCCAAGTGATTGCGGAACCTGTCTCCACTTGTGTCCATGATATTTTAGAGCGGTCGCCACGGCAGATGCCTCGTTTTGTAACGAAGTTGTAGATGCCGCCTTTGCCGTCTTTGTCGCCTGGATACCAGTTTTGTACTGTTGAATATTTTACTTCTGCATCTGTCTCTGCAATGATTTCAACGATAGCGGCATGGAGCTGGTTCTCATCGCGTTGAGGAGCTGTGCAACCTTCCATGTAACTTACGTATGCGCCTTCTTCCGCTACGATAAGTGTACGTTCAAATTGTCCGGTGTTGGCCGCATTGATACGGAAATATGTCGATAACTCGAGCGGACAACGTACGCCTTTAGGAATGTAACAGAATGAGCCGTCGCTAAATACAGCAGAGTTTAATGCTGCGAAGAAGTTGTCGGTATAAGGAACTACGGTTCCTAAATATTTTTTAACTAAGTCAGGATATTGTTTGACAGCCTCGCTGAACGACATGAAAATGATTCCGTGTTTTGACAAAGTGTCTTGGAATGTGGTCTTTACAGAAGTACTGTCCATAACAGCGTCAACGGCGACGCCTGTGAGACGTTTCTGCTCGTCTAAAGAAATCCCCAATTTGTTAAAAGTGTCTAACAATTCTGGGTCTACTTCGTCAAGACTTTGAAGTTCTTTTCTTTTCTTTGGAGCAGCGTAGTAGATAATATCTTGGTAGTCAATAGGAGGGATGTTGAGATGTGCCCATGTAGGCTGCTTCATCGTCAACCAGTGTCTGTATGCTTTTAAGCGAAATTCAAGCAACCATTCTGGCTCTTCTTTCTTTGCTGAAATGAGTCTGATAATGTCTTCGTTAAGTCCTTTAGGCGCAAAATCTGTCTCAATATCAGTCACAAAGCCAAACTCATATTCTTTGTTGGTTACTTTTTCAATTATATTTTCGTTAGGATTCGAATCCATATTTTTATTTTATATTTAGTTATAAATTTTAGCAAAAATACAAAAAATAATGATTCGTTAAAGTCTATTTTTACTATATATTTGCACTTTCAAAAGTATTTATGGAAAAACAAAAACGACAATCAGATAGTTCGAAAAATCTTTGCAAAAATGGCAATGTTTTTCTTTATTTTCTTGGCGGTTTGGCAGGAATCATCACGCTTTTTTTCGTGACTTTATATGTGTTCGTGCCGACATATCGTTTTGAGGATCCTAAACCTTTTTCTGGCGACTTTATTAACAATCCTTATCAGAATTTAACAAACGCTAATTGGAACTATATCGATTTGAGAAATGATGATATAATGCCGACTTATGAATATGGTCGCGGTTTGTTTCCAACTCATTATCTTTGCGTGAATTATGAGTCTGAAAGAAAAATCGACTATCCTTTTTTTCAGAATATCCATTTCAAACAATATAATATCAATTGCTTAAATAAAACTTCTTCTTTGATAATCCCGACTCGACTTGATAAGGGATTTAAGTTGCGTGAAATGAAGCATTTGGATAATTATAGATTGATGGAGGTTGTTTCTTCTTATGGAAAATATTTCAATTATTGGGATTTGGCACTTTCATCCGGACGTCGTGTTAATATAGTTGCAACTGATTCAGAATCGGTGGATGGTGGATTTGTTAACAAAACTGTGGTTAATGCGGATTTGGAGGATGATGAACAAATTGTCAATTCTTTGAAAAACGGTGATTCTTACGCTATATCTTATCTTAAAGGAAATTTGGATTTGCCTGAATTGAAAAGCCTTAAATTGGAGAACGATACAATATTCGTTGAGGCTAATAAATCGATGAAAACCTTATGTTTCATTGGTCAGAATGGAATTGTAAAAGATTCGTTGTCTGATGTAAATCAAGGTGTTTATGCGTTTAAAGATAACGATTCTTACATAAGAGTTGAAATGTCTTTCGACGATGAAACTGTGATTTATCTCAACCCTATAGTTCGTCATCAGTTCCAATATTTTTTCGATCCTTCTTTGTCGGTTATGATGAAGGAAAGAACTTGGTTGATGCGAATTATTTACGTGTTTGTTATAATATTTTTCGTGAAATATTTGTTATCAAATAAAAAAGAAGAAGTTGATGAAGATAAAAGAGAATGCGATAAATAAATATTTGATTTTGTTATTGTCTGTAAGTGCTTTGTTAAGAGGTGCTTTGGCATCTATTATTGAATTTGGCAATGATGAAGTATATTATTGGACTTATGCTCTTTATCCAGATTGGAGTCACTTCGACCATCCTCCTATGGTGGGTTTTATGATGCAACTTTTTAGTTGTAACCTCTTTTTCACTAGTGAATTCTTCTTACGACTTTCTTCTGTTATATTCATGACAATCAATACGTATCTGGTATTTTTGATTGGTAAACAAGTAAAGAATGAGCAGACTGGTTTCTATGCAGCTTTGCTTTATACTGCTTCGGTCTATGCTTTTGTGATAACGGGAATATTTATTTTGCCAGATACACCTTTGAGTATATTTACATTTCTTGCTGTATTACAGTTTATTAGATATTTTCAAAGTGAGAAAAACAAACATCTGATTCTTGCCGGACTTTTCGCTGGATTAGCAATGTTGTCGAAATATTCTGGCGTGTTTATATGGTTAGGTGTAGGATTGTATATAATTTTCTATTCAAGAAAGGAATTCAAGAATCCGTTTTTGTATTTATCTGCTTTGATATCAGCGGTTTGCATGATTCCTGTTTTGATGTGGAACATAAATAATGAATTCATCAGTTTTACTTTCCATGGAAACAGAGTCGGTTTCTTCGGTGAGTTCCATCCTGAATATTTCCTGGCAGAATTGGTTGGTGAGTTGGCTTATAATAATCCTGTTAATTATGTATTGACAATCATTGCTTTAGTTGCTTTGGTTAAAGGAAATAAGTTTATCTCTGATATGCCAAAACGCCTGATTTTATGTCTGACTTTACCTTTGATAATTCTATTTTGGTTCTTCTCTTTGACAAGACAGATTCTGCCGCATTGGACTTCTCCTTCTTTTGTGTTATTATTGATATTTGTCGCAGCACAACTTTCTGATAAATATGAAATTAAAGATAATTATTTGATTATTCCAAAATCAATAATTGCTTCTTTGTCTGTTCTTTTGTTTGTATTAATATTAGGAGTTACTGAAATTAAAACCGGATTTATTCCTTTGAATTTCTCGGAAAGATCAAAGACGATTCAACGTTATGGAGAAGGTGATTTTACTCTTGATATGTATGGATGGCGTAAGATAAAGCCTGAGTTCCAAGAGATTAGAGAAGAAATTATCTCAAAAGGAGAAATGAAGGAAAGTGACGGAATGCTTGCTTTGAAATGGTATCCTTTGGCAAATCTGGATTATTATGTTGCTTATCCTTTGGGAATTGATATGTATGGTTTTAGAAATCCAGGTGAGATTCATAAATATGCGTGGATCAATAAGGAAAGAGGCGATTTGAAGTTGGGCGAGGATTATTGGTTCTTGACTGAAAGTTTCGATTATTATGAACCTAACAAATATTTAAAACCATATTTTAAAGAAATTATACCGACTGACACTATCACCATTGAGCGTTGCGGAAAACCTGCAAAATATGTGTTCGTTTATATGTTAAAAGATTTAAAGAAAATGCCAACTACGTGGTTTGAAGAAAAGAAAACTCCTTGATTCTTAATATATTTTAACATAAAAACTTAATTTTTATTAATTTTCAGTTAATAATTGTTAAAACGCTCAAATTTCTCTTTCGTTTCCTTGACAAACCATATTTCGCTTTTGTAATTTTGAAGTCCAAACTTTATGAGACGAGATTATGAAAGAGGAATTTATATATCATTTGTGGGAAAATCGGCTTTTGAGTCTTGACTTGAAGACGACCGATGGTGATGAGATAAATGTCGTTTCTGTAGGTAATCGTAATTATGATTCTGGTGCTGATTTTGTCAATGCTCGTATTAAAATAGGAGGGACGTTGTGGGCTGGACAGGTGGAGATACATGTGCGCGCATCTGACTGGTTCAAGCATAAGCATCAATATGATGATAATTATAATAATGTGATTCTTCATGTTGTATATGAATATGATACAGATAAACTTAAGATACCGACTCTTGAGATAAAAGACAAATTTGATCAATCATTATTGCTTAATTATAAAAAGTTCGCCAATTCTAAAAGTTGGATTCCATGTGCTGAATTTATAGGAAGTGTAAATGAATTTACTGTCATATCATGGCTTGATAGAATGCTTGTCGAACATCTGGAGCATGAATGTGCCGACTTGAATTTTAAACTTCAAAACAATAATTACGATTGGGAGCAGACTTTCTACCAAAGACTAATGCGATACTTTGGTTTTAAGGTTAACAACGATTCTTTTGAATATCTCTCCAGGATACTTCCGTTGAATCTTCTTTTGAAACATATTGACAATGAAGTCTATGTTGAGTCAATGTTGTTCGGTTGTGCTGGCTTTCTTGAAAGAGACTTCGTAGAAGATTATCCTTCGCTTTTGAAGAGGGAGTTTAAGATGTTGAGGTCTAAATTTGGTTTGAAAGTTATGCCTATGTCTAATTGGAAGTTTTTGCGACTTAGACCGCCAAATTTTCCAACAATAAGGATTGCACAGATTGCTCGAATTATCATCAAAAATGGTAATATGTTTTCTAGAATACGTGATTCTGTCAATTTGAATGATATATCTGAATTGTTTAATGTTGAACTAAACTCATATTGGGATGATCATTTTCAGTTTGATAAAGTATCTAAGGTTAAGAAGAGGAAGACTTTAGGTAAGACTGCCGTCGATTCACTTATGATAAATGCTATAATGCCAATGTTGTTTCATTATGGTCATTTCCATTCTTTGGAAAGTTATAAAGAAAAAGCGATGTCGTATTTGGAGCAGATAGAGACAGAAGATAATGTGATAATAAGAAACTTCAATGGATGTGGTGTGGTGTTTCAGAATGCATTTCAAACACAAGCTGCTCTCTTTATGTATAAATATTATTGTAGAAGACGACGATGTTTGGAATGCAGGATTTATTTACTGCTTTCTAAAAGAAATTCAAGTTAATGCTATTCTACATCGTATCCGATGCAACTATGATATTGTTCGTTTTGATTGTTTTGTACATAAATGATTAAACTTCCGTTTTCGTTTGGTGTGATGGTTATTGTATAGATGCCGGAGTTGCTGATTTCCCAATCATTATACCATTTGTCATTGTGTACAATAGCCCAATTGCATCCGGTACGAGGTTGTATGCAAAATGTGTATGATTGTCCTATGTTGAGTTTCTTTGTCATTGGAACTGATATGATTTTGAGATTAGCTCCCATGTTGTTGTAAATGACCGGTAGTTCTTTGACATTGTGTTTTTCAATGAGTTCCAGAAGTTTGTGATTATCAATCCCGGCGTTTCTCCATTCTTTTTCGTAGAGATTTTTAACGTCTCGGACTAATGGAATATCGAGTGGATAATGTTGTTTTAGCATTTCCCAGTCTTTATCGGTAGGAGTGTCGATGGTGTAACTAATCATATTTGACCAAACGTCGTCGTGGTCATGTATGCAGAAAGTTAGTGTGCCTTCTTTACGAGGTGTAAACTCAATGTAATATATGTTATTGCCCTCATGTTCCCATTTGTCATTTTTATATATGACGCTATTGCCATTTGCAATTCCAATCATATTGTCTGTTTTCATTTGGATGCGTAGGGTATATGTGTGTCCGATTCTGAGCGATTTTTGTAATGGGAGTTCTTTAAACTGGAATTTTCCTTCACCGCCAGCATAAAATGTTGGCAGTGTTAATTTATTGTTCATAATCATGACATAAATGTCTTTGTCGTTCATTCCGTAACTAATCCACAGTGAGTTGGATGGAGTTAATGATAAAAATTTATTGTATGAGATAGGATTGTCGATAAGTTGGTATGATTTGTTTTCTGGGAAATGGCTTAGAATCATCCATTCGGGTGATACGTTGAACCACATCCAGCAGTCGTTGCTTTTTGTGAATTCGTATCCGTTGACCGAACCAGCACCCCAAGTTGGGTCTAATAATATTCCGTAGTTCTTTTCTGTGTAGGCGAAAATCCATCCATGACCGTCGCCTATATTCCCGTCAAAATCCTTTGTTATTCCATTTATTATTTCAACTCTTATGTCGATGGATTTTGCCATATAGTAGAAGAGATTGCAATAAGCCTGACAGACGCCTTTCCTTTTGTCGAAGCAATGGTCAGCATCGTATGTTTCATATTCGGTGTCGTAACTGATATTGTCGCATATCCATTTGTAAATGGTACAAATTCTTTCGTAATCGCTGTTACATCCTCGTGTTATTGAAAGTGTGATGTCGGAATAATCGTATTTTGATTTGATGATGTACGGATTGTATGCGTAGTTCGGTTTTTTATATAATTCATTATGACCAAAATATAATTTTGTGGGAACATTGGGATTGTCGGCAAAAGCGTTGACGGAAAATAATATTGTAAAAATTATAAGAGTAATTTTCTTGGACATAAGTATGATGTGTTTGTATGAACAAAAATAGAAAATTATTTTCTCTTATCTTTATGCTCGATTGAAATTATTTGTACTTTTGTGAGTGATAGTCTGTTGTTTTTATTTTATTGATTATCATTATTTTGCAAATTGAATATTAACTTAAATTTTATTAAATGAAGAAATTCTTACTCGTTTTAGTTTTTGTTGCTTTAGGTTTAGTATCTAATGCTCAGTTTTTCGTAGCAGGTTCTTTAAGTGCAAATTACTCTGGTGGTGAGACTGTTTATGCAAGTCATACAATAGAATATAGTCCCAAATCTAGTGGATTTTCTGTTACTCCAGCTGTCGGTTATATGATTCCTGGTAAAAGCTATGGCTTTGGTCTTGGTCTGGGTTATGCATATTCTTCGGTAAAAGATAGTATGGCCAAAGATTTTACTAATACTTTCGATTTCGGTCCTTTCTTCCGTTATGCATACGCTAGATTTGATAAGATAACATTATATGTTGATGCTAAAATGCCTATTGGTTTTTCTCAAGAAAAAACAAAAATAGGTAATGTTACACATGGCGGCGATAAATCATTTGCTATCGGCGGTCGTTTGATTCCTGGCTTGACATATAAGTTTAATAATCATATTCTCTTTACTACTGAAATCGGTTTGTTAAGCATAAATTATAATCACACAAAGACAACATCATCTACTGGCAATGTGGTGGTGAAAACAGATGATTTCAAACTTGGAGCTAACACTCGCCAAATTGCTTCATTCGGTTTTGTTTACCTTTTCTAATTAGATAGGATAAATATAGCAATAAAAAAATCGACTCGAATTTGAGTCGATTTTTTTTATTGCTTGGAATTTATTATTCTTCACCGCAACCACCGCCGCAGCTGTCGCAGCAGCTTTGATTGTGACAGTGACCACCGCCGCAACCGCCACCGAAGTCTGATTCGTTAACTTCGCGAACGTCTAAGATTTCGCCTGTGAAATATAATGGAACGCCAGCTAATTCTGGGTTGAAGTCAACTTTAACTGTTGTTTCACCGATTTCCATGATTCTGCCTGGGAATGGTTGACCATGGTTGTCTGTGAACCATACTGTTGCACCGACTTGGCAGATTGTTTCGTTGAAAACGCCGTCTTGTACGAAGATGTCTTTGTTAACATCGAGGATGTTTTCATCTTTACGTTCACCGTAGCCTTCTTGTGGAGTCAAAGCAAAACCAAATGTTGCGCCTGGTTCTAAACCGTCTAAGTTTTCTTCGAATTTTGGTAATAACATGCCAGCTCCGAAAATAGCTTGGAATGGTTGTTCTTTTGTTGTTTCTTGGATGATTTCACCGTCAGCTGTTTCGCGGTGTAAAACGTATGTCATTGTGACAACTGTGTTTTTTGCAACTTTCATTTTCTTAGTGTTTAAATTTATTGTTAATAATAATTTTCTGTTCAAAGTTCAGCGGTGCCTGAGCCTGTCGAAGGCAAAGCTCGGCGCTTCGACAAGCTCAGCGACCGAAAAGCTCAATATGTTCCGAATATTTTCCGGAGAATCCATTCAATCGAAATGAGCGATAAAATTACAAAAAATATCGATTTCATATTGATTAAATCTTTATAATTTGTTTCTTCTCGCATTATTGATGTTATTCTTTCATCGTTTTCAATGGCTACTGCAACCTGGTCTATTTCCTTGACACTAAAATTCTTACCATCTGTAAGCGCTGCTAATAACTGCATTCTGCGCGCATCCGCAACTAAATCTTGCGCTTCGGCTCCGATATTTGTCACAGAGAAATTGCCGTTTTCAAGATAAATCTTTCCTCCATGTTCGGCTTGTGCAGTGAAACTATATATTCCTTCCGGTAAGCTGTTGATGTTCAATTGATACGAATTTTCCTTCTTCATGAAGTTGTATTCGTAAATGTCTTTTGTATGTCTATTTACAATCTTGATTCCTAAATCAGGTTCGTTGGTCAGTTCCTGTGATGGATTTTTTAAATCAGCAGTGAAAATTATAGATTCGTTGTTGAGATAATTTTCTTTATGGTTGATAATTAACTCTTTGTCTTTTTCTGTCAAAAGGTATTTAACGGATTTGGTGAATAATTCTTCAAAGTTATCGTGATCCTTTTCTTTGTAATAATTATACAATTTCCATCTCCATATGCCCGTGCCTAAAAGATATGCGCTCTTGCGTCCATCGCTGTCGGTAGTAAAACTCAATAAAGGTGCTTGTGTCAGAATGTCATTGATGCTCATCTGTAAAAGCATATCATGATTTGAATTCAGTGAGAATTCCAAATGCGGCAAAGAAAGCGGCGGATATGAATTTGTAGCTTCAACTACTTCATTGTCAATATTGAAAAGACCAAAGTTCTGATTGTAATGTGGTTTTATGTCGAGGATACTGTTGACAGCGCCTTTGGTGATTTTCATCGAGCTTTGGAAATCGTTGAATGCGTCGAAGTCGGTGCTCTCTCCAACAATGTAAAAGACAGGAATATTCTTGTTGTCGTTTAGTTCGCTTTTAAGATTTTCATAATTGCTCATCCTGAAATATGGAATCTGATGCAGGAAAAGAATGTCATATTCTTTTAAATCAGGAATCTCGTCATCTGAAAATATTGTGCTGACTTCAAAATGGTCGCCTAAAATGTTTTTAATGCTGCCTAAATCAGGATGAGGTGCCTTTGCATAGAACAAGGCTTTATATTGTTTGTCAATGACTTCTACAAAAAATCTTTTGTTGTTATTGTTTTTAATCAATTCATTTTCAATTGTATTGATTTGAATGTCGATTTGTTTTACACCTTCGTCTTCCGAATTGATGTTGAAGTCGAAAGTCTTTGAAAAACGATTGGAATTTACTGTAATGTCGCTCTCTTCAATGACTTCATTGTTGAGCAATATTTTGATTTCCATATTTTTGTTGCGGCAGTTGTTTGCGTTGGCAACAATTCTTATAGGCATAATGGAATTTGCCGGAGATGTTTTGTTATAAAAAACATCTTTAATGTAGAAGTCTGGGTAAGTTATTGTGTCGCCCAGAGTTACTGTGTAAAGTGGAAATGGATACGATTCGATGTTCTGTTCTGGAAGATGCGATTTGTTGCAGATGCCGTCGGAAAGAAGGATGACGGCTCCTACGTTTTTCTTGTAATAGTTTTTTCTGATATCTTCTAGAACATCGTGGAAATCAGTGTAATGATCAGCGTAATCAAGTGAAGTGAATTCTTTTGCTTCGTTGCCGAAAAGATATTTGTCGACAATGAATTTTTCATCTAGTTTATGGACTAATGAATCTAATATAAAAGGATATTGTTCTTTGTAGAATGTTGAGTCTTTAGTGAGAACCAACGAATTGGAGTTGTCTTGTGCGATGATGATTGTTGCAGGTTCTATCTTGTTGGTTTTCTTTTTTATATATGGATTGAAAAAAAGCAGGACCAAGAATCCGACGACAATAGTTCTCATTAAGAAAAGTGTTGTCGCAAGTGTTTTGCTATAATGCTGGCTTTTGTTGAAAAGATATAAAAGCGCAGCATAGCAAAGTCCTGTAAATACGGCGGTTATGATAATCCACATATAAGAGTGTCGTTTTTTAAAATATTTGCAAAGGTAATAAAATAATGCGGCATTTTGTCTTAGAAAATAGTTAAAAAAAATTAATACGATTTTACTTTTATATTTCTTAATGAATTATTTTTGTTGCAACAAAAAATGATTGTTATGAACGATTTTGAGATAGAAGTAAATAAATGTTGTGAATTGCTTGAGCAAGGCAAAGTTATTCTATATCCGACAGATACGATTTGGGGAATTGGTTGTGACGCGACAAATCCGGATGCTGTTGAAAAAATTTTTGAGATTAAGGAACGCTCAAAGGGCAAGAGTTTGATAGTATTGGTCGACAGCATTGAAATGTTAAAAGATTATGTCATGAATTTCCCTCCAATCGCTCCTGATATCATCAAGGCTGCCAAGAATCCGTTGAGCGTCATTTATTCGGAATCTAAAGGTCTGGCGAAAAATGTTTCTGCGGATAGTACAATATGTATCAGGGTGGTTGATAATGATTTCTGTAAGGCATTGATTCATAAGTTGGGACGTCCGATAACATCGACTTCTGCTAACCTCGCTGGCGATACTGCACCATCAATATTTGCGGAGATTACCGAACAAATTAAATCATCGGTGGATTATGTGGTGCAACTTTACCATGATGTCTTGACAAAACCAAAGGCATCGACGATAATCCGTTTGTATGAAGACAATAGCTTTGATATAATTCGCCAGTGATAAAACAATTTTAATTTTGATTTGTTAGAAAAAATAAAAAGAAGTATGAGATTTTGTAAAATATTATTGGTTTTATTCTATGTTGTTGTTCAGACGTCGTTAAATGCTCAGAATCAATCTGCTGGGAGAAAAAGTAATCCTCAGGCGACATTGCAGAAATTATCTACAATATATTATTTGATTGATAATTTTTATGTAGATACAGCAAATTTGGAGACTCTTACAGAAGAAGCTATCGTGGCAATTCTCAAGGAACTCGATCCTCATTCAGCATATATTTCTAAAAAAGATGTGGAGAAAGCCAACGAACCATTGGTTGGTAGTTTCGAAGGTATTGGCGTTACATTTCAGATTTTTCAGGATACTATTTTAGTTATCTCTCCTGTGTCTGGCGGTCCTTCCGATAAAGTCGGAATCATGGCGGGAGATAAAATTGTTACTATCGATGGGGAAGATGCTGTAGGTAAGAAAGTTACAAATGAATATGTAGCGGACCATCTTCGTGGCAAGAAGGGTACTAAAGTGATACTTGGAATCAAACGTGGCAAGAGCGACGAATTGATTGAATTTGAAGTTGTTAGAGATAAGATTCCATTGAATAGCATCGACGCTGCCTTTATGCTCGATAAAAATATAGGTTATATTAAATTAGACCGTTTTGCACAGACATCTATGAATGAATTTGAAGAGTCGCTGGCAAAGCTTAAAGTTCAGAAGATGAAGTCGTTGGTTCTTGACTTAAGAGGAAACACTGGCGGATATCTTAATATCGCTGCAGAATTGAGCAATCAGTTTTTGAAAAATGACATGACGATTGTTTACACCGAAGGCGAGAAGAGTCCTAAGCAGGTCTTTAAGACAGATAAAAACGGAAAGTTCACTGATGGCAAACTCGTCATACTTATCGACGAAGGCTCTGCTTCTGCAAGTGAAATTGTCTCTGGCGCAATTCAAGATTGGGACAGAGGCGTTCTTATCGGAAGACGTTCTTTTGGAAAAGGATTGGTACAGAGACCTTTCAATCTTCCAGATGGCTCAGTCGTACGTCTGACGACTGCCAGATATTACACTCCGACAGGAAGATGTATCCAACGTTCTTATGACAAAGGCTCGGAAGATTATTTCAATGAAATGACAAAAAGAATGAATCATGGCGAGTTCTATCATTCTGATAGCATTCAATTCCCTGATTCTCTGAAATATTCAACATTGTTGAGTGGAAGAACGGTGTATGGCGGAGGCGGTATTATGCCTGACATTTTCATGCCTGTCGATACAACTTTTGCAACGAAATTATATACAGACTTGATAAGAAAGAGTGTGTTCAATGCATATACAGTTGATTATGTGTTGGAAAATAGAGAGCTGCTCTCAAAAGAATATGGCGATTTTGAAAACTTCAATGCTAAATTCAATGTTACTGATTCTATGATTGACAATTTTAAGAAACTGGCAGAAGAGAAAGGCGTTGAGTGGAATGATGAACAATATCAGCGTTCAGAATCTATGATTAAGTTGCAAATCAAGGCATTGATAGCACGTAATGAATGGGATATGGAAAAGTATTATCAGGTAGTGTTGAAGGAAGATAAAGTTATCAACAAAGCTATTGATGTTTTAAACGATAGCAATGAATATAGAAAAATCTTGAAAAGATAGTTTATAATATTGATTTTTAATGATTTAAACTAGGGAAGATATGATGATGTCTTCCCTTTTTTTATGTTGAAAAAAAATATGTATTTTTTGAAGTGTCAATGTCGAATCATAGAGGGAAAATATTATATTTGCGAACTATTTATATATTATATAAAAAAGAATAAATAAGAAATTAATAACTAAATTATTTGGTATGAAAAAAATCAACTCTATTATCAAGAAACTAGCTTTGGCATGTTTGGTAATGTTTGCGGGTACGCAGATGTATGCGCAAGAACGCATTGAACTTAATCCAAGTTCAAAAGGCATAAAATTGCAAGAATCTACATTCAAAGGATTCCAATCAACATTTTCTTTTGATGCGATAGAAAGCAATAATGTTAAAACAGAAGCTGGCGATTTCTCGGTTATTACCATCGACAAAACTGTTTTGGGTGGTGAAGTAGGCGGTCCATCATTGCCAATAGCACGTGAACTCGTTGCTGTTCCTTTCGGCGCAACACCTATCGTAAATGTTGTTAGCTATACATCAACAGACTATAAACTCAGCGATTATGGTATCGAGAGAGTTCATCCACAACAACCATCTTACAGCAAAAGCGCTAAGGCTGAAGAAATCGTTTTCCAATATAATGAAAAAGCATATCAAACAAGAGCTTTGGATAACGCTCCAAAAGTTGACTTTGAAGTTCTTGGTACAATGCGTGGCATTCAACTCGGTGCATTGCAAATAGAACCAGTTAGTTACAACCCTGCTAACAATACAATCCGCGTTTTCAACGACGTTGAATTAGAAGTCGTTTTTGAAAATGCTGACATCGCTCTTACAGAAAAAACATTGGTGGATTCATATAGCCCATATTTTGATGTTGTTTACAGACAATTATTTAACACAAATGCTATCAATGATGTTTATGATGAACATCCTGATCTCTTTGCAACACCAGTTAAGATGCTCGTAATCGCTAACCGTATGTTTGAAGATGCTATTCAACCATGGATTGAATGGAAAACACAAAAAGGTTTCTATTTAGATGTTAAATATACAGACGAAATAGGTAATAGCTCAAACGATATCAAGGCTTGCATCCAAGAACAATATGAAAACAATAAGCCTTCATTCTTGGTAGTTATTGGCGACAAAGCTCAAGTAGCTCCAAGTGTTAACTCAGCAGCAGAGACATCATGCGTATCTGACCTTTACTATGCAAGTGTTGATGGCGACATCTTCCCTGATATCTACCACAGCCGTATGTCATGTGAGACAGTAGAACAAGTTGAAGCTGTTATTGAAAAAGTCCTTCAATATGAAAAATATACTATGCCAGACCCATCATACCTCAAAAACGTATTGTTGATTGCAGGTCACGATGATTATGGATGGACAGAAACAGTAGGTATCCCTTCTATCCAATATGCTACAACATATTACTATAACGAAGAACATGGTTATGAAGGCGTAAATGACTATTTAGGTCCTAACTATTCAGGTTGTTACAACCATCTCAGCACAGGTGTTGGTTTCGCTAACTATACAGCTCACGGTGGCAAGACAAGTTGGTCAGACCCTTCATTCACAGTATCTCAAGTACATAACTTGACAAATACAGACAAATATTTCTGGGCAATGGGTAACTGCTGTATCGCAGCTGACTGGGGTTACAGCTCAGAATGTTTCGGTGAAGCAATGATTCGTTCAGAGAAAAAAGGTGCATGGGGTTATGTAGGTTCATGTCCTAACACATACTGGTGGGAAGACTATTACTTCGCTGTTGGTGCAACAACAGTAAGCGACAGAATGCCTACATACGAAGAAACAACAATGGGTAACTACGATGCGATGTGGATGGAAAACTCATACAATGCATTGGCATCAGTTCCTTTCGTTGGTAACTTGGCAGTTGTTTACGCTCACGCTGCTAACTATCCAAGTTCAAGCGCAGCTACTAACCAATACTATTGGGAAGCATATCACACATTAGGTGACGGTTCTGTTATGCCATATAAGGCACAACCAACAGAAAATAACGTAACACACCTTCCATCATTGCCAATCGCTGCTGAAAAATATACAATCTCAGCAACACCAGGTTCATACGTTGGTATCTCTAAAGACGGTGTATTGCATGGCGCAGGTATGATTGATGAAACAGGTTCTTCAGAAATTGAACTCGACCCAATCACAACAGGCGGCGATGTTACAATCGTAGTTACACATCCTAACCACGCTCCATATATCGCTACAGTTCCAGCTGCTTCATTAGACGGCACATATTTGACAGTAGCATCATATACTCCAAATCAAGTTCCTGTCAATAAAGATTTCAGCCTTTCTGTAGTCGTTAAGAATGTTGGTACAGAAGCTTCAACAGCAGCAGCAACAATGACAATCAGCTGTGAAGAAGATTTCGTCACAATCACAGATGCAGAAGCAACAGTAAATACACTCGCAGCAGATGCAGAAACAACATTGGAAAATGCATTCTCATATAAAATCACTGAAGCTGTAGAAAACGGAAAATTATTCAAGATAAACTATGTGATTACAGCTGGTTCAGAATCATGGGATGGTCAAATGACAATGAAAGCTGTTGCTCCAGAAATTCAATTCAGTGAATTTATGTGTGCAGGCGGTTATGTCCCAGGCGAAACATATACAGTAGCAGCTAAATTCGAAAACAAAGGCTCATTCAAAGCTGAAAACGTAAAAGTTACAGCATCATCAACAAGTTCATACATCACATTTGCAGAAACAGAATATACAATCGGTACAATCGATGTTGACGGCATGGGCGTAGCTACATTTGACGTTACAATTGCAGCTTCATCACCTGCTACAGAAGCTCATCAAATCAACTTCGCTTTGACAGCTGACAATGGTGTTACAGCAGAAGGTTCAGGCGTTATCAGAAATGCTTGTGAAGTGCAATTTATTTTGAGCGACAGCTACGGCGACGGTTGGGGCGAATCATCACTTACTGTAGAATTTAATGATGGCACACCAGACGAAGAAATAGTAATGGGTGGCGGTTCTACATATACTCACGAATTGACAATCGGTTCAGGTGTCCACGTAAAAGTTTATTTCAATGCTAACGACTACTGGACATATGAAAGTTCATACAAGATTCAATATGCTGACGGTACATTAATCTATGATTCAAATGGCGAACCTAACTACGGATTGAATGTTGAATTTGACGTAGAATGTGGTGCTGGCGAAGTCGTAGAATTGAACCCAGTTCAAAACCTCAACGCTGAAGTCAATATGAACCAAGTTACATTGACATGGAATGCTCCACGTGGTTTCGAAAACTATGTAGTATTACGTAACGGTGTTCAAATTGCTGAAACAGAAGAAACAACATACGTTGATTCAGAAGTTGCTAATGGTACATATACATATAGTGTAGTAGCAGTTTATGAAGAAGGCGAATCATTGCCAGCATCAGTAGTTGCTATTGTAGGTGAGTCAATCGAAGAAAACGAAGTAATGTTCGCTATCTATCCAAATCCAGCAAAAGACTTCGTAAAGATCAATTCAAATGCAGCAGCATACGAATATCAATTGATCAACAGCTTAGGTCAAGTTGTTGTCAGCGGTTCAGCAACAGGTGAACATCAAATCGATGTCGCTAATATTAATAAAGGTGTTTACTTCTTGAAAGTAGTCGCCGATGGTGAAACAGCAATCAATAAATTATTAATCCAATAAATAAAAATGTTAGGGTGGGACATACGTGTCTCACCCTAATATTGTAAATTAAAAATCACATCAAATGAAAAAAGTCTATTTATTATTAGCTTTGTTTTTGTTTGCATCTGTAACAGGATTCTCACAAAAATGGTATGGTGTAGGCAAAAATACACCTGTTAAAATTCAAGAGACATTAGTTTCATCATCAGAAGATGAAATTATTGTCGATGTTAAAGTTGGCGGTTTCTTCGCAGAAACAGTCAAGACTCCACAAGGTGAACAAATGATCATCAGCGGTGAAGACATGGCAGCAATGCTTACCAAAGGCGCTCCATCTCTCCCAATGTACCCAATTTCAATGATTATCGGCGACAGAGCAGAAATGGAAGTTTCTGTTGTTAAATCAAATTATGTTGATTTCGAAAACATCGAAGTAGCTCCTTCAAAAGGTAACTTCAGCCGTCAAATCAATCCTTCCGACGTAGAATATGTTTACGGCGAAATGTATCAACAAGACGCTTTCTATCCTGCTTCACAAGCAGCATTGGAAGCTCCTTACGTCTTGCGTGACTTCCGCGGTCAAAACGTTAATGTTTATCCATACGCATACAACCCTGTAACAAAAACATTACGTGTTTATACCGACATGCGTATCTCTGTTAAAAAAGTCAGCGATAATGGCGAAAACCAAAAAGTTACTCGCACAAGCAAAAACATCACTTTAGATTCAGAAAGAAAAAATTCTTACGAACGTCGTTTCATCAACTTCGAAAAAGCAGCAGCTAAATACGACTTCTTAGTCGATGAAGGTGAAATGCTTATTGTTTGCGTTGACCAATATATGGATGCTCTCCAAGAATTAGTAGATTGGAAAAACATTTCAGGCCGTCCAACAAAAATGGTTGGCGTTTCTGAAACTGGTACTTTGGAACAACTTAAGTCATATATCCAAAATTACTACAACGAAAATCCTGACTTCACATACTTGCTTTTGGTAGGTGAACATAGTAATCTCCCAGCAATGCCAGGTTACACTGTTACTTACGGTGGTAGATCAGATAACTTCTACGGTATGTTGGACGGTGATGACTATTATGAAGAAATTTTCGTTGGACGTCTTTCAGTGAACTCTGTTGAAGACGCTCAACATCAAGTAGGAAAAATCGTTTACTACGAACGCGACATCGACGAAACAGCAACATGGATTACAAGAGCTGTAGGTATCGCTGCTAACGAAGGCTCAGGCCACTATGGCGAACCTGACTATGTTCACATGAATTATATCCGCGACACCCTCTTACATTATACATATACAGAAATGTCACAACACTATGCATACGTTAACAACCCAACAGCTGCTAATATGCAGGCTGACTTCAATAAAGGTGCAGGTATAACAAACTACTGTAACCACGGTTCTCCAGACAGTTGGGGCGTTTGTGACTTCAGCAATGTTCACATACATCAATTGACAAACGACAATATGTTGCCATTCATCTGGTCAGTAGCATGTAACAACGGTGAATTCTCATACGACGAATGTTTCGGTGAAGCATGGATGCGTGCTAAGAACCCAGCTACAAACCAACCAACAGGTGCTATCGGCGGTATGTTCTCATGGATTTCACAACCATGGTTGCCTCCAATGTACGGTCAAGATGAAATGAATGCTATCTTGACAGAATGGCGTCCTGGCTACAAACACACTCTCGGTGGTGCTTCTGTCAACGGTAACCAATATGTTCTCGATATGAACCCAGGCGATTACGGCGACACTCATAACTCATGGATTCTCTTCGGTGACCCATCAATGATGATTAGAACAGACGTTCCTCAGTCAATGGGCGTTACTGCTTCTACAACACTCGTTATTGGTATGTCAGAACTTAAAGTTCAAGCTGATGCTGAATATGCTATCGCAACATTGTCAAAAGACAATCAAATCTTAGCTACATCACATATCGTTGATGGTGAAGTAACTCTCGAATTCCCACAATTGACAACTGTAGGTAAACTTCAACTCGTTGTTATGGGTTACAATAAAGTTACTGAAGTTATCGACATTGATGTTATCCCAGCAGGTGGCGCATTCGTAATCTTCGATTCATACGAAATCAACCAAGAAGACGGTCAAATTGATTATAACGAAACAATAGAACTCAGCTTGGATCTTAAGAACGTTGGTACAGACCCAGCAAACAATGTAACAGTAAAAGTTTCAACAGAATCAGAATATATTACATTTAATGATGATACAGAAACAATCGCTACAATAGATGGCAACGCTCTTGCTTCTCTCGAAAAAGCATTCAGTTTCTATGTCGCTCCAAGCATCCCTAATGGAGAAAAAATTGATTTCGTTGTAGAATGTTCAGACGGAACAGACACATGGTCATCATCATTCAAAGCTACAGCATACGCTCCTGTATTTGACATCGTTAAAGTTGAATGTGACGATACAAGCATCCTTCCAGGTGAAACAGCAACATTATCATTCGTGTTCAACAATATTGGTAATAGCACTGCATACAATATCCTTACAGAAGTATGGGGAAATGCTCCAGATATCACATTCTCTGAAAATGTAATGGAAACAGAAGAAGTAGCAGCAGGCGAAAACTTCATGGTATCAACACAGGTGACAGTTGCTGAAAACGTTGAAAATGGTTCAGTTTACGAAATAGCTTATGCTGTATCAGCCGACTACAACGTATTCAGTTCAAAATATACATTCGATGTTGGAAACATCTTTGAAGACTTTGAAACAGGCGACTTCACAGCTTACGATTGGACATTGCCAAGCAGCATTAACTGGCAAATAGATTCTAATGAGTCTTATGAAGGCACATACAGCGCAAGATCAGGTGCTATCGGAGAAAGTTCATCAACAAGCTTGAAATTACAAGTTGAAGTCCTCTCAGCTGGTGAGTTGAGCTTCTATAAGAAAGTATCTACAGAAGAAGATTATGACGTATTCACATTCTTTATCGACAATGTTGCTGTTGGTGAATGGTCAGGTATTAGTGATTGGTCAAAATCTTCATTCGAAGTCTCACAAGGAACACACATTCTTGAATGGAGATTTACTAAAGACTATTCAATGAGTGGTGGCAGTGACTGCTGCTGGATTGACTATATCTCATTCCCTCCAGTAAAAAGCGTTAACGTCCTCGACGCTGTTCAAAATCTTGAAACAGAAGTTGAAGGTCAAAACGTAACATTGACATGGGACGCATTGTCAGGCGCTGACGAATATATCATCAGACGTGACGGCGTTGAAATCGCAGCACAAGAAGGTACATCATATACGGAAACTTTAGCTAACGGTGTTTATACTTACAACGTTGTAGCAAGAAACGGCAACAAATATTCAATGCCAGCTTTCGCAGTTGCTATCGTAGGTACAGTTGATATCGTTGAAGTTGAAACAGCAAAAGTATCTGTTTATCCTAACCCAACATCAGGCGTTTTGAATGTTCAAATCAACGGTAGCTTCAACGCTACAGTTTACAACTACCAAGGTCAAGTTGTTATGAGAAACAATGTAAACAACGGACAAATTGATATGTCAGGCCTTGCAACAGGTATCTACTTCGTTGAAATCAGAACAAATGACAACGTTTCAGTTGAAAAAGTAATCGTAAAATAATGACATAAGACTAAGGTCTAAAGTCTAAAGATAAGGAGGCAGCTATTTCAAAATGGCTGCCTCCTTTTTTTTGATTAATACCAATAATAATATTGAATAATAATTGTATCTTTGCACCTTAAAATTTAAAAATTCTTTATCAACAAAATCAATCCTTTAGCAGAGGATTTTAATTTTTTTAAAATGAAAAAATTATCTTTATTCTTAATGATGTTCTTTTTGACATCAGTGATGGGATTCTCCCAAACAACAGTTCAAAAATCATTGGTAAAATCTTCAGAAAATGAAATCGTTGTCGATGTCAAAGTCGGTGATTTCTTTATGGAAGAAGTGGAGACTCCAAACGGAAGACAAGTTGTCATCAATGCGGATGATATGGCGTCGATGCTTGTAAAAGGCGCTCCTGACATCCCGATGTTTCCAATCTCTTTAATAATCGACGATAAAGCTGAGATGGCTGTCTCTGTAGTGAAGTCAAACTACACCGATTACGAAAATATTGAAATAGCTCCTTCTAAAGGTAACTTCAGCCGTCAAATCAATCCTGATGATGTTGAATACGTTTATGGCGAGATGTATCAACAAGACGCTTTCTATCCTGCACATCAGGCTTCTTTGGAGACACCTTATATTATACGCGACTTCCGCGCACAGAACCTTATGGTTTATCCTTATGCTTATAATCCTGTCTCAAAGACCTTGCGCGTATATAATGAATTGCGCATCGCAGTGAAAAAGGTGAGCGACAACGGCGTCAACCAAAAGATGAATCGCCGCGACAACAGCATCGTAACTAATAGTGAAATGTTAGCTTCTTATCAAGAACGTTTCATCAACTTCGAAAACACATCAGCGAAATATGACTTCATCGAAGACGAAGGCGAAATGCTCGTCATCTGCATCGATGAATATATGGATGCTTTGCAACCACTCGTGACATGGAAAAACATCTCCGGACGTCCAACAGTGATGAAACCTGTTTCAGAGACAGGAACTCTTGATGATATGAAGAGTTATATCTCAAATTATTACTCAAGTCATCCAAACCTTACTTCTGTACTTTTAGTGGGTGAGTACAACAATCTCCCTCCTTATCCAATAACAGTTTCAGAAGGTCTGATGAGCGCAAGATCTGATAACTACTACGGTCTCTTGGAAGGTAACGATTTTTATGAAGAAGTGTTCATCGGACGTCTTTCTGTTGCTAGCGCTACCGATGCAGCAAACCAAGTCAACAAGATAATTTATTATGAACGTGATATTAACGAGAATGCTTCATGGCTCTCAAAAGGTCTTGGTATAGGTTCTACAGAAGGTAATGGTCACTTCGGTGAAAGAGATTACCAACACATCGATTTCATCCGCGACACTCTCATGAATTATACTTATACCAATATCAATAAAATATATGATGGCGTTGATGGTTACATGGCAGAAGCTTCAGACATTTCTTTTGTTATCAACGATGGCGTCGGTATCACTAACTACTGTAACCACGGAACACAGACAAGCTGGGTTATCGCTGATTTTAATACTGATAATGTTAACAACTTGACTAACGATAATATGCTTCCTTTCATCTGGTCATCGGCATGTTATAACGGACAATTTGATACTTATGAATGTTTCGGCGAGTCATGGCTTCGTTCTATGAATGAGACAACAGGCGCTCCTACAGGTGCTGTCGGCGGTATGTTCTCATGGATTTCTCAACCTTGGATTCCTCCAATGTACGGCCAGGATGAGATGGTTAGAATCTTGACAGAATGGCACAGCGGCTACAAACACACTCTCGGCGGTGCTTCTTTAAACGGCAATATGTACATCCTCGATATGTGCCCTGAAGATAATGGCGACACTCATAACACATGGATTCTCTTCGGCGACCCTTCTCTTATGCTTAGAACAAAGGCTCCTGAAAAGATGAATGTAGTATGCGACAATACTTTATACGTCGGAATGACACAGATGACAGTTCAAGCTAATGCTGAAAATGCAATAGCAACATTGTCTATAAATGGCGAAGTGATTGCAACATCAAAAGTTGTCAATGGTTTGGCAAAACTTAATTTCCCAGCATTGACAAACAACAACGATAAGGCTAAGTTGGTCGTTATCGGATATAACAAAGTCACCGAAGTGAAAGAAATAGATATCTTGGAAATGGACGGTGCTTACGTAGTTTGTGAGACAATCGACTTAAACCAAAATGACGGACAAGCTGATTACGGCGAGACAATCGATGTTACTTTGAATGTCAAGAATATTGGTAATGAATCAGCAAATAATATCAATGTTGAAGTTATCTCCAAGTCGGGATATGCAGTGATGTTGAGCAGCAATGCAACACTCTCTTCATTGCAAGCAGCAGAATCAGCATCAATAGAAAATGTAATCCAATTGTTTGTTGCTAACAATGTTCCAGACCAGACAGACATGGAATTTATGGTAAAATGTTCAGACGGTTCAAACACATGGACAAGCTATTTCTATATCATTGCCAACGCTCCAGTTATTGAAATTAAGAACTTTGAAATTGAAAGCGACGCTTTGTTGGCTCCAGGTGATGACGCAAAATTGAAGATAGAAGTAGTTAACAATGGTAACAGCGATGTTTATAATGTCATGACAGAAATGTTCAGCGCATCATCAGACATCGTCTTCGATATGCAGACAATAGAAACAGAAAAGATAGAAGCAGGTCAGACAGTTGCTATAACATCAGATTTCAATATCTCATCATCAGCAGTCAATGGTGCAATTTATGAAGTCTATTTCTCAGTGTCTTCAGGACATTATGTTGAGACATCAAATTGCTTTATAACAATAGGCACTGCAGAAGAAGATTTTGAATCAGGTAACTTCAACAACAAACCATGGCAGTTCGATGGCGATGCTGATTGGACTATCTGCAATGACGCTTACGAAGGCTCATATTGCGCGATGTCGGGCGACATCAATGACGGACAGAAATCAATAATGAAGATGGTCGTTGAGTTCCCTTATCAAGATGTTGTAAGTTTCTGCAGAAAATTACACTGCGACTATTACGACAAATTGTATTTCCTTGTCGATGGCGAGGAATATGAAATGTGGAGAGGCGGCAACAGCACAGTCGTCGACTGGGAGCAGTTCTCATATACAATTCCACAAGGAACACACACATTGGAATGGAGATATGTTAAAGACAATTCAGACAGTTTCGGTTCCGACTGCGTTTATATCGACAATATAGAACTTCCTTCAGGAAATATAGTTTCATCATCTGCTGCAGTTGAAAATCTTAAGGCAGAAGTTGAAGCGAAAAACGTAACTCTTTCATGGAGCGGCAACGGCGCAGATGAATATATCATCAAACGTGACGGTGAAGAAATAGCAACTGTTACAGAGGCAAGTTTCACAGAGACATTGGAAAATGGAGTATATACTTACAATGTAGTTTCAAGAAAAGGTAACGTTTATTCAATGCCTGCTTTCAAGACAGTGGAAGTCGGTGGCTTGGTAGATGTTGTCGAAATTGAATATGAATCAGTAGATGTATATCCAAATCCTACTTCTGGAATCGTATATGTCAATATTGACAACAACTTTGACGCTGTTGTATATAATTATCAAGGTCAAGTTGTCAAGAAACTTTATGGTATAAATTCACAAATTGACATGAGTGGCCTATCGTACGGAATATATTTCGTTGAGATAAGAACAGTTGACAAAGTATATGTAGAAAAAATCATCGTCAAATAAGTTGATTGTTTTTTGAAAATAATATACATTTGCGAAATCTTAGAGGATAATTGAAACAGTATTAATATCGTATTATGAAAAAAATATCTATGTTATTAAGAGCTATGATGTTGGCTCTTGTTTTATGTCTGTTCTTTTCATGTGAAAATGGCGAAGTGAAAAGGATAGAAATGGACAATCAGATTGCGTTGTCGCTTTTTGCCGACACTATTAAAATTGGAGAATTGTTGAACAGTCTTGATAGTACAGCTTCGAGTTTTCTCAGGGTGTCAGAAGAAGGAGAGATGTTTATCTATTTTGTTGATAGTGTAAAAAATGCAGTAGAGGCTTCTGATATTATGAGTGGGCTTCAAGATTTATCTTTTTCTACTGGCAGCGAGATAGAATTGCCTACTGTGCCACCATCACCTGTTCCTGTTCCTATGGAATTGCCATTTGATGATTTTATTTCTATTCCTTTTGAATATGAAGGCTATGAAATCAGCAGTGTTGTTTTAAGCAGCGGAAGATTATATCTTAACCTTACAACAGATTTGTCACAAATCAGTACGATAAAGCTCAGCACCGAAGATATTAGAATGCAAGATGGCAGCAGCTTTGAAGTGACGATGAACCTTGCACAAAGTGGAAGCGACTCTTTTGACATAGACCTTACAGAATGCGAGATAACACCGGCAAATAATGCTATCACATTCTCTGCTCTTCTTGTTGTGACACTCTCAGATCAAGGCATAGGAGGCGTTTATGAATTCGACCTTAACGGTGGCATAAGCGATGTGGAGTTCAAGTCGATAGACGGAGCAATTCAAGATACCAGATTTGATTTCATCGGTTCTCACGAATTCCAACTCAATTTCCCTAATTTATCAGGCGACTTGAAGATTGCAACACCAGAATTCAGCGTTAAATACGTCAATACCTTTGGCTTCAGCGCCGATGGCTTTATCGACTCATTGTATCTTACCGACGCCAATGGCAACGACTACTCCATGATAAAAGACTGGAACGAAGTCGAACTCTCATTGCAGCCAACAGCTTATGACTATGGCTTGATTACAGATTTGGATGAAGAACTCATTGACGAGATAGATATCTTGAAGGATTATTCAACAATCACATTTAATGGAAATATAGTGATGGGTTGTGAAGATGTCTCTGGTAGCATGATTGCCGATGACTCTCATATCGACATTATCGCTGATTTCGCTCTTCCTTTGAAATTCAACATTGAAAACTTGCTTTATACATACACCATGCCTTTTAACTTGTCACTCGGTATGGATACTGTTAGCGAGGATGGCTCATCATTCAACGTAGAGAGTGTCTTTGATGAGTTAGAGTTTAAGTTTGTTTTTGAAAATGCTCTTCCAGTTCAGATAAAACCACAGATGTATATGCTTCAAAATGGAACAGTCATCGACTCTTTGTTTAACTGTGACGCTTGTGTCCACGGCTATTTTGGCGGCGACCTCGTTGAAGATATTATAACTGTAAGTGTCGTTGAAGAGAAACTTGATAATGTTCAGTTGGCAGACCAGCTGATGATGAATATTCATTTTACATCTCTTGGAAACACTGTTGTAATCAACACCAACGACTATTTTAACTTGAGAATAGGTCTTAAGACAAAGACATCGGAAATTAATATGGAAGACTTAAACTTTTAAATGATTGAGGTATGAAGAAGATAAATAGATTATTCATAATGATGGTGCTTTTGTTATCGGTTATGACATCTAAAGCACAGAGCGACGCTATGTCTTTGACATTATTGCCAAATTCATCATATAACAATTTTTATAATCCTGCAATTCCTGTTGAATCAAAATTCGTTTTAAGCGCAGTCGTTTCAAATATTGGTTTGTCGGTGTACAACTCCAGTGTAAGATATCAGAATCTTTACAACTTCGTTGACGGAGCTCCGGTAGCTATCAATGCCAACCAGTTTATCAACAGTCTTGATGAGCACGATAACTTAATCAATACCAACTTCTCTATCGACATTTTCCGTCTTGGCTTCAAGGCAGGTAATTTGTTCGTTGACTTCAACTGGCGCTATAAATATAATACAGAATTACATTATTCAAGAGATTTCTTAGGTTTCTTTATTAATGGTAATGGTAACTATCTTGGTCAAGACAATCCAGCAGATTTCAGCATAGGTGCTGATATGAGCATGTATTCTGAGATGGCTTTGGGCTTGCAATATAAAATCAATGATAAACTTTCGATAGGTGTCAGACCTAAACTCTTGCTCGGAACAGCAAATATATCTGTCAATGATGATGAGACAAAGATATATACCGATGAGAATACTTATGAAATGACAGCAGATGTTAATATCAATTTTAAAGCTTCAACAATATTAAACGTTGATGATGTCTATAGCTTTAGTGATTTCACATCGCATTTTTACGATATGGATACCATTATCTTGGATGAAATCTTTGATGCTAGAGAAAACATCGGCTTCGGTATCGATTTCGGAGCGTCTTATACTTTTAATGAACACTTCGGTGTGGCAGCAGGTGTTTATGACCTCGGATATATCAAATGGAGAAAATCAAAAGTTAAACATAACCACAAAGACAATGTAGTCGTTAATGATGCTTTGATAGATGACTTCGATGATTTGATGAATATGAATATCGACTTCACTGATTTGTATACTAACTTGGTAGAAGATGTTTGGGATAATGACTCTATCTATGATGGCGGTGACTACAAGACTACGTTGAAGACAAGAATCATGCTTCAAGGTTATTATGAATTATGCCCTATGTTGAGAGTTACTGCAATAAGCCAGTTGTATTATATGAATGAGAAAATCCGTCCAGCAATGACACTCGCTTATAGTGGCACATTCTTGAAAGTAATGAATCTCACTGCAAGTTACACCTTGTCAAGATTTTCAAACAATTGCATTGGAGTCGGTATCGGTTTCAGATTGAAGAATATCAATATTTTTGCTGTAACTGATAATGTTATGATCGCAACTAAGTTCAAGGCTTCTCCTATTGAGATGTTGACATCATATAAAGTTGCCAATGCCAGAATCGGATTTGTCATGACTTTCGGAAATAATAAAAAATAATAAAGACTATTTTTATAAAATAGGTAAGGAGCGGCGTTTTGAAATGTCGCTCTTTTTTTTATATTTGCAAAAAAAAATATCAAAACATGAGAAAAGTATTTTTAACAATCATCGGACTATTTCTATTGCATACTGCAATTGCCCAGGAGTGGCATTCTCTCAATTCCAAGACTAATGAAAGCTATACTACAACGCTTTTGAAATCGACAGATAAATCTGTCGTCGTCGACCTCGTTCTTAATGGTTTTTATACCAATGAAGTTATGACTTCAAGAGGTATTTCTGTAGAATTATCTAACGATGACATGGCGACACTTGTGGAAGCAGGTCAGCCAGGTCTTATCTCATTGTCATTACCTTTAATTATTAATGACTATTCTAATATGGATGTACGCGTTCTCGACGTGAGTTACGTTGACTATCCTAATGTTGAGTTGGCACCTTTCAGAGGCGACTTCCCACGTTCTGTCAATCCTGAAGACGTACCTTATACATACGGCGACGTCTATCAAAACGATGCGTTCTTCCCAGCATCACAAGTGAAACTCAACGACCCTTACATCCTTCGCGACTTCCGCGGACAAAATGTTATAGTGACTCCTTTTGCTTATAACCCAGTAAGCAAAGTGTTAAGAGTTTATAACAAGATGAAAATTGAAGTCTTTGAAACAGAAGGCGAAGCGAAAAACGTTTTGAACAGACGTTCTAGCACTATCAAGATGGATTCTGAATTCAAGAACATCTATTCAAGTCGTTTCATAAATTATGACGAAGCCGGAGCAAAATATACCGTCGTTGAAGAAGAAGGCGATTTGCTTATTATATGTCACAGCGACTTCATCGATGCGATGCAGCCTTTCGTGGATTGGAAGAACTCTATCGGACGTAAGACTACTATTGTAAGCATGGATGAGACTGGCAACACTGCCGATCCTGTTAAGTCATATATCACAACAGAATACAACAACAATCCTAACCTTACACACGTTATCATCGTTGGTGACTATGCGCACCTTTTAGGTAAGTATCTTCAGGCAGGTAATTATTACGAAGACTATTCTGGATATTCTGACTGGTGGTTTGGCCAAATAGAAGGTAACGATTCATACAACGAACTTATCATCGGTCGTTTTTCAGTAGAGTCTGTCGCTGACGTAAATACACATGTCAATAAAGTCATTCATTATGAAAGAGACATAAACGCTAACGATACATGGCTCACAGTGGGACAAGGCGTATCTCACAAAGAAGGATCAGCAGGTCATAATGGCGAAGACGATTATCAACATATCGATAAAATCAGAGACGATTTGTTGAATTACAATTACTCATCTGTTCACCGCGATTATTCTAATGTGTCAGGTGTTACTTCTTCTGCAGCAATGATAAGCGAACATATCAATGCAGGCGTCAGCTTCATCAATTATTGCAACCACGGATATCCAACAGGATGGGCAGTTTACAATTACAACAACTCATACGTAAACGCTTTGACTAACGACAACAAGTTGCCATTCATTATCTCAGTGGCATGTAACAATGGTGAATATACATATTATCAGCCTTGTTTCGCTGAGGCATGGATGCGTGCGACAAACAACACTACTGGCGAGCCTACCGGTGCTATCGGCGGTATGTTCTCATGGATATCACAACCTTGGACACCACCAATGTATGGACAGGATGAGATGATTGATATTTTGGTAGAATCAAAAGCAAATAATATCAAACGTACAGCTGGCGGCGTATGTCTTAACGGTAATATGAAGATTTTGGATTTGGGTTCAAACAACGACGCATATAAGGCTACTTATAACACATGGATTTTCTTCGGCGACCCAACTCTTACTTTACGTAATGCTGTCCCAGCCAATATGGGTGTAACTCACAACTCAGAAATGTCAAAGCAATCGACACAATTCAGAGTCAATGCTACTAACGCAACAGACGCTCTTGCTACATTGTCAAGAAACGGTGAGATAATGGGTACTGCTACCTTCGTTAATGGTTTGGCAAAGATTCAATATGAAGCACCGATGGAACTCGGAGAAGCAACATTGACAGTGTTCGGATATAACAAGGTAACATATCAGACAACAATCAATATCGTTGAAAATGCTAACGAAACTCTTGAGGTAGGTGTAACAGCAACACCTGATATAATCGGAGCAGGAGAGAGCGTTGCCTTGAATGCAGACGCTTTCGGCGGTTCATATAACTACACATATTCATGGGCACCATCAACAGGATTGAACAATGCTAACATTTATAATCCGGTAGCTACACCATCCGAGACAACAACTTACACATGTACAGTCAACGACGGCAATGCAACAGCAACAGCTTCTGTGACAGTTACAGTGGTGACACCTCCAGCAAATGTCAATGCCACTGTGGATGATACCGACGTTACTTTGACATGGACACCAACAGTGACTGGAGCTACTTATAACGTATATCGTGGCAACACTAAAATCGCTTCTGGTTTGTCAGCGACAACATATACCGATAACGACTTAAGCCAGAACTTATACAGTTATTCTGTTACATCAGTGTATCAAGACGTCGAATCACCAAAGAGCGAAACAGTAAGTGTCAATGTCAAGAAACTTAAAGTGACAGCATACGCTAATCCAGGATTCATCGTTGAAGGTGAGACGGCAACACTCATAGCAACAGCAACAGATTCATATAATGATAATATAATATACAGCTGGGAACCTGCTGAATTTTTGGATGATGCTAGCGCAAGTACAGTACATGCAACTTTGAATGAGACAACAACATTTACAGTAACTGTTACATGCGCATCTCAAACAGCAACAGCAACAGTGACAGTTGAAGTTCTCTCACATCCTGAAAATCTTACAGCAACAGCAGACGGTAATGTCGTGACATTAGAATGGGATGCTGTTGAGACAGCTGAATATTACAGAATATTACGTGGCGATGTAGTGCTTGCTTCATACTTCGAGACAACAACATTCGTTGATGAAAATGTTCCAGACGGCAGCCATTGTTATACAGTGAAGTCTGTCAAGTCAGCTCTCGTGTCAAATCCTTCAAACGAAGCTTGTGTAGAGATAAATGAATGTGTTCCTCCAACAAATATCACAGCAGAATATTACTGGTATGACAATGAGTTCGGTGCAGTGATTGAATGGGACAGAATGGAGACAAGTTTGTCACTTACAGAATATAAAGTATATAGAAGCAAAGACAATGTCAATTATGAGTTTATTGGAAATTTGGTTGATGTTCCAAGTATGAACCACTTCCAATATTCAGATATGAACAACAAAGTCGGAACAGCATATTATAAAGTAACAGCTTATTATGCTGATGAAGATTGTGAATCAGAATATGGACTCGCTGCAGATTCAACAGACGACTTCGTTATGGTTGATATCACTTCATTAAATGAAAACAATTTAGATAAGGTTGAGGTTTATCCAAACCCATTGAAAGATAAAGTCAATGTCAAGGCTGAGCAAATGAAATCATTGACAGTCGTTAACATGACAGGACAAGTCGTTATGAGACAAGATGTCGATACTGATGAAACAATTCTCGACCTCAGCGAATTGAACTCAGGACTTTATATCTTGAATATCGAGACAGAGTCAGGAGTGATGACAAGACAAATTAACATTATTAAGTAATAACTAAGGCATCTGCATTTTATGTGGATGCCTTTTTAATTTTAATGATATGGAAATAAAATTTATCGGAGCAGCAAGAGAGGTGACAGGTAGCAAGCACCTCATCACCACACGTCATGGAAAGAAGATACTTCTCGATTGTGGAATGTTTCAAGGCAAAGGTCTTGAGACAGATTCTTTAAACAGAAACACTATGGTTGACCCTGCCGAGATTGACCATATCATCTTGACACATGCCCATGTTGACCATTCTGGATTGATACCATATTTCTATAAGAGAGGCTTTCGTGGTTCTGTGATTTGTACCGCCGCTACACGTAATCTATGTTCAATCATGTTGCCTGACAGCGGTTTTATTCAGGAAAATGATACGATATGGTTTAACAAGAAGAGAGCACGTCAAGGGTTGAAACCGGTCGACCCTATATATACGGAGAAGGAGGCAAGAGAATGCTTAGACCTTTTTATCAGTGTTCCTCTCAACCGTCAGTTTCATATCGACAATAATATAAAGGTGAAATTCACTAATACAGGACATCTCCTTGGCAGTGCAGCAGCCACTATCGAGATTGACGAGTTTGGTGAAGTGACACGTATCGGTTACACTGGCGATATAGGACGTAATAACAACTATCTTCTTCGTGCTCCCGACGCCTTCCCTCAATGCGACTATCTCATCGTGGAAAGTACATACGGCGACAGACTGCATCAGAACAAACAGCTGTCGGAAGATGAGTTGTTAAGAATTATTAAGCATACATGTGTGGAGAAAAAAGGCAAACTCATTATACCGTCGTTTGCTATCGGAAGGACGCAGGAGATTGTATATATACTCAACAATTTCTATAACGAGAAGAAACTTCCATTCATTCCGGTATATGTAGATAGTCCTTTGGCTGTCAACGCGACTAATATCTTCCGTCTGCATCTGGATCTGTTTAACAAAGATGTGGCAGAAGTACTTGAATATGATGAAGACCCATTCGGTTTTGGAACATTGAAATATATTACCAATGTAAATCATTCGAAGGCTTTGAATAGGAGAGACGAGGCATGTATCATCATCTCTGCTTCAGGTATGATGGAGGCTGGCAGAGTGAAGCATCATATTGCAAATAACATCGACAATCCGAAGAACTCTATCCTCGCTATCGGTTACTGCGCTCCTACTACCCTCGGCGCTCGTATTTTGAATGGAGAGAAAGAGATATCTATTTTCGGCATGCCTCATGCTGTCAAGGCAGAAATCTTCAGCATCGATGCCTTCAGCGGTCATGCCGACTATAAGGAGATGGAGGAATATCTCAGATGTCAGAATCCAGAGAAGGTGAAGAAGGTGTTCATCGTTCATGGCGACTACAAAGCACAGGTGCCATATAGCGAAGTGCTGAAGAAAGCAGGATTTAAGAATATCGTCATACCAGAACCGGGAGAGGTTTTTAGAATTTAAGAATTTAAGAATCTTAGAACTTTAGAATTTTGGAATAAAAAAAGATAATTTTTTTCACAGAATAACCCTGTAGAGACGTCACCCCTGTGGCGTCTCCAGATGTGAATGAAATGTGAGACGTCATCCCGCGGCGGTTTTCTTTTTATTTTTTTAGAAGGCCAC